>NZ_JADZBI010000208.1 GCF_020852195.1 Hyphomicrobium sp. | reverse complement strand
CGAGGCGCCGTTCTCGGTGGATGCCAACCTGCTGCATTCGTCCTCCGAGGGGAAAGTGCTCGAGGATCCGGCCAAGAAGGCGCCGGAGATCGTCTATCAGCGCACGATCTCGCCCATGGCAGCGCCCGACAAGGTGACGACAATCAAAATAGGCTTCGAGAAGGGCGACGCAGTCTCGCTCGACGGGAAGCGTCTTTCGCCGGCTACGCTGCTCAAAGCCCTCAACGACCTTGGTCGCGACAACGGCATCGGCCGCATCGACCTCGTCGAGAACCGCTTCGTCGGCATGAAATCGCGCGGCATCTACGAAACGCCGGGCGGCACGATCCTGCTGCAGGCACATCGCGCCATCGAGAGCCTGACGCTCGACCGCGGCGCCATGCACCTCAAGGACGAGCTGATGCCGCGCTATGCGGAGCTCGTCTACTTCGGCTTCTGGTTCTCGCCCGAGCGCGAGATGCTGCAGGCGGCCATCGACAAGAGCCAGGAGCACGTCGAGGGCGAGGTGACGCTGGAGCTCTACAAGGGCAACGTCATCGTCGTCGGGCGCGAGAGCCCGAAGTCGCTCTATGCGCCGACGCTGGTCACGTTCGAGGACGACAAGGGTGCCTACGACCAGAAGGACGCGCAGGGGTTCATCAAGCTCAACGCGCTCCGGCTGCGCACGCTCGAGATGCGGAACCGCGGAAAGTAGACCTGCCAGGTCGCCCGAAGCCGAACGGCTTCCAACGATGGAAATGCAAGCGTCGCCACCCAATGCGCGCTCAGGCATAGGAGAGAGATCATGAAGAAGACCAAGATCATCGCGGCGCTTGCGATCGGCTTGGGCGCGCTCGCGGCAGCGGGAACCGCGAACGCCTACAGCGGCCGCGTCAAGTCAGCCTGCAAGTCCGATTTCTACCGCTTCTGCCCATCCTACAAGGTCGACAGTCCCCAGCTCAGGGCCTGCATGCGTTCCGCTGGTGGCAATATTTCGAGCCGTTGCCTCGATGCGCTGGCCGATGCCGGAGAAATTCCGCGCAAGTACCACAGCAGCAAGCGCAACGCGTTACGCTAAGCAGCGTAGCGGACAGCGCTGCAGCTTCGATATCGGGCACTATCACTCGGCTTCCATGGTCACCGGCTGGGCGGCGTCCTTCCCGACGACTGTCGTCCATTCGCGCACCCACCACCTGGTGACGAGGCCGTTGCTGACATAAGGATCCGCCTTGGCGAAGTTTTCCGCGACCGCGGGCGAGTCTCCGGAGAAGACGATCATCGCCCCATCGGCGGGGCCTGCAAATGCGCCGCCGAGAAAAAGCTCTCCTCGCGCGATGGTCGCCTTGGCCAAAGCGACGTGCGCCTCGCGCAAAGCCCCGCGGCGCTCCAGATAGTCGGGAACGTAGTCGTAGAACAGGACGTAGTGCATGGCTCACTCTTGCGCGCGCTGGCCAGCCCGCCATTGTGGTTAAGCTTGATCCGTCATGCATCGAAGCGCACCCCTTCGACTTGCGCAAGTGACCGACGTCAACGCTGAAGAGCGTGATTGCAATGGCTTCTGCCTCGCGGCTCGCAAGCCCGAGGGATGATAAATTGAGGGCGCGGGGTGGAACGGGTTCCGCGGGTGGGGATATATTTTTAAGGCGGTCCCCGCACCGCCCCGCGCAGGATTTTACGGCATACCCGCAACGCTTACCCATTCTCGGTGCCGGGGGTTTCACCCGGGCGGCTGCGGCGAGCCTCGGACGGAAGGTCTGTGTTCGACTGCCCATCGTTGACCACCAACACGTCATGCGACGGCTGACTTTTGCCGCGGATCGCGTCTGCGCCCGCAAAGCGGAACCGAAGCCGGCTCGGGGTCGTTCCTCCGAAAAAGAGGAGAAACGACCATGAAACGTGTGATTGGCTCCCTGCTGTTCCTGTCGCTCGCCACGGCCAGCGCGCTCGCGCAAGATCCGCAAGGCAAGGGCGAGGCCGTCATCGGCAAGCAGGAGGGCGTGAAGATGGCCGAGGTCGAATGCCAGGCGGCCTGGGAGAAGGCCAACCCCAGCAAGAAGGACAAGATCAGCGCCGGGCAGGCTCAGCCGTTCATTGCAGATATCGCGGCTGCCAACACCAACAGCGACGGCAGCATCGATCAGAGCGAGTTCATGGCTGCCTGCGACAAGGGCTTGATGAAGGCCGCCGACAGCATGAAGGCGCCCGGCAGCGCCACCACCGGCAGCGGCGCCGGCACGGAAGGCGTCGGGCCGGCCGATCCCAACAACAAATAACGGCGTCGCCTAGGAGATTGAGCATCTGCGCGCATCCGTCATCGGCCGATGCGCGCAGCCTTTCGTGCCGACCCCGTCAGCGCCTGTGGGAAGGATCCGTGCCGATAAAAAAGCCCATGGGATCAATGCGGAGCGAGACGTACGCGCACGGACGAAGCTTGGAACCTCGGTGAGAGCTCCTACGTTCCCTAACTTCACGCCGATTGTTCAATAGGAGACCTTCAGTTGAAGATTGCTGCTTTCGCAATTTCCGCCGCTTTGCTCGGTTTCGCATCCGTCACGCCTGCCAGCGCGCTGCCGTCGACGCCCGGCAAAGCCATTCAATCCGACAGCGTCCAACTCGTCCAGAACAAGCCCGGTTACAAGGGCGATGGCTATGGCCGCAAAGGCGGCAAGCATGATGGACATCGCCACAACTACCGTCCGGGCGGACGCTACGCGAAGGCACCGCGCGGCTGGAAGCGTCACTACAAGCGGCCCAGCTATTGGCAAACGCGCGGCTGCATCGTCGTCGGGCCAGTCTGGTTCTGCCCATAAGCAGCGCCAAGACATTCGGGATGACAGGAACGTGTCGGGGATTGCATTTCTCGACACGTTCTTTTTTGGGCACTGCGGTGGTAGCTTCTCACTTCTCCACGAGGTGACGGAACGATGACAGCCTCTGCCGCGTCGAGCATGTAACAGCCGTTCGACATCGGGCGAAGCCGCGACTAGTATGCGCACGGCTGGTTGGCGAGGGGAGCTCGGACGTGAACCAGATCATCGATCAGATCGTGCAATTCCTGCAGCAGGGAATTGCCTGGATCTTCAACTTCTTCAAGCTCATCTGGACGTGGTCGTTCGGCCAGATCATCGCGATCTTTCAATCGGATTGGCAGAGCCTGCCGATCTGGAAGATCGTCGTGCTGGCGCTTGCCGTGGCCGGCATCGTCTATGTGCTTTACAAGGCGCTCCGCGAGCTGTGGGATGCCGCCGAGAAAATCCTCAAGGCGTTCATCGGCCTGCTCGGCGTGCTGGTGACCATCCTGCCTTACATCATCGTCGCAGGGCTGATCGCCTTCGGCGGAAGCTGGGTGATCCAGAACGTGAACTTCTGACAGGAGAGAGAGCAGGGCCTGCCCGAGCGCACGCTCCGTCAATTCCAGTCGAGCCTGACCCTTGGAATGCGGCGCCGCGCGGCACGATTGAGGTTTAGGCTCGGTGCGCGGGCGCGGAAGATATCCAGCTCCCAATCCCACTGGTCGGGACGACGCTCCAGCATATGCGTTCTGAAGCGCTGCACGGCCGCAGAGTCATAGATGTCCCGTGCAAGGCCAAGGCAAAAGTCTCGGTCGGTGACGTAGTCGTTTCCCTCCTGCGCCTTTTTGATCAGCTCGCTCATGAACTCCACAAACACCGGCGCCTCTGCCGTGTATCGCTTGGCGGCGGCCTGCCACGCTTCAGCAAAAGTCTGACCCGCCACCTGCTTGTTCGGGTCCCGGAAGGCCCTGACGAGGGAGACGTTCCAGGTCGTAAATGTCAGCGGATCGATGAGACCGAGGATGAAATAGTCCAACTGATCGGACTGCAGGCACCAGAACCTCGGAAAGAAGTCCTGGGCGCCCTTCCTTCCATCGGGATCGACATGCATAACAGCCAACAGCTTGTCGTAACGGTCGTTACAGGTCCCCACCGTGTCGACACACTTCTGAAATAGAGATAGATGCCGGCTTCTCCCAAATGCCATCCACGCTACGAAGACGCCGCAGAGAATTGCGAGGGGAGAGGCGATCTGGGCTATATAGGCCCAATGCTGCAAGTCGGTCGGCATATCCTCCCCCCAAAGACACCGATAATGTCGTGTCCAACATAATGCCCACTTAGTCTGTACCATGCGTATTCGGCCAGCCTCAAGCACCAGCCCTGCACACGCGAAATCCAGGGCCGCGCGAGCCCGGGCTCTCTCCAAGACAGGTAGTGGGCTTCCCGCGCCTCCGAAATGGCTCGCGACCTTCAAGCGCCCTGCTCTCGCCGACGATGCCGACGCGGTCGCGCTCGCACTGAGGCTGGCGGAGCGCAACATCCAGGAGGAGACGGGCGGCCCATTCGGCGCCGTGGTCTACTCGCTCGCGCGCTTGGAGATCGTCGGCGTAGGCGTGAACGTCGTCGAAAGCAGCGGCCTCTCCGTCATGCATGCGGAAATCGCTGCGCTCATCGACGCGCAGACACGCGAAGGAGGCTATGACGCACTCGCAAATGGCTTCGGCCTAGCGTGCTCCTGCCAGCCCTGCACGATGTGCCTCGGAGCCATTCACTGGGCCCGGCTGCAAAGGCTCAGCTACTCCGCAACAAAGGCAGATGCGGAGAAAATCGGTTTCGACGAAGGGCCGGGCGACCGCGCTATCGTTGCGGGCCTCAGACGCCGAGGCGTGCGCGTAATTTGCGGGCTACATCGCGAGCGAGGACGCCAGGTGTTCGAGGACTACAGACGTCGGGAGGGGAAGATATACTGATGCAGACCTGCCTTCATCGCGCGCCCTTTCGGAGGCTGACACAGGCGAAATGCCTTTGAAATGCCGTGGTCACAGGGCCACGCTAGACAATTCCTCTCCGTGTGCTTGCCGATAAAGTCCGCTCCCATGACACGAGCCTCGCTGAACCGCACGTTGCGCCGCGCCTATTTCTGGCTGGGTCTGGTGCTGGCCCTCTCGCTTGTCTCCAAGTTCGCGGACCGGATCCCGTGGATTGCCGGCACGCCGATCGAAGCCGCCGCGCAGGACCTCTACGAGTACCTCAAGGACATGGCGCTGGTGTTCGTGACGGTGGTGGCGGCCTACCTCGCCAACGTGTTCCAGAAGCGCTCGAAGTTCGTCGAGAGCCTGGAGGAGGAGTGGCGCGGCATCGTGCGCACGAAATCGGCGCTCTATACCTACTGCGAGAAGCCCTACGTCTCGACGGACGACTATCTCGCCGCGTTCTGCCGCATCTCCGAGACCATCGACAACATGCGCATCGTCTATGCGAATGCGGGCGAGACCGGGAGCCTCGTCGGGCTCTACCCCTACGCGCCACTGCACGACATGCGGCGTGCCCTGCAGTCGCTCGATCCCAGGAAGCACCCGGATGTGCCGGCCGAGGAGAAGAAGCTCGCGCGCGAGGCGATCCTGCAGTCGTTCTATGCCCTGCGCGAGACCATGCTCGAGGAGCTGGATCTCGATGAGCCGGCGCATCCGCTGCTGATCTCGGGCGGGCGTCGCCTCAAGCAGCCGGGCGCGACCCGGGGGGCGCGAGCGCGCCAGGAGCGCCAGCGCAAGCGACAGGACGAGAGCCACGCGCCGAGGCCGGACGTGGAGGCCTTCCTCTCCCGCCTCTATCAGGCCGAGCAGGCCGGCTCCGGACAGGGCGAAGCGAACTCGAGGCCGGCCTGATCTGCACGAAAGCTGGGCACCAGGCCGATCGGCCCCGCGTCCGCTGGGCGCTCCTGTCACTGGCGGTCGCGCCGTTGTTGTGCTACGTCCGCGCCAGATTTTTTGCAGCGCACACGCCTATATACCATAGGTTGCGCAGCCATCCGTCAGGACACCATGGACATCCGCAATATCGCGATCATCGCGCACGTCGACCACGGCAAGACCACCCTCGTCGACGAGCTGCTGAAGCAGTCCGGCGCCTTCCGCGACAACCAGAAGGTTGCCGAGCGGGCGATGGACTCGAACGACCTCGAGCGCGAGCGGGGCATCACCATCCTCGCCAAGTGTACGAGCGTGGTGTGGAAGGACACGCGCATCAACATCGTCGATACGCCGGGCCACGCCGATTTCGGCGGCGAGGTGGAGCGCATCCTCAACATGGTCGACGGCGTCGTGGTGCTGGTGGACGCCTCGGAAGGTCCGCTCCCGCAGACCAAGTTCGTGGTCTCCAAGGCGCTGAAGCGCGGCATCCGTCCCATCGTCGCCATCAACAAGATCGACCGGCCGGACGAGCGGCACCTCGACGTCCTGAACGAGATCTTCGACCTCTTCGCCAACCTCGACGCCACCGACGAGCAGCTCGATTTCCCGGTGCTCTACGGGTCCGGCCGCAACGGCTGGATGGCGCTCGATCCCGCGGGGCCACGCGAGAACCTGGCGCCGATGTTCGACCTCATCGTCAGTCACGTGCCGCCGCCGACCGTCGAGCCAGGGCCGACGCGCATGCTCGCGACCACGCTCGAAGCTGACAACTTCCTCGGCCGCATCCTCACCGGGCGCATCTCGTCCGGCACGCTCAAGGCCAATCAGCAGCTCAAGGCGCTCGACCGCAACGGCAAGCTGGTCGAGAGCTTCCGCGTCACCAAGGTGCTGGCCTTCCGTGGCCTCGACCGCATCCCGGTCGACGAGGCGCAGGCGGGTGAGATCGTGGCGGTGGCCGGCATGAGCCAGGCGACGGTTGCGGACACGCTCTGCGACCCTCAAGTCGAGGCGCCGATTGCGGCGCAGCCGGTGGATCCGCCGACGCTGTCGATGACGTTCCGCATCAACGACGGACCGTTCGCGGGGCAGGAGGGCGACAAGGTGCAGAGCCGCGTCATCCGCGACCGGCTGCTCAAGGAGGCGGAGCGCAACATCGCCATCCGCGTCACGCCGTCAACCGAGGGCGGCGACTCCTTCGACGTGGCCGGCCGCGGCGAGTTGCAGCTCGCCATCCTGCTCGAGAACATGCGCCGCGAGGGCTTCGAGCTCACCGTCTCGCGCCCGAAGGTGGTGCTCAAGACCAACGAGGCGACCGGCGAGCGGCTGGAGCCCATCGAGGAGGTGATCATCGACGTGGACGAAGGGCACACGGGCATCATCGTGCAGAAGCTCTCCGAGCGCAAAGGCGAGCTTCTGGAGATGCGTCCGTCGGGCGGCGGGCGCACGCGCATGGTGTTCCACGTGCCGACGCGCAGCCTGCTCGGCTATCAGGCGGAACTGCTCTCGGATACGCGCGGCACGGCCGTCATGAATAAACTGTTCCACGCCTATGAGCCGTTCCGCGGCGACATCGCGGGTCGGCACACGGGCGTCCTGATCTCCAACTCGGACGGTGAAGCGGCGGCCTATGCCATCTTCAACCTGCAGGACCGTGGACCGTTCTTCATCGGACCGCAGACGCGCGTCTACGTCGGCATGATCGTCGGCGAGCACACACGCGACAACGATCTCGAGGTGAATGTCGTCAAGGGCAAGAAGCTCACCAACGTCCGCGCCTCGGGCAAGGACGACGCCGTGCTCTTGACGCCGCCGATCAAGCTCACGCTCGAGCGGGCCATGAGCTACATCACCGACGAGGAGCTGGTCGAGGTGACGCCCAAGTCGATCCGGCTCAGGAAGCGCTGGCTCGATCCCAACGAGCGCAAGAAGCAGGAGCGTAAGCGGGAGGCCGAGCGCGAAGCTGTCGCCTGACAGAATTCATTTCTCTTTTGCACGTCGCAGGTTTCTGCGTTACCACTTTAGGTTGCATGCAGAAAGGCTGTGAGTTACAATAAAAATATAGATTCATCATGCCTACGGCATGAGCTTGTTTTATTCTTTTCGCCCGCAAAGGGAACGGGGTCCTCATTCGGACACCGCATTGGGGATGTGCCCTTGAAGAAGCTCGACCAATACATGGCGCGCAGCCTGTTGGAGGCAACGCACGCTGCGTGGTGCACGGGGGAGATCGAGAGGCTGCTCAGCAACTACGTCGACGACTGCGTCTACTGGTGCAATGCAGGATCGCTCGACGGGTCGCCCTTCATTGTCGAAGGCAAGCAGCCTTTTCGCGCATTCCTGCAATCCATAACCGCGGTTGCCGAGAGCGCGTCCGTGATCGAGCACTTTCAGTTCGAGGATGGTGTAGGCCGCGCCCAGATCGAAGCCTATATCCGCCACCGGCGCACAGGCCATGTGCTGGCGGGGACCTACAGGCAGATCGTCACCTATCGCGGCCGCAAGATCGCAAAGAGCGAGGAGTACCACGACGCCGCGAAGATGGCGGCGTTCTGGCGGCTCGTCACGAGCGACGAAAAGGCCGAGAACTCCAAATAGCGGGTCTTGTGCTTCGGCGGATGCGTCCGCCGCGCCGCTCAGCGGGCTGCCGCGGTCGAAAGTGCATTCCTCAAGGCGGCCGGAGCACCTTCCAGAAACTTGGTCACCGTCAGCGCGACGAACGCCTCAAGATCGGTCGTGACCTTCATCCCGTAGACCCAGCGACGAATGGGGAGATAGAAAATCTCGCCATGCAGGCCCCACGACAGCTCGAGCGCGGCGCCGGATGGCGTTGCGCGCGTCTCGCGCGGCCGGGCAAGCCGGCTCAGCTCCACGGCCACCGGCGCGACCACTTTGCGCTCGATGAGTTTCAAATACCGCTGATTGATGTTGACGCCGGCAAGGCCGCCGTAGACGAACGTCCGCACCCATTCGGGGCGGTCGATAGCCTTGAGATAGTGGGTGTAGAAGCGGACCAAGCGCTCGACAGGCTGCACCCCCTCGTCGTTCAGGATGGCGTCCCAGGCCGGATCCCAGCGGGAGAGATAGATCCGCTCGTAGACGCGGTCGACGAGGGCCTCCTTGGTGGGAAAGTACCGAAAAAGCAGAGCATGGGAGATGCCGAGGCGCGCGGCCAGATCCCGCATGCTTCCGTCGAAGCCGACCTCCGAAAAATAGCGGCTCGCTCCTTCGACGATTTCGGTCTCGCGTCGCTCCGGATCGAGCCGCTTTCGCCTCGTACGAGTGTGCGCCCGCTCTGCGTTTGGCATGTGACGTTCACCTCTCCGCTTCGCCGGTGCGACGTGTTGACCACTTGGTTAGCAGCAGATCGCGTGCGATCTCCAGCGAGCTAACTAATGACCACTTGGTCACTAGTCCAGTGCCGTCGCGTTGCAAGGGAGGCCCACGCATGTCAAACACCCCGATCGTCGTCACCCTGCGCCTCACGCCGTCCGATCCGAAGGCGTTCCAGAGCTTTCTCGCCGAGATCCTTCCCGACACGCGCAAGGCTCGCGGCTGCCGCTTCTCGACAACCTATGCCACGGAGGACGGCTCGGGCAGCTTTCTGCTGCTTCAGGAGTGGGATTCACCCGAGGACCAGCAGGCCTACATGGCATGGCGCCAGTCCACGGGCGTGCTGCAGACGTTTCTCGATCATCTGGCCGAGCCGGCCGACGTGCGCATCTGGCGCCGCGATCCGGCCTGACGCTCGCGCCGACGGGGCGGGACGGCAATCGCGTGCCGTCCCGTTCGCCGCTACTCGATGACGATGGTCGCCACGTAGTCCATAGTGCGGTTGACGTTGTCGGGCGGCAGCAGCGTGTTCAGGAGGTAGGACGTCGGCGAGTAATTGTCGGGGACGGCGATGTTGAACGCGCTTCTAATCAGCCTCGCTCTCAGCCTCTGGATCGCGTTGCCGCCGCTCACGCCGAGGTCATAGTCTTTCAGCGTCTCGAACTTGGGCTGCATATCCTGCGCGACCTTGCGGTGGCCTTCCGACATTTTTTTGAGGCCCGCAGGGTTCTCGACAAACACGGATTCGAGCAGCGCCTTGCGATCGGCGACCGGGATCTTCAGCCCGTCGATCACCGTCAACGGGCCGTCGGCGAGGCCCACGCTGGCGCTGCGGCCCGTGCTCGTGATGCTGTTGCCGGCCGCGTCGAGCGGCTTCATCGGCGCCTTGACGCAGGAGGGAACCCGGCTGCCCTTGAACTGCTCGCCCGTCTTCGTCGGATCACAGCCCCTGAGCGCCAGCAGCGACCATGCGAACTCGGAGCAGTAGAGATCGAGTGTACCCGCCGGGTTCTGCCCAAGCGCGATCTGCCCTAGGTGCTTCACGAACTCCACCGGCCTTCCCGACTTGTACTTCGGCGCGTTGTAGTCGTCGTTGAACTTGATCTGGCTCGGATAGACGCGCTTGGCGCTCGAATTCAAGCGCGTGGCCCAGGCGAGGATGTTGGCGCGCTCGGCATCGGTGAGCCCGCGCGGGCGGATGACATGGATGAAATTCAGCGTCCTGTAGTGCTCGCTCGTGAGGTCCGCGCTCATGCCCCTGCCGAGGTACTCCTCGTTCAGCGGGTTATCCAGGTTGCGGAGCTTGCCGTCCTTGATATAGGCGAGGCCGGTGTGGCTGATGCCCATCTGGACGTTGGGATAGGCGCCGGCACCACCCCACTCGGCGCGGAACGTGAGCAAGAGATCGCCGGTCTCGAAGATCCCGCTTTTCGCGAGCCTCGCGGCCATGCCGGAGCGCGGCGTCACGACCAAACGCAACCCGGCGTCGCTCCCCGTCTTCAGCGCCTCCGGGTGCTTGAAATCGAGCAGAATGTCGGTGGTGTTGAACGGCCCCGCGAGCGGCGCCCAGGTGCTGCTCGGCACCGTAAAATAGATCGGGATGTTGAGCTTCCTCGCGAGACGCTCGTTGGCGGTCGCGCTGAAGGTGAATTGCTTGGCCGCCGCCGCAGCGGGGGTCGACGGCCAGGCCAGCGCCATCGCTGCGACCAGCGCAACGCAGCCGGCCAGTTCCCTGAATCTCATCATACGCATGAAGGTCATTCCCCCTGAGTGGCGAACGCTGGCCCCTACGTATTGTCCCTCGCGACCGGGACCGAGGCAAGAGGAAGGTCGCACGGGCAATGCCGGACCTGCGGCCGGCCTCGGACGGCGGGGCGACAAATCCGGGGCCGGCGGTCGAAAGTGCATTGCCCGTTCAATGCGATCCGCCGATACTTCGCGCCACGATCCGCAATCGGCATGCAAGGGGTGCCGCTCGCGTTGGACATGGGCTCCCGTGACCGACGCTCGGCTCGCGCGGGCGGGGTCGTACGTGTGTTGAAGAACCTGCTGAGGGATCGAAAATGTCCGGCTATTTCGAAGTCAAGAAGGCTGCCAACGGGCAGTTCATGTTCAACCTGAAGGCCGCCAACAACAAGGTCGTTCTGACCAGCGAGACCTACTCCTCCCGCGCCGCTGCCGAGACCGGCATCGCCTCCGTCAAGAAAAACGCAACGAGCGACAAGAACTTCGAGCGCAAGACGGCCTCCAACGGGAGCCCCTTCTTCGTCCTCAAGTCCCAGGACAACGGTAAAGTCATCGGCAAGAGCGAGCTCTATTCGTCCTCCTCCGCCGCGGCAAAGGGCATCGCGGCTGTCGTCTCGGCCGCAAAGGGTGCCAGGACCGTAGAGGTCTGAGCCTCGGGCGGGCTTGGCTCGCGATCCGTGGGACTGCGCGGCCGCTGGAATCAGCCAGCGGCCGCAGCCTTCGAGCTGCGTGTTTTTTGGCTGTTTCCCGTTTCCGGGAAGGCCGTTAGGATAGGCTGCGGCTCAAGATCGTACGGGGGAGTTCGAAGCATGGCGCAGTCGGCGGCGGCGAGCGGGGCGGACGCGCTCCCGGAGATCAAGCACGAGCGCACCGTCTATTCCGCGAGCGGAGGGCGCAAGACGTTCTTCTCGTTCGTCTTCCTCATCCTGCTGCCGTTCTTCGCCAGTCTGCCGGCGATGATCTACATGCGGCTCAAGCACGGGCTGTTCTTCGATGCCATCGGGCTCGGCATCGTTGCGGCCGCCTTTTTCATCCTGATGTTCCTGGTCGTCGTGGAACTCCTGTTCTCGCTCAGGGCGCGGGTCGAGCTGGGTGAAAGCTCCGTCAAGATGACGCTGCCGTCAGGCCGCGGGCCGACGCCGATGCTGTTCTACAAGAGCTATGAGGTTCCCTACGATCAGGTGCAGACGGTCGAGACGCGGCGCGAGATCTACGGCGGCTCGCTGGTGCCCGTGCTGCTCAAGGGCGCACGGCTGATCACCAAGGACGACAAGGCCATCCCCATCGGATACGTGAGCGAGGCCAACGTCGACCCGGCGTTCCCGTATCCCGAGATCGCCAAGAAGATCGCCGATCGGGCACGGCTGCCGCTGATCGACCGCGGCAACGTGCGCCGCTCGTTCCGGCGCAAGTTCTTCGGTATCAAGGGCGGCCGCGTGAACGAGGTCGACACGGTGGACGAGGCGCAAATCGCCGATCTCAACCAGTCGCACCACAACGTGGTGATGGGCCTCGTGGGGGCGCTCGCCATGCTCATCGTCATCGGCATCGTCGACGATCTGGCGAGCGAGACGCCGATCGGGCAAACGGCGTCGGCGGGGGTCGCCGCTTCCGGCAAGCTGGCGCCCCAGAAGAAATAGCCCGGGCAGGCTGCCTCAGTTGATGAAGATCCTGACCGCCTTGCGGCGGCGCCCGGCGTATCCGCTCAAGAGCGCGAGCGCGCCGAAGGCGACAAACGTCGGCAGGCCCAGAAGCGGCGCCAGCAGGCTATCCCAGATCCATGGGCTCGCGCCGGAGACCGCGGCACTTGCCGCCTCGAACGAATTCGGCGCCAGTTCCTTCCATTGGTCGCTGAGGGAGGTGGCCACGAAGGGGCCGACGCCGTAGAGCGGCGGCGTCGCGTCAACGACGAGCGCGATGGTGGCGACCAGAAGAAAGACGGCAGAGAGAAAGCGAAAGACAGCCATTCGGAGCTCACGAGCTTTGGCATTTTTCCGACCCGAGCCCGAAGGCCCGGGCTTGCAAATGGCCCAACGTGCCATGCCCGGACCCGGTCCGCTTGGATTTGGGTCGCTTCAGGTCTCGATCACCCTCTTGCGCGCCCAGACCCGAGGGCCACGAGGCGGCCCCTGGTCTAACACAAGCCCGAGGAAAAAGAAGGCCGGATCAGCCCGGCTCACGTGTTGCCTCCAAGGCGGTTATGGGTATAGTGCGCCGCTCCACATCGGAGTTTGCGCGGGGTCGGCGATCTCGGACCTCACGGATCCGAGCCGGTTGCGATCCGGCACGCAGGAGAGATGGCCGAGTGGTTGAAGGCGCACGCCTGGAACGCGTGTAGGCGGGCAACCGTCTCGTGGGTTCGAATCCCACTCTCTCCGCCAATGGCCGCCGATTGCCCTCCATGGCGATATCGCCGCCGATCACCGCACTCGCACCCAGCGGCACTTAGAACCACCAATTCTACGCTACAGCCCGATATATCTTGAAGATCGGCGACGGCAGAAAGCGCCCCCATAGCAGACATTCTCGCAGGGTGTGTAAGGTCAAACCATGATCGAAATGGACGAACGCAGGCCGTGGACTGGATTTGGGAACTTACTGCTCATTGGGCCCGGTGCAGCGGGGAAGTCATCGCTTGGTTTGCAGCTTGCTCCTCTGCTCAACCGCCGATGTGTCGATCTAGACAAGGAATTTGAATGCCAAGTCGGGAACATCAGCACGTTCATCCAAGATGAGGGTTATGAGCGATACAAGCTGCGCAACTCTGAGTTAGCCGAACAGCTAGCGACGGAATCGATTGTACCGACGCTCTTGATCACGTCCTCGGGATTCTTAACGCCGGACAATCCTGATGCGGCACTAGAGGTCAACCGGAAGCTGCTAAAGACGTGGTATTCGCTGTGCTTGCTACCCTCGCGCGATCTGGAACAAGCTGTCACGATCATCGTCCATCGCCAGTTGCAGCGAGCTTTTTCGCGTGATCGAATCCGTGAGGAAGCGACTATCCGCGAGCGCTACCCCGTATATGCGGGGATAGGCGATTTGATCGTGTTCTCGGCTGCTTCCCCTGAGGATACCGCTCAAGCGATAGCGAAGCGCTTTTCCGCAAAGATCTGACCGCCGGCTTGTAGCCGTTCGTTCGTGCCTCAAATCTGAAGGGCTATAGCGTAGACGTAGTTCTCCGTTTCTTCGTTTTCCTCCCGCCAATGGCTGCCGATTGCCCTCCATGTCGCGAATACTGGGGCTCTTTCGACCTCAGAGACGGGTCTGCTGCGTCCGCGATCCGTCGGGCAAGTTGCGTCATTAGGCAGGAACATATGTCAACCTGATCACGTCCTCGCCGATCAAATCACTGGCCACAAGGCGCAGGGGTGGCCGGGCGCCGGCGAAGAATGGCTTGCCGTGACCAAGCACGACCGGATGGAAGTAGAGTCGATACTCATCGATAAGGCCGAGGTCGGTCAGGCGTCGCGCCAGGTCTGGCCCGGAAACGGCGATCTCCCCAGCGAGCCGAGCCTTCAGGTCACGTACCACCGTCTCGAGGTCACCCTCGACAAGCGTGGCGTTGGGGCCAACCGACTCCAACGTGCTCGATACGACCCACTTCGGCTGGCGCCGCCATGCCGCCGCGAATTCGCGGAGCTCCGGGGTCCACTCAGAATGGTCTTCGTCCCAATAGCGCATGACCTCGTACATGCGGCGGCCGTATACACTACCCGTCACGCCGCGCACTTGCTCTATCCAGTGACGAAAGAGTGCAGGATCCGGCGCAAATTCCTCGTGGTCGACATAGCCGTCCAGTGACTGATTCATTCCGAAGACGAGCTTCGCCACGCTATAAAATCTCCATCCCAAGTCCTTCAGAATACCTTGAGCCGCCGCTATGCGTAAGGGGAGGTGGGGCGCAAACTGCGCGCAGCTTTGTGATCGCTGTGACGAACAACCAGAGGCCACTAAACGTGCCCCGGCCTTAGCGTCCGGAGGGACTCATGACAACGCCTGCGTCGCGCAAGCCCAATGGGCTGGGGTCGCGCGTTCTTCCCAAGCGAAAAACGTCATTGGTAAATACGGAATGTGCTGCCAGCGGCGGAGGAGGCTTGCCGGATCGCGGTCGCTAGGAGACCTTGGCGATGCGCTTCATCCCTTTCCTCAGTGGGGCCTGGTATCCGATACGGAGATGAGGGGGCTAGATACGGGGGTTCGATGAGAAAGGGTAAAGGCTGGTACGCGACGTTCGCGCTTCTCATCGTGGCATCCTTCCTCGCCATCTACCTCCTGACCGGAATGGACGCACTGGGTGCGGCGGCGCGTGTCCTTTGGAACGGCATTACGTTCATCTGGAACGGCGTCATTCGCGCAATCGGCGGGTTGCTTCAGTTTCTGGCGCGCGGCGTCGGCTGGCGGCGCCTGTCGCGGCTCGGGTCCGCGGTCACGGGCGTGGGCCTCGGTTATGCCGCCAGCGTCGTGCTGAGCGACAGCACCGTCAGCAAAGCCCGCGGCTGGCGAGGCAAGGCGCAGGCTGCCGTCAGGATCGCGCGGAACTGGTGGCAGGATCTTCCGCTCGTGCTGAAGCTGGCTCTGGTGGCGGCACTCATTGCCAGCCAGGTCTATCTGCATGTCGCGCTGATCGTTTTTCCTATTGCGTTCCTGGTCCCGGTGGTGCGGAGGATATGGGTTGGCGCCGCAGACGTTATGTTCGGTAGCTGGTACTGGAAGACGTTCGGCACCATCCATCGCACGACCGTTGCGACCATGCGCTCGTTGCCGGGCGTGCGCCACGTCATGGATGGATTCAGACTTATGCGCCTCCGCTATCTCTATGCATGGCGCTTGTGGCGCTATCACCCTCGCTACCAGGATCCGACGAACGGCCGACGACGCGTCAGCTTCATCGAGCCCATGCGTCTGTGGTGGCGTGGTGAGCTCGACGGCTACGTCGGGCGTCCGCTCCTGTCAGGAGGGCGGCACGTGGCGGTGCAGCAGGGTGGCCGGGCCGAGGGATGAAGCAAGGTCCGACCTCGCTCCGGCACGGCGTGTCCGACCTGTCGCGGGATTCAGCGAAGGCACTTAAACGTTGCCGTCCGGAGGCCAACGTCGCAAATCCAGAATCTTGCCGAGCTTGATCGCATACAGAGGCCGACCACCGCGAAGGACCTTTCGAATCCCCTGGCACTCGACCAGAAGCTCAGGTGCGTCCGCACGGTGGCCAATGCGAAACCGGATCACGTCGAAGGTCTTTCCTTCCAGCCTTGACGCCCAATATTGCCTGCGCTCCCGATACTCATAGGGTTTCTTGCCTTCAACAATCTTTTCGAAGAACGATCGCTCCAGATTGAGCGAAAGGACCCGCACATCGCTCTGATCTTGCTTTGTCACAATCGCCCCATTCGCGGCTCGATCTCCATAGCCACTTTCTTGCTGCCGTCAGGCCCTTTCGGCAATCCCATCTTAAGAGCGAAAGACCAAAGTCTGTCGCAGCGAAGAGCGGGGTGTCACGCGGCTGTCGCACTCGCGTCCTGCAATGGTTGCGACCGCGATAGGCTATCGCTGTTGCGCGCTGGAATCGGCTCTCGAGGATTTCCTAGACGCCGTTAGACGTTCTTATCCGGCCAAAAAAGCCCTGAATCATCGCCCGGCGGGCCGCAATCCGGGTGTCTCGACATTGCCCCAGATACAGCTATCGCGCCGACGTTCTGCTTTGCGGGGTCTGCGCCGCGGCGACAACCATCTCCCGCAACCAGCGACATGCCGGATCGGCATCACTCCTGCGGTGCCAGATCAGCGAATACGGGTGGTTGGGTATATCGAAAGGGAGCTCGAACGAGACCAGACTTTTCTTGTCGACCAGCACCGACACCAGACGGGAGGGAACCGCCATCACCATGTCGGTATCCCGCAGAGCCGCCACGTTGCTCGCAAAATTCGGCGAGGTGAAGCCAATCGTCCGCGAGCGCCCCAGCTTGGCGAGCGCGGTGTCGATCGGGCTCGGAACGGAGAGTCGGAATTGTGTCGCCGCGTGCGGATAGGCGAGGTAGTCATCGAGCGTAAGCTCACCCTTCTTCGCCTTGCGTGCGAGCGGATGCTGACTGCCGATCACGCCGATGAAGTGCTCCCGAAACAGAGCGCGGGACAGATAGGGCGCCCCTGGCACCGTGGTTCCCCACAACGAACAGTCGAGCTCGCCCGATTCAAGCGACGCCAAGGTCTGCGGTCCGATGGGTACAAGATCGAGCGTCGAACTCGCCGCCCGCGCGCGCAACAGGCGCGCAAGGGCGGGAACGACCACCGTCATGGTATAGTCGCTCCCGCCCACGCGAAAGACGCGCTCGCTGGTGCCCGGATCGAATGCGCCGCGTTGCACCACGTCTCGTGCCGCTTCGACAATGGAGCGCACCGGCTCGATCATCGCTTGCGCGCGCGGTGTCGGAACCAGGGCATTGCGGTTGCGTACGAACAACGGATCGCCCAGGAGATCCCGCAGCCGGTTCAGTGCATGGCTGACCGCCGGCTGGCTCACGGAGAGCCGGGCCGCCGCTGCGGTGACCGATCCCGTTCGCGCGACGGCGTCAAAGACAACGAGCAAGTTGAGGTCAAAGCGATCAGAATTCATCGCGTGCATATTGCTGCAAAAGTAATTTCATTACACTCATTACGACTGTTCGGCTAGGTTCGCGGCGTGTGGGCGTCCTCCGAATTTCCTCTTCCAGGCTAAGGCCTGCACAGAGCGGTTTCAGCCTGTCGTTCTTTTCGGTGCTCGTCGCCGTCAGGCTGTCGTTAGGCTGCTCGCTGTGCTTGCCAATGGCGGAAGCACGCTGGCGTGCACATTCATGCATTCATTGTTTCATTTGTCGCGAGCCCACACCGCCATTGTCTTGGCCGTGCTTGCCATCTGCGGTGTCTGGCTGCTGGCGCTCCTTGCCGTTTCCGACATCGACCTCGCGCTGCTTCGAACCTCGCGCGCTGTCACGGAGAGCGGCGAAACGATCGTCGAGACGCGGTACAATTCTATCGGCATTCTCGTTTTTGGCGTTCTCGCAGCCGCGAGCTTCGGTGGCGGGATGCTTCTCGCCCGGTTCGCTCTTCCATTCATTCAACGAACAAAGCGCGTCTCTTCGGACGAGGTCGCATCGGCGAGCGAGACGTTGGGACGCGAGCTTGCCAACTCGCTCGCCATCATCCGCGCCAGTCTCGCAACGAAGGAAGTGTACGCACGTTCCCTCGCTAGTGCGCAGACCCGGCTTGCGGGGCTTACGGAGGCCGAGCAGGTACGGGTCATCGTCAGCCTACTCATTGCCGAGAACGAGCGCATGCGCCTCGCCATTGTTGAGGACAAGGGCAAGATCGAAGCCTGCGCACGCGAAATCGAGGCGCTTCAGGCAAGCCTTCGTGGAGCCGAGGAGGCGGCGCTCACGGACCCGCTCACGGCCGTCGGCAATCGACGCCACTTCGATACCGTGATGGCAAGGGTTGTCCAGGATAGCAACACGCATCAGACGCCGCTCTCTCTGATCATGTGCGACATCGACCACTTCAAGCGCGTCAACGACATGTTTGGACATCATATTGGTGACGAGATCATTCGCGCGCTCGCAGGTATCATAAAGTCCAGCGTTCGTGAGACGGACACTGTCGCGCGTTACGGAGGAGAGGAGTTTGCCATCATCCTCCCTATGACGGAGCAGCAGGTTGCCATTGCGACGGCCGAGCGCATCCGAGATAAGTTCGGAGCCAAGCGGTTTGCGGTTCGCGAGACCAACCAGAAGATCGGTCAGGTTACGGCGTCTTTCGGCGTCGCGGAGCACCGCCCAGGCGATGCCGCGGAGACGTTCGTCCAGAGGGCCGATGCGAAGCTCTACGAAGCCAAGGCAGGCGGCCGCGATCGCGTTGCGGATCCTGGCTAGCGCAACGCGACCATCAGCTTGCCGAGCAAGTGTCCAAACGCAATGTCGCTCTCGGTCTCAACAAGCCCAGCCGCAGGAATATTGGTCGTCATCGCTCCCTGCCACTCGACAGTGGCAGAGGGCTTTTTGCGGTGACGTGCCGGCACCTAAATCAGCCGTCGGAAATACCGAGACCAAAATGCCAATGCTCCGGCTGGCCGAGACCGGGCTCCAGCCGGGTCAGCCTGGGTGGACCATCAGAGGTGAACGCGAAGCCCTTGAGGTTCTGATGCAGGCCCATCCCCGTTGCCTTGATCAGTGCCTCTCCGAGAGTCCAGTATCTGAAGAAGAGCTTTGCCCGACGCTCTCCGGATGCGGCGAAGAAACTAGCCAACTGCTCTTCCGCGAAGCTCGATCGGGCAACATCGAGGAGATCCTCCCTCCAGGCCCTCTTTTCGATATCGATCCCGACGGCATGGCGGGAGATAGCGATCGCCGCGACGTCGGACGAGTGGCTGATGCTGAACTGCAAAGGTTCGTCTCGCAGCCCGGGCGACAGCAAAAGCGGCTTGCCATATTCGCCCACTCCGAACTCCAACGCTTCCGGCACGCACGCAAGCATGCTCCCCAAGACAAGGCGCAACGCTCCGTGGGCGGCCGCATAGGCGACGGCATCCTCACGCAATCGAAATGCGGCCATCCGTGTCCGCTCGGACTCGTCGAGGCCCGCTCGTCCCGCTAACACCGTAAGATCGGTTGCGGACGCCAGCGTGCCAATCCAGCAGATGATCGCGTCGTCTTGGGGCAGGCGCAGTCCGGCGGCGAGGGGGTTCTCGATAAAGCTAACGCGGGGCTGCGAATTGCCCCGGCCGTTCAGGGCCCAGGCGAGCGCGAAACCCGGCGGCAACCCGGAGCCATTGAAGGTCGTGAACACGGTGCTGGACCATCTCCCAATCGCTTCCGGCTGGCTCCGTCACCTCGCTGCCGGATCCATGCCTTCGGCGTGGCGCAGAAATCTTATATGATCCTGGGACGGCCTATCAGAATGGATTGATGTAGTTCACGATTGCCGTCATGCGCAGCATGACGCGGCGGATCATGTGCGCGGCCTTGACGCGATCGGTGTAGATCGCCGCTTGGCCCGTGCTGCCCGCCGGCAGCCGCTTGGCGAGCTCCTGGTCGTCGAGCTTGATGCGGACGACGAACGGTGCGGCGGGGATATCCTTCGGCGTCACCGCAAAGCCCGAGGGCTGGAACTGGCCCGAGGCGATCGCCTGCAGCACCGTCTCGACGCGGCCGGTGACGACTTGGCCCGGCAGGTACTTGAAGGTCAGCTCGGCCGTCTGGCCCGGCTCGATGTAGCGGGCATAGATCTGCGGGATCGTAGCGGCCAGGACGGTCTCAGATGTGTCGATGAAGGCCATCACGGGCGCGAGCGGCAGCGAGGAGACGCGTGCCCCCTTGCGCAGCGCGAGGTTGGTGACGTAGCCGTTGGCCGGCGCGCGCACGATGGTCTTCTCCAGGTTCCATCTGGCGCCCGCGAGCTGAGCCTCTAGCTGCTTGACCTCGGCGTCGCGCTGCTGGACGTCGAAGGCGCGGCCCGCATCGGTGCGCTGCAGTTGTGTCATCTGCTTGTGGCGCAGCTCCGAGAACGCAAGCTGAGCCTCCAACGCGTCGACCTGGGCCTGGAATGGAACCGGGTCGATGCGGAAGAGCACGTCGTCGGCCCTGAGCGGTGTGTTCGGTGCCGCCGCGACCTCGATCACCTCGCCCGCGACGTCGGGCACGATCTGCACCGATTGCCGACCGACGACTACCTGGCCCCATGGCGCGCCCCAGCCCATGGGAATGAAGAGCCCGACCAGCAGCAGGAACAGTACGAGGATCGGCGAGAGCTTCCAGAACAGATTGGACGGGACGACCTTGAACCAGACCAGCAGGAAGAGGATCAGAAGATAGACGTTGAACAGGAAGACGATCATCTGGCGCCATCCTTCCTCGGCACGTCCACGAATGCCCAGATGAGCGAGACGGGCCAGAGGACAAAGCCGCAGATCAACGTCACCCAGCCCGCGACCTCGACCGCGGTGGGCCAGGGATGGTTACGCTGCCTGGCGACGTAGCCCGGCGCCATCCCCAACGCGACGAAGACCGCGACGGCGAACAGCGCCAGGAAGGCAAGGATGAACCAGGCGAAGAGATCGATGAAGGACATGGCTACTCCTTCCCTTCTCCGCTGCTCGCGCCTTCGACTGACGTATCCATCGGTGTCAGGGGCTGGGGCTCCGGAAAGGTCCAGCTCCGATTCAGGATCTCGGCGTGCGGCCGGTAGAGGCGCACCGTGTAGTTCCAGCCCGGCATGATCGGCAGGCAGTTCGGGATCTTACCGTCGCATCCGCCGAACTGGATGGCAATCGTCCCATCATCGCTCTTCTTCGCCGTGACGTTGTTGAGCGTATAGGCGTTGTACGGGTTCTTCTCGTAATAGCCCTCGGCGTTGTAGAGGCTGACCGACCAGAAGCCGTCGACCGGCACGTCCTTCACGTCCAGCCTGTAGACGGTTGCGCCGTCATTGTGCTTTGGCGTGATGTTGAGATAGGTCGCGTCTTTGTCGGGATTGCCACCCCAGGCGGCCGCACTTCCGATAAGGTGGCGGATGGGATCGACCTCATCCTTCGTGCCGAAGGCTTTCCTGAAGTCCGGCATTGTCGAGCCGAGGACGAGCAACGCATCCCGCACCTTCTTCTGGCTGGCCGAATCCCATTTGGGCACGTCGAATGTGCCGGTGCTTGCCTGCTCGACCTTGATCCCATCCTGCAGCGCGTGCACCTCGGCCACATCGTCCGGATCGCCCGGATCGACGAGCGTGCGGAACGCCGTAACCACGTAGCGGGTCCCCATCTTCTCCCTGTCGAGCGTGTAGGTGCCTGCGCCGTAGTAGACGCCGGCCACATAGTGATCCTCGTTGATCACCTGCATCGACGTGAAGCGTTTGCCGGCATCCGGCAGCGTGATCGTCACCGGGCCAGCGTCGAGGTCGAACACGCCGGCGGAATACAGCGTGTCGCGGTTGAGGCGGATCACCGTCTGATGGTCGATCGATGCCGGCTCGCGGCTATGGCCGATCTTGCCGAAGCCGTAATCCTTGACGACGCCACCGAGATAGAGATCCGACTCGGCGCGGATGAAGTTGTCCACGGTGACTGGTATGGCCTCATTGTCAGCCGAGAGCGCAGGCATGTGAGTCAGCGCAAGAGTAAAGATGCCCAGGGCGAACACCAAAGCCCCTCTGGACATCGGGTGCCCGAGCTTGGTGTGCATGCAGCGCTGCGTGCGGTGATGGGTCATGGCATCGTCCTCATTGACTTAGGGAAAACACGGTCTTCCAGTCGGCCTTCATGTCGACGATGGTCCAGCCGTCGGCCTTGGCTTCGTCGAGTGCCTTGTCGAGCTTGCCGATGTGGGACGCGCGGTCGTAGGCCCACTCGCGCTCGGCATCGGTGTGGTGCACCAGGCCCATGAAACGCAGCCCTTCGCCCGCCGCCGTGTATTGCAGCATCTCGAGGTCGCCGTCGGAATTGCCGAAGGCGAGGATCGGCCGGCGCCCGATGAAGCGGTTGATGCCGACGGGCTTGCCGGGCCCGTCGTCGACGAACTCGACTTCCGGCGCCTTGAGGAGCTGCGGCGCGCCCTCAGCGCTGACCTCGTACCTCACGATGCCGGACGAGCCCACGACCTGCTCGGGCGGAATTCCGTACACGCGCTCGGCGAAGCGGCGCATGAACTCCACACCTCCGCCCGAGACGATGAAGGTCTTGAAGCCGTGCTCGCGCAGGTAGCTCATCAGCTCGACCATGGGCTGGTAGACCAGAGCCGTGTACGGCCGCTCGAAGCGCGGGTGCTCGGCGCCTTCAAGCCAGCTGTCGACGATGGAGCCAAATTTCTCCGTGGTCATGCCGGCGTGAGTCGCGGCCATGACGCCGACGATCCCCTTCTCGCCCGAGGCGGCGAGCGCCTCGAGGTCGCCGTCTAGGATGGCCTTGAACGGCTGCGTCGTTTCCCACTCCGGATGCTGTGGCGCCAGCGCGGCCACGCGGTCGATGGCGAACTGAAACTGGAAGTAGATCGGCTGCTCGGCCCACAGCGTGCCGTCGTTGTCGAACACGGCGATGCGCTCGGCCGGCGGAACGAAGTCCGCGCTCCCCTCGTCGGTGACGCGATCGACGAAATCTACGACTGCCTGCCTCGGGCCCGTGTCATTCCACGACGGGAGCGGCTCCGCGCGGGCGGAAGCAACGAGCGCGGCGCATAACACGCCGAGAGATGCAGCGAGCGCCTTGCGTACGGAAGCAGGTGCGGTCAGCATGTCATTCTCCTGCCGCGGCATGGCGTGGTGTCCGCGCCACGTGGTCCACATCGGTGCGCTGACGCTCCCGGACCTCCGCCAGATCGCGCTCGAGAAAGTAGTTGAGCATCGTGCGGATGACGGCAATCGCGCCGACCCGTGCCACCGCCTCCCAGCTCGTCGTGATGGACGTCTCGATGATGTCGGATGCGAGTTGGAACGTGAGTCCGGCGACGAGCCAGCGCGCGTAACGCAGCCACACGTCGCGGCGCTCGTGGCCTGTGCGCGACGACAGGAGGAGCACGATGCCGGAAACGAATGCTTCGACGGTGCCGGCGACGATCGTCACGAGCGCCATGGCGTCGATGATCAGAACCGCCGCTCTCGTGACCTCCACCAGCCATGCTTCCATGACCCAGGCCCTTAAGCCGCCGCCGATGGTCTGACATTCACGCCACCGAACACGGTCTCCCAGTCCCGCCGCATGCTGACGACGGTGATGCCGTAGTGATCCGCACGGTCGAGCGCCTCGGCGAGCGGGCTCAGCTTGAAATCGCGATCGTAGGCGAACTCCCGGCCGGCATCGTCGTGATGCAGCAGCAGCGCCAAGCGTGGTCCGGGACCGGCTTTCGTGTAGCGGAGCATGGCGAGGTCGCCGTCGGAGTTGCCGAAGGCGAGAATCGGGCGCCGGCCGATGTGGAGGCCTATGTTCTCGACCTTCACCTCGCGATCGTCGAAGCTGTCGAGCTCAGCAAGTTTCATCAGGTCGATGCGACCGCCCTCTATGTCGACGCGCGTCTTCACGCTCGAGCCGATGACCTGTTCCGGCGGAATGCCATAGGTGTCCTCGGCAAATACCCGCATGAAATCTATGCCGCCGCCGGACACGATGAAGATCTTGAAACCACGAGCCCGCAGGAAGCCCAAAAGCTCCAGTTGGGGCTGGAACACGCACTGCGTGAAGAGCCGCGCGAGCTTCGGGTGCCGCGCCGAGGCCAGCCAGGCGCGTGCGATGTCGCCGAACTCGGCCTGGATCATGCCGGCGTGCGTGCTGAAGGCGGCCTCGAAGAGGGCGCGCTTGCCGAGGTCATGCAGGGTCTTGAGGTCGTGCTCGAGAAACGCCTTGAACGGCTGGCGCTCACGAAGGCTCGGATCCTTTGCGGCGAGCGCCTTGAGGCGGTCCTGCGCGAAGAACACCTGCACCTGAAGGGGCTGCTCGCACCAGAGCGTGCCGTCGTTGTCGAAGACGGCGATGCGCTCCGACGGTGGCATGAAATCCGCGCTCTCCGTCAGGGTCACCCGATCGACAAAGTCGAGAATTGCGGACTTGACCGGGCCTGTCTTCCAATTCGCGAGCGGATCGGCCATCGGTATCTCCCTAGTTGGGGCGAAACGCATCTCCCCCGGCCGTCGAGGTTCTAATTTCCCGGGTGCTGCGACCAAATTGACCTTTGATCAGCCGCCGCCTCGTG
>NZ_JADZBI010000207.1 GCF_020852195.1 Hyphomicrobium sp. | reverse complement strand
TGGGCTCGGTCGAATTTTCTAAGCTATTGATTGAAAAGGCGGAAGTTGCCGTCTCTCCGGGCCTTGGCTTTGGCGAGTACGGTGAGGGGTACGTGCGCATCGCGCTGGTTGAGAACGAGCACCGCATCCGGCAGGCGGCTCGCTCCATCAAGACGTTCCTCGCCCAGAGCCCGGAAACCATGCATAACGTCATCCCCATCCCGCAAAAAGCCAGCCGTTAGCCGCCTCAGCCTGCGTTTGCCCATCATGTCAGAGCCCTTGACCCTCGGCGTCGCCGGACTTGGCACCGTCGGCATGGGTCTCATTCAACTCCTCACAGCCCATGCGCTGCGCCTCGAGAAGATGCTCGGGCGGCGGGTTCTCGTCACGGGCGTGTCGGCGCGCAACCGGGACAAGGCGCGCGGGGACGGCTTCGGCGATGTGCGCTGGTTCGACGCTCCGGTGGCGCTGGCAAAGGACCCGTCGAACCAGGTGTTCGTGGAACTGATCGGCGGCGAGGACGGTCCGGCGAAGGCCGCCATCGAGGCGGCGCTCGCGGCGAAGAAGCATGTCGTCACGGCGAACAAGGCGCTGCTCGCCAAGCACGGCGTGGCGCTCGCCAGGCTCGCCGAGGAGAACGGCGTCGCGCTCAACTTCGAGGCCGCGGTCGCGGGCGGCATCCCGATCATCAAGATGCTGCGGGAGGCGCTGGCGGCCAATGGCGTCAAGCGCGTCTACGGCATCCTAAACGGGACCTGCAACTTCATCCTCACCAAGATGACGGACGAGAACCGCAGTTTCGCCGATGCGCTGAAGGAGGCGCAGGGGCTCGGCTACGCGGAGGCCGATCCGTCGTTCGACATCGGCGGCTTCGACGCGGCGCATAAGCTGTCGCTACTCGTGTGCCTGGCGTTCGGCACCACGATCGCCTTCGACCAGATCCATGTGGAAGGCATCGAGACCATTACCACGGCCGACATCGAGGCTGCGACCGAGCTCGGCTACTGCATCAAGCTGCTCGGCGTCGCGGCCGAGACGGAGGCCGGCATCGAGGCGCGGGTGTCGCCCGTGCTGGTGGCGGAGGAATCGGCGCTGGCTGAAGTGTCCGGCGTTACCAACTGCGTCGGCATCGACGGCGATTTCGCGGGCAACCTGCTGCTGGTCGGCCCCGGGGCGGGCGCCAAGCCTACGGCCTCGGCGGTGGCGAGCGATATCGTCGACATCGCGCGCGGGCTTATCATGCCGCCGTTCATCCGCTCGACCTCGGTGCTGGAGCCGGCGCGCGCCGCGGATCTCAGGTCACGGCTCGGCAACTATTATGTGCGTCTTTCGGTTTACGACCGGCCCGGCGCCATGGCAGCCATAACCAAGCGCATGAGCGACGAGAACGTGTCGCTCGAGAGCATCGTGCAGCGGCGGCCCGGTCCCGTGCATCCCGGCCAGGCGGCGGAGCCGCCGCCCGGCGCCGCGGAGCCGGCCGTCAATGTTATACTGATCACGCATGATACAACCGAGGACGCGATGCGCCGGGCGCTGCGGGCCATCGAGCAGGACGGCAAGGTCACGGAGCGGCCGCAGATGATCCGCATCGAGGATCTTTGAGCATGAGGGGCGAGGAGACCATGGCGAAGGATAGCGGCGCGGTCGGGCTGGACCGCATGCTGGTGCTCGAGGTGGCGCGCGTGACGGAGGCGGCGGCACTGGCGGCGGCGCGCTTCTGCGGGCGGGGCAACGAGAAGGCCGCCGACAAGGCGGCCGTCGATGCCATGCGCCATGAACTCGGGCGCGTGTCGCTCAGGGGCACGGTGGTCATCGGCGAGGGCGAGATGGACGAGGCGCCGATGCTTTACATCGGCGAGGAGGTCGGCAACGGCACGGGGCCCGAGGTCGACATCGCCGTCGATCCGCTCGAAGGCACGACGATCTGCGCCAAGAAGATGCCAAACGCGCTCGCCGTGCTCGCCATCGCCGAGCGGGGCGGATTCCTGCACGCACCCGACATGTACATGAACAAGATCGCCATCGGGCCGGGCTATCCCGAGGGCATCGTCGATCTCGATGCGCCGGTTGCCGCGAACCTGGCGGCGTTAGCCAAGGCCAAGGGCGTGCCCGTCAACGGCATCACGGCCTGCCTGCTCGACCGTCCGCGGCATGCGGAGCTGATCCGCGCCGTGCGCGAGGCCGGCGCCGCCGTGCAGCTCATTCCCGACGGCGACATCGCGGGCGTGATCTGGACCACCGATCCGGACGAGACGGGGATCGACATCTACCTCGGATCCGGTGGCGCGCCGGAGGGTGTGCTGGCGGCGGCGGCGCTGCGCTGCATTGGCGGGCAGATCCAGGGCCGGCTCATGCCGTCCAACGACGAGGAGACGGCGCGCGCCAAGAAGATGGGCATTCGCGACATTCGCAAGAAGTTCAAGCTCGAGGACATGGCCTCGTCGGATGTCATCTTCGCGGCGACCGGCGTAACCAGCGGTTCGCTGCTCGAGGGCGTGAAGTTTCGCGGGGAGACGGCGGAGACGGAGACGCTCATCATGCGCTCGAAGACCGGCACCGTGCGCCGCATCAAGAGCAAGTTCCGCGACATCGGCCACATGCTCGCCCAGAGCCGCGACTGAGGCCGGATCTCCTTCTAGTTGGGTGAAACCCGCCGGTATCGCTTGCTCCCGGCAGGCGCATCTGGACTCCGGCCTTCGCCGGGATGACGTTTGTGTAGCGCGGCGGTCACCCCCCGTCACTCCGGCGCAGGCCGGAGTCCAGATACGTCAAGGACGCGTGGGGTCGTGGCCTGCGCACGGCGCGCGGTTGCGTTGCCGCTATTTCGCTTCGAGCTTGAAGCCGGGAACGTCGATGCGCACCTGCGTCTGCTGGCTGTCATAATAGAGGTAGCCCAGCACGGCGACGCCGACCAGCAGCAGCAGAATGATGATGTTCTTCGGGTCGCTCATGGGCGCCTCTTTGTTTCCCGGACTATTCCGCACCTCTGCCATAAGGCCGGCGTCCGAACAAGCGCTCTGCTGTGGACAGCGTTACCCGGGAATTCGCCTTTGTGCGCCGGGCGTGGGACCTTTGCCCTAACGCGAATCAGGGGCGGGGACATGACGGCACTTCGGAAGGCGCGCGTTCCGGCGGATGTGCCGGACGAGACAGGGTTTCTTGGCGTCGTCCAATCGGCCAAGGGCTATCGCTGGTGCGAGACGCTCGAAGCCGTGCGCGTCAACGATGCCATCGCCATCAGCCAGCAGCACGGGCTGCCGGAGCTGCTCGGCCGCGTGCTTGCCGCTCGGGACGTTACGCCGGACGAGGTGCCGGTGTTCCTCGACCCCACCATCCGCGCGCTGATGCCGGATCCGTCGACGCTTACCGACATGGACAAGGCCGCGCGGCGGCTGGCGGATGCCGTCGAGCGGCGGGAAGCAACGGCAATCTTCGGCGACTACGACGTGGACGGGGCCTGCTCGTCGGCGCTGGTCGCGCGATTCCTCGCGCATCACCGCGTGCCGAGCCGCATCTACATTCCGGATCGGCTCACCGAAGGCTACGGCCCGAACGCGGCCGCCATCGATCAGCTTATCGGCGAGGGCGCGCGGCTGATCGTGACCGTCGACTGCGGCACCACCAGCGTCGAAGTGCTGGCAGGCGCCGGCCGGCGCGGCGTCGATGTCGTCGTCATCGATCACCATCAGGCCGACGAGGTGCTGCCGGCCGTGCACGCGCTCGTCAATCCGAACCGGCTCGACGACATCTCGGGGCAGGGGCACCTCTGCGCCGCGGGAGTGACCTTCCTCGTGCTGGTGGCGACGGTGCGCGAGCTTAGGCGGCGCGGTTTCTACGGCGCGGAAATCTCCGAGCCGCAGCTCATCGCCGACCTCGACCTCGTGGCGCTGGCGACGGTGGCGGACGTGGTGCCGCTCAAGGGCCTCAACCGCGCCTACGTGACGAAGGGGCTGCAGGTCCTGCGCGGGCGCGAGAACGTCGGGCTCAGGGCACTTTCGGACGCGGCCGGGCTCAGCGAGGCGCCGACCGCGTATCATCTGGGGTTCATCCTCGGACCGCGCATCAACGCCGGCGGGCGCATCGGCGACGCGGCGCTGGGGGCCAAGCTGCTTTCGACCGAGGACGAGGGCGAGGCGGTGCGCATCGCGGTGCTGCTCGACCGGCTCAACAAGGAGCGCAAGGAAATCGAGCAGGCGGCGCTCGAGGAAGCGGTCGCCATCGCCGACCGCATGCTCGGCGAGACGCCGGATCTCAGCGTGCTTCTGGTGGGCTCGGCGGATTGGCATCGGGGCGTCGTCGGCCTGATCGCGAGCCGCCTCACGGAGCGCTTCAAGCGGCCATCGTGTGTGATCTCGTGGGACAAGGATGCCGTGGGGGGTGTCGTGGCCGGCACGGGATCCCTTCGCTCCGTCGCCGGGATCGACATCGGCGCGGCGGTGCGTCAGGCGGTGGCGGCCGGGCATCTCATCAAGGGTGGCGGGCACGCGATGGCGGCGGGGCTCACCGTGGACCGGGCGAAGCTCGACGACCTCACGCGCTTCTTCGCGACGACGCTGGCGGGCGCGGCCGTGCGTCTTGCCGCTCGCGCCACGCTCGCGATCGACGGCGCGCTGACGCCGTCGGCGGCGAATGACGCCCTCGTCGATCTCATCGAGCGGGCCGGTCCCTATGGGCAAGGTCATCCGCAGCCGCGCTTCGCGTTTCCGGCGCATCGCGTGAAGTTCGCCAAGCCCGTCGGCACGGCGCACATCCGTTGCGTGCTGGAGGCGGGCGACGGCTCGCGCCTCGACGCGGTTGCCTTCCGTGCGGCGGGGCAGCCGCTGGGCGAGCTTCTCATGGCGGCCTCGGGCGGCCTGCCGCTGCACGTGGCCGGCCAGATCCGCCGCGACACCTGGGGCGGGCGCAACCGCATCGAGCTCGTGATCGAGGACGCGGCCGATCCGCGCAAGCAATAGCCTCCGAGGGGCGCCGGCCGGGCGCCTGCTTGCGTCTTCGGGCAAACCTTCCTATACCACGCTGCCCGCTCCCGGACGCGCTCCGGGCCAGAGCGCGCGGTCCCTTCGTCTATCGGTTAGGACGTCAGATTTTCAATCTGAAAAGACGGGTTCGACTCCCGTAGGGACCGCCAGAAAAATGTCCGCGCAAGGCGTTGCGCCAGCTCGCGGCGTCATCATGAGGCGCGCCGCTAGAGCGGCAGCAGTTCATCGATCGCGCCGCTGATCTTGCTGCCAGCGGCGGTAGCGCCTGACGGTGCGATCCAGCCAGTGCGCTGCTACGATCACCGAGCCGATAACGAACGTCGTAACGGAAAGCGGAAGGATGCGGACGAGCCACCTAAGCATGGCTGGGTCCCTCCCATGTTGCTCAGCCTACGGCTTGTCGCAATGCACAAGTTAGTCCGGGAGGCTACGGAGGGGTTGCGGCCGGACTTCAGTCCTTGCAGTCGTGCATCAGCCACAACCTGAGCGGAGAGAGACGCCGTAAAATGGAGGAGAACAGGAAGCTTGAGGTCTTATGCTCAGCCGACAAGTATGATCGGCTCGGTGCCGAAGGCGTTTTCGATCTGCTGACCGCAGGGCGCAGATGTCAAGCGCTCGACGAACTCGGCGCCGCTCTCCGCGCCAGGTGCGCGCGCCTGTTGCGTGCAACGACCTTTGCGGAGGTCAGCATCTCGTTCGTCAGCCAGGCCTGCAGGTAGCCGGCGGCGCGGGCCGGTGCGCTGTCGGGATCGGCGTATATCGCCAGCATCTCGCAGAGCGTGCCGAAGGACGCTCCGCGCCGAGCCTCACGACCGATCATCGCCTCCTCCTCCATCATCAATCGCACCTTCGGCGTGGCGCCGTACCTCCACACGACGACATGCTCGGGGATGGGAAGGCATACGCCGCGTGGAGGCGTCTCCTGCTCGTTCAATGCTTTCCAGATGTGGAATGCGTTGGTTGCGGCCGGCATGAACGTCACCGAAGGATGAAGGGAGAACGTCAAGCGGGCCCATTCCTCCGGCGGGTAGGCGGCGAGGTCGTCGAACCCGAGCACCGGCGCGTCGATGCAGTCAAAGGCATCGGATACCGACCTTTCGATGGCGGCGATCTCCGCAAGGGCGGGATGCTTCGCGGCGGATCCTTGCTCTTTGAGGAACTCGGGAAATGGAGTGCCGAACCAGCGCACGTTCTGCGAGCGCGAGGGATGTGCCGCGATGAACGAATGCGCCAGCTCGCGGAAGACAACATCGCCGACATAGCTTCGCAGGAGCGGGTAGTCGCTCATGAGGACTTCGATCAGCCGCGCCGTGTACGCCTGACGGTAGACGCCCAGGAGCGTGTCGCGTGAGGCGTGCGCCCCGTCCGCGAGTGCGGCGAGGACGGTGTCGTCGCCCGTCAATATCGCCGCCTGGAGTTGCGCCTCGATCTCGCGCAGTGTCGGCGGAGACGTGCGCGAGGGGGACGGGCGGGTCATGAAGCGCGCCTCTTGCGAAGCTCCGGCAGCATATCCTCGGCAATGGAGCGTGCCGTGGCGAGCTCGGCCACGAGATCGGCAAGCGGAGGGATGTCGTCGTCCCGCTCGATGATCGTCGAGACGGGGCCGAACCGCTCAACCGCGGCGCGATAGAGGTCCCATACCTCGTCCGGCACGAGGGCGTCGTGCGTATCGATGATGTGACTCATATTGTGCTCGTGGCCGGCGAGGTGGAACTGAACGACGCGATCGGCCGGAATGCCTTCGATGAAGGCCTGCGCATCCCATCCGTGGTTGAAGGCGCTCACGAACCCGTTGTTGACGTCGAAAACAAGCCAGCAGCCCGTCCGCCTGGTGAGCTCGGAGATGAATTCCCACTCTGGCATCTCCGAATGCGCAAACTGGATGTACGTCGATACGTTCTCGATCGCGATAGGCCGCTGCAGATACTCCTGTACGTGGTCGATCCGCGCGACGACGTGATCGAGGGCCTCGCGGGTGTAGGGAATAGGCAGGAGATCGTGAAGGTTCACGCCGTGCACGCCGGTCCAGCACAAGTGGTCCGATACGAACCGCGGCTCGATGCGTTCGGCGAGAGCCTTGAGATCCGAGAGGTATTGCGCGTTGAACGGCGCGGTTGAGGCGATGGAGAGCGAGACGCCGTGCATGACGATCGGATAGCGGGCGCGGATCTTGTCGAGCATGCGCAGCGGCTGTCCGCCGGGGACCATGTAGTTCTCGGAAATGACCTCGAACCAATCGACATCGGGAGAGCCCTCGATGATGTCGGTATAGTGCTGGGGCCGGAGGCCCAGGCCGAAGCCGAGATAGGGCGGCCTTGCGGATGGCAATGATGCCTTGGGTTTGCTGACTTTCGCGGCGGTCATGTTGTGGCTCCTGCAAGCTGAGGAGGCGGCCTCCTGAACGGAGGCCGCCGTGGCACCGGTCAGGACTTCTTCGGAATCTCGAACTTCGTGCCTTCGACCTTGGCGCAGTCGGCCTCGGTGGACTCGGTGAATCCCTGGCCCTTGCAGGCGTTCTGCCCCTTACACGCGTTCGACGCCGACTTGCAGGCGCCCTTGCCCTTGCAGGCGTTGGCGCCGACGCAATGACCCGTGGCGTCCTCCGCGGCGCCGACGACAGGGGCCGTTACTGCTCCGGCAAGAAGCATGGCGGCGGCGACGGCGGCGAGCGAAGCGCCGGACTTGGTTGCAACACTCATGGGGTAGGCTCCTCTCAATCTATCAAGACGCACTTCGGGCAAGGGACGGACGCTTGCGATGCCCGAGTGCTTGCTGCGTCCAGCGACAGCTACGGAGAGGGGCGGCGTCGGTTTCAGCCCGCCTCGGAGATGCCGATCATTTTTTTCGTTCGGCAGGGCTCATCGCGCGACGACACGGGGGTGCGTGAAACTCGGGTGCTCTCCGCTGCGTAAGGGCTCCGAGTGCCGGCTGTGGCACGATCAAACCAGGGAGATAGAACCGTGATGCCGGCTGGCCCCACGCAGCGCACCGCAAGCGCGCACCCTCACCTCATTCACCGGATCGTAGACTGGCTCATCGACATGCCGGAGCGGCGCTCCGCCATCTTCTCGTGGCTGCCGCCCCTGTTCGCGCGCATCGTGGTCGGATGGGTGTTCATGTGGTCGGGCTGGACCAAGCTTCACAATCTTTACCCGAGCGACGACTTCCCCGGCATGATCGCGCGCTTTCGCGAGTGGGGCATTCCGTTCCCGGAGATCATGACGCCGTTCGTATCGGGCGTCGAATTCCTCGGCGGCCTGCTCCTGCTGCTGGGACTGTTCACGCGGCTTGCCGCAACGCCGCTGGTCATCGTGATGGTCGTCGCCGTGATCAGCGCCAAGTGGGATCAGGTCGACAGCCTGGAGACGCTGCTCGGCTTCGAGGAACTCGCCTATATGGCGCTGTTCGGCTGGCTGGCGGTCAAGGGTCCGGGGCCGGTATCCGTCGACCATCTTCTGCAGAGGCGCTTCGGCCGATAGCGAGCAGAATGCCATCGGGTTCGGACGGCATGCCTTCATTTCTGCAAAAGAGACGCAGTTCGCCGATGTTGCGCGGCGCCTGCACTTGGGCCACTAATCCGGCAAAAGGCCAAAAGGTTATGCAGTGGCGCCGTCCGATCCCGACTCCGCGCTCAAGATCCTTGTCATCGACGAGAACCCGATCCGCCGGGCCATCATCGAGGCGGGGCTGGCTGATGCTGGTTTCACCGCCGTCACGGTGCTCTCCAACACCATGCGGCTGATCGATCATATCTACCACCTCGATCCCGACGTGGTCCTCATCGACCTCGAGAACCCCAGCCGCGACGTGCTGGAGCAGATGTTCCAGGTGTCGCGCGTCGTGCGCCGGCCGATCGCCATGTTCGTCGACAAGAGCGACACGAGCGAGATCAAGGCAGCCATCGAGGCCGGTGTCTCTGCCTATATTGTCGACGGGCTCAAGAAGGAGCGTGTGAAGCCGATCCTCGAGATGACGGTGATGCGCTTCCATGCCTTCAACCGCCTGCGCGCCGAACTCGACGAGGTGAAGGGTGCGCTCAAGGAGCGCAAGATCGTCGAGAAGGCCAAGGGGATCCTCATGAAAAGCCGGGGTCTCGACGAGGAGAAGGCCTATGAGCTCCTGCGCAAGACGGCAATGGCGCAAGGCCGGCGCATCGCCGATGTGGCGCAGGCGCTGGTCAGCTCCGTCGATCTGCTCAAGGAATAGAGGCTATGGGAATCATGGCTAAAGGCATGAACGGGGGAGAGGCGCAGGAGGTGCACGCGGGGTTCATTCCGCTCGCGGACTGCGCACCGCTGGTGATCGCCTCCGAGCTGGGGTTCGATCGTGCGGAGGGTTTCAAGCTTGTCCTGCACCGGGAAGTCTCGTGGGCCAACATCCGCGACAAGCTCGATGTCGGGAGCTTCGATTGCGCGCATATGCTGGCGCCGATGCCGATTGCTGCCGCGCTCGGCCTTGGCCGGGCGGCGGGCTCCATCATCGCGCCGATGGCACTGAGCCTCAACGGCAACGCGATAACCGTCTCGCTCGCCCTCTACGACGAGATGCTGCGTGCCGACGAGAGGGCAACGCTCGCGGGCGGCATGCGGGCGGCGAAGGCCGTTGCCGCCGCCGTGCGCGCGCGCCAGGAGCAGGGGCGCGAGCCGCTGACCTTCGGCATGGTCTATCCGTTCTCGTGCCACAACTATGACCTCAGGTACTGGCTGGCGGCGGCCGGTGTCGATCCGGATAACGACGTCAATCTGATCGTGGTGCCGCCGCCGCTGATCGCAGATGCCCTGAAGGCCGGACGCGTGGATGGCTTCTGCGTCGGCCAGCCCTGGAATACCGTCGCCGTGACGGAGGGCAAAGGGGTGATCGTCGCAACCAAGAGCGAGCTGTGGACTCTCAGCCCGGAGAAGGTGCTCGGCGTGCGCGAAGCGTGGGCGGACAGAAATCCGGCGCTGGTCGCGGGGCTGATCCGCGCGCTCGTGGCCGCGTGCCGGTGGCTGGACGAGGCCGACAACCGGCGTGAGGCGGCCCGCATCCTGGCGCAACCCGGCTATGTCGGCCTCGCCGAGGAGGTTATAGCGCGGCCACTGACCGGCACGCTCATATGCGGCGGGCGGCAGGCGGATGTCGTCGATCCGGATCTCGTCGTCTTCCATCGCGGGTTCGCGAACTTTCCATGGCGGTCGCATGCGCTGTGGCTGATGACGCAGATGATCCGCTGGGGCCAGGTGCGCGAGCCGTTCGATCTCAAGGCGCTGGCCGAGCAGGTGTTCCGTACCGATCTCTATCGTGGGGCAGTCGCGGCGATGGGGGTGGCCGTGCCGGCGGTCGACAGCAAGCGCGAGGGCGCCGACGCGGGAAGCGTTTTTTTCGGCGGCGAGATGTTCGATCCGGGCGCGGCGCTCGTCTACCTGGACAGGCTCGTGATCCGCAACGCCGGTACCGATCTCAACGCCTTCTCGGCGCTCAATCCCTAGCGGCACGTGCCTGCCAGCTGCTCAAGTGTTGTGTGCATTGCACAACGTTCGCGCAGAACGCGCGTCGGCACACGAATCGCGCGCTCCTCTTAATCTCATGATTCTATTGCATAAAGTCCATCATGCGGAGTTGGCATGATCCTTGACTCTTTCTAATCAGCGCGGCTCAACGGCGAGCCGCAATGATCCAGGCAACGCTGCCTCGACGAAACGGGCCCGATCTCGGTTCCGGCTTCCTCGATGCAGCGTTTTTCTTTTTCTGGCGTCGGCGGCGTCATGTCGGAGGTTCAGAATGGCAGGTTCGAAGCGTGACAACGTGGGTGAGAAGCGGCGCGTCACGCGCCGCACGTTAATCAAGGGGAGCGCCACGGCGGCGCTCGTCGCGGCGGCGAAGTCGCTGGTGCCGGGCGGGGCAAGCGTCGCGTGGGCGGCGGGGCCGGAGACGACGAAGGCGGTGCTCGGCTACATCGCGCTGACCGATGCTGCACCGCTCATCGTGGCCAAGGAGCAGGGCTTCTTCGCCAAGCACGGGCTCGCGGACGTCGAGGTGCTGAAGCAGGCGTCGTGGGGCGCGACGCGCGATAACCTCGTGCTCGGTTCCGAGTCGAACGGCATCGACGGCGCGCACATCCTGACGCCGATGCCGTATCTGATCTCCGCCGGCAAGGTGACGCAGAACAATGTGCCGGTGCCGATGAGCATCCTGGCGCGCCTCAACTACGACTGCCAGGGCATCTCGGTCGCCAAGGAATACGAGGGGCTGCCCATCGGCACCGATGCCTCGGCGCTCAAGGAGGCCTTTGCCAAGAAGAAGGCCGAAGGCAAGGACGTGAAGGTCGCCATGACCTTCCCCGGCGGTACGCACGATCTCTGGATCCGCTACTGGCTCGCCGCCGGCGGCATCGACCCCGACAAGGACGTCTCGACCATCGTGGTGCCGCCGCCGCAGATGGTGGCGAACATGAAGGTCGGCAACATGGACGCCTTCTGCGTCGGCGAGCCGTGGAACGAGCAGCTCGTCAATCAGGGCATCGGCTTCACGGCCTGCACCACCGGCGAGATCTGGTTCCGCCATCCGGAAAAGGCGCTCGGCATGCGGGCGGCCTGGGTCGACAAGCATCCCGCGGCCGCGCGGGCCTTGCTGATGGCCGTCATGGAGGCCCAGCAGTGGTGCGAGAAGATGGAGAACAAGGACGCGCTCGCCACCGTGCTCGGCAAGCGGCAGTGGTTCAACGTGCCGCCCGCCGACATCATCGGGCGAATCAAGGGCGACATCAACTACGGGCGCGGGCGCACGGAAGCGGGGACCAACCTGCTGATGAAGTTCTGGGATGAGGGTACCGTCTCCTACCCCTTCCAGAGCCACGATGCCTGGTTCGTCACCGAGGACATCCGCTGGGGCAAGTTCGCGCCCGACACCGACGTCAAGGCGCTCGTCGACAAGGTGAACCGCGAGGACATCTGGCGGGAGGCGGCGACGGCGCTCGGCGTCACGGCGCCGGAGAGCCCTTCACGCGGCACCGAGACCTTCTTCGACGGCAAGGTTTTCGATCCCGAGAACCCGCAAGCCTATCTCGCTTCCCTCGCCATCACGCGTCTCGCCTGATCCGCGATCGCCTTCAAGAGGAGCTATCATTCGATGAACGCGATGCCCGGACGACCCGTGCTTGTCGATCCTTCCGCCGGCCGGGTGCCGGCGGGGGGCGCCGCTCGGACGAAAAGCCAGGAGACCAAGGTCGTTGCCCTGAGGACGGCCCGCAGCCCGCTCTCCGCCCGCGCCCTTGCCACGCTCCGCGAGGCGGCGGCCACCGTCGTTCCGCCGCTCGTCATGCTGGCGGCGCTGCTGCTCATCTGGCAACTCGCGACCGACAAGCCGGATGCGTCGCTGCCCTCGCCGCTCAAGATCTGGACCGAGGCCAACGACCTCATCGTGTCGCCGTTCTTCGTCTACGGGCCGCAGGACATCGGTCTCGGCTGGCGCGTACTGACCAGCCTCGAACGCGTCGCCTACGGCTTCGGGCTGGCGGCGATCGTCGGCATCGTGCTCGGCGCCGTCGTCGGCCAGAGCGTGTGGGCCATGCGCGGCCTCGACCCGATCTTCCAGGTGCTGCGCACGGTGCCGCCGCTGGCGTGGCTGCCGATCTCGCTCGCCGCGTTCCGCGACAGCGGGCCGTCGGCGGTGTTCGTGATCTTCATCACCGCCGTGTGGCCGGTGATCATCAACACCGCGGTCGGCATCCGCAACATCCCGCAGGACTACCGCAACGTGGCCGAGGTGCTGCGCCTGAACCCGCTCGAATACTTCTGGCGCATCATGATCCCGTCGGCCGCGCCCTACATCTTCACCGGCCTGCGCATCGGTATCGGCCTCTCGTGGCTTGCCATCGTGGCGGCGGAGATGCTGACCGGCGGCGTTGGCATCGGCTTCTTCATCTGGGACGCGTGGAACTCCTCGCGGCTCTCCGACATCGTCGTCGCTCTCGTCTACATCGGCGTCGTGGGCTTCGTGCTCGACCGGTTGGTCGCGCTCGTCGGCCGCATCGCCACCCGCGGCACCGCCAGTGCCTGATCCGAGGAGGACATCATGACCGCTCAACTCGCGAAGCCGTTCCTCCAGCTCCAGGGCGTCCGCAAGGTCTTCAGCCGCGGCGGTATGGAGACGGAGGTGCTCACCGACATCAGTCTCGACATCGCCGAGGGCGAGTTCGTCTCGATCATCGGCCACTCGGGTTGCGGAAAGTCGACGCTGCTCAACCTCGTCGCCGGACTGACCAGGGTCACCACCGGCGCCGTGCTGCTCGAGAACCGCGAGGTCAACGAGCCGGGGCCGGAGCGGGCCGTCGTATTCCAGAACCACTCGCTGCTGCCGTGGCTCACGGTCTACGAGAACGTGCGCATCGCGGTGGACAAGGTGTTCGGCCGCACCAAGAGCCGCGCCGATCGCCACGCGTGGACGCTGCACAACCTCGATCTCGTGCAGATGGGCCACGCCAAGGACAAGCGGCCGGCCGAGATCTCGGGCGGCATGAAGCAGCGCGTCGGCATCGCCCGCGCGCTCGCCATGGAGCCCAAGGTGCTGCTGATGGACGAGCCGTTCGGCGCGCTCGACGCGCTGACGCGCGCGCACCTTCAGGACTCGGTGATGCAGATCCACGCGCGACTCGGCAACACGGCGATCATGATCACGCACGACGTGGACGAGGCCGTGCTGCTCTCGGACCGCATCGTCATGATGACGAACGGCCCGTCGGCGCGCGTGGGCGAGGTGCTGGAGGTGGGGCTGCCGCGTCCGCGCAACCGGCTCGAGCTGGTGTCTGACGCCCGCTACATCCACGCCCGCGAGGCGGTGCTCAAGTTCCTCTACGAGCGCCACCGTTTCGTCGAAGCGGCATGAGGGAGGGGCCGATGACACCCGATCAGATCGCGCTCGTGCGCACGAGCTTCGACAAGGTGCGTCCGATCTCGGAGGAGGCGGCGCGCCTGGTCTATGCCCGCTTGTTCGAGATCGCGCCCGAGGTGCGCCCGCTCTTCAAGGGCGACATGGCCGAGCAGGGCCGCAAGCTGATTGCGACGCTGGCCGTGGTCGTCAACGGCATCGACGACTTGCCAACGCTGAAGCCGGCGGTTGAACGGCTCGGCCGCCGCCACGTCAGTTATGGCGTCACCTCCCAGCACTTCGGCCCGGTCGGCGCGGCGCTGATCTGGACGCTGGAGCAGGGCCTGGGCGCGGACTTCACCCCCGAGGTCCGCGCCGCCTGGCTCGATGCCTACGGCATTCTTGCCGCGGTCATGCAGGAGGCCGCCAGCACGGCCGACATCGAGGGTAGCGTCATGAGGAACGCGTCTTGAGCGAGCCGCTGGTCATCATCGGCAACGGCATGGCGGCGACGCGGCTCGTCGACGGGCTGACCACGCTGGCGCCGGGCCGCTACGCCATCGCTGTCGTCGGCGAGGAGCCGTCGCTCGCCTACAACCGCGTGCTGCTGTCGTCGGTGCTGGCACGCGAGGTCGAGGCGAAGGACATCGAGCTCAAGACGGCGGCGTGGTGGCGCGACCGCGGGGTGACGCTTGTCTACGGGCGGCGTGCGGTCGAGATCGACACGCGGGCGCGCTTCGTGCGGTTGCGCGGTGGCGCCAAGCTCGGCTACGCGAAGCTCGTCGTGGCTACCGGCTCGGAGGCGGTGCGCCTGCCGCTCGCGGGCGCTGATCTGCCGGGCGTCGTAACGTTTCGCGACAAGGCCGACGTCAACACCATCCTGTCGCGCGCGCGGCCGGGCGCGCGGTGGCGGGCGTAGAGGAATTCCAGCACCGCCGCGCGGGCATGGTTGTAGGTGCTGTCGTCGACC
>NZ_JADZBI010000206.1 GCF_020852195.1 Hyphomicrobium sp. | reverse complement strand
CGTGTTTCGAGACCCGCCACACCGCTTGAGATCATATGCAATCCCACGTTGGCGGCTTCCAGCCCAGTTTTTCTTATTTCGGCCGAAGGCTAGAATCCAGACATCACAGAAGCGCTGCGGCGTGCCAGGCGCCACAGCGCAAGAGAAGTGCATGTCCTAACCAACCGGGCTGATAGTGCGTTGATGACTTGCGTTGGAGATCTCACGGAAGTGATCTCACACGTATTTGCTCTCGACAACAAGGACGGCTACTTAGCGACCAACAGCTTACTACTGGACTCGATCCTCGTCGCTCGCGCCTACAGTGAGTTGGACGAGAGTGCTAGCCCAGCGCCGGAGTCCATCGACGATCTTCGCATTGCTGGCGAATCCGTTCAGGCTTGGACCGCGAGAGCAGCGGACTTCATTGAAGCCGCCGCCGCCCGCGGGGCGATGGTAGTGATCTACTCTCCGCAATTGCAGCCTGTCGCCGCTGATCTGGAATCGAAGCTCTCTGAAGCGGCACTGTTACACTGTCAGTTAGCAGATTTGCGCTCATTTTCTCACGGGCGACACCTGTGGCTCGCGGCACGCGCGCAGGACATCGTGGTACTCGCTCTCACCGAGCCATCACTGCGCCAACTGTGGGAACAGATGCGGGCCCTCTTTCCGCCGGGCGTGCCAACCCTTGAAATGCCGCTCCAGGGCTCCACACAGTGGGATCTGATCGCTGGGCTCATCGCCCAAATGCACCTCATCAATGCCATCGGCAATCGACTGGGCAATGACCCGGGCCACCAAGCCGTTCCGCAGTTCGGCCGCGATCTCTATTACATCGACCTCCCTCAGGTGATCCCACGACCGCGGGATCCTGTGCAGTCGCAGGATCGCTCGAAGTGCGAAGTTCTAGGCTCCCACTGGCCTTCACCGCAAAATAGCGGCGATATGAGGCGTGCCAGAAGCGCCTTTGTCGCCGCGTTCGAAAAGCAGACCTTTCGGGCGATCGTCTTTGACTACGATGGGACGCTTTGCCCCTCGCAACGAAAGAATGCGCCGCCCCCGGCGGGAATCGTCAACCACTTGCAGAGACTTATTGACGCAAACGTCATCCTTGGGATCGCCTCTGGCCGCGGCGGTTCGATTCAAGAATGTCTCGCGACGCTGTTCCCGCCGGCGGTTCTACGACACATCCAACTCGGTCTTTACAATGGCGGCTGGATCAATGACGCAAGTCAGGCACCGCTTCCGCTGAAGGATACGAGTGAGTTCTTAAGCCATGTGATTCGCATCGTTCGCCGGTTACAGGCGTTCGGCGTACCCATCCAGGAATTCCGCGAGACCCAACCGTACCAGGTCAGCGTGCGATTTCGTGAAGGGCTCGCTACGGAGCAGATGTGGTTCGTCATCGCCGACTCCCTCAGACAGGCAGGTCTCGATATCTTCCGGATTCATCGAAGCAAACATTCGGTAGATATACTCGCGCCCGGCATCGGTAAGGCTCAGTTGATCGCAAACATCATTCAGACGTTTAGAATCGATCCGTACGAGATCTTGACCGTGGGGGATCAAGGTGCGTGGCCTGGCAACGACGCCGACTTGTTGGAACACCGCTACTCACTTAGTGTTGACATGCCTTCCCGCCGTATTGATCGAGGCTGGAAGCTCGCGCCGGAACACAAGCGAGACGTGGATGCGACCCTCTGGTACCTCGACCGAGTACATGTCCTGCCCAGCGGCGGGTTTAGACTCGTGTTGCCGGAGTTGATGTCAGGGGAAGATCGTGCAGGATCTTAATGCCGCTCGAATACTGACGGCGGTGATGGGATGGCGGGATCTCAGCACTATTCAGGAGTACGTAAAGAAGCTGCAATTGCTCGCCGACTATAAGTACGACCATTATCAGCGGTTTGCGCCCGGGCGCCGATTTATTGAGAGCCTCGCGCTTTGGCTAGAGCGGCTAGACGAAACCGACCGCGCCGCCGCATTCGAGCTGGTCACGCAACACCTGATATATTTCTCTGACGCCGAATTCTCGCATCTGGTGCAGACCGCGTATCCAGACCTCATTGTCCAGGAAAGGATGCGCCTGGTGGCTGAGGAACATAACATTCCGACCTACCGTGTTGGTCAGTTGGCAAGACACCGGCGTTTCGAAGAGCTGAAGCTGAAGTCGCTCTATCTCGGCTTAAGCGACGGCGCGCACACCAATGAGCTTCGTCGCGCAAGCAACGGCGAGATCAGTAACGAGCAAATCTGGCAGGCGTACGAGCTCGGCGAGCAAAAGTCCGAGGACATGCTCCAGGAACTCCGAACCAGTACATCCGGAAGGGGATTCTCCGCCGCCGACCCGCGCTTCAACCTTATCTGGCTCCTCGATGATTTCTCGGGCAGCGGAAACACCTACATTCGATACGACGGCGCGAAGAAGACCTACAAAGGGAAGCTGAAAAGAGTCTACGACCAGCTCCACAGCGAAAGGCTCGTTGATCCCTCCTACTATGAGGTCTTTCTGCTGCTATACGTTGCAACGAGTCAAGCGATCGACCATATTGAATACTGGTGCGAGCGATTCACCGCCGAAATGGGCTACAAACCACTGCAGATTCGCGTTTTGTGTCCGCTGGAGCGCGACATCGCGCTGACCAAGATTTCTTCTGCAACCATCGCGCAGCTCCTGGCGAAGGAGCGCTACTTCGATTCGCGCGTGGCCAAGGACAAGCACATCGCAGTCGGCGGTACAGACGGCCGATTGGGATTCGCCGGGTGCGCGTTGCCCGTGGTGCTGTCCCACAACACGCCCAACAATTCGATCTATCTGCTGTGGGGCTACGAGCAATATCAGTTCAGCGGCCTTTTTCCACGTGTCACCCGCCATCGAGAACCCTGATGGCCTATCGCGCAAACCCCTTCTTAGAACGCATGTCCGAGCGAACCACCTCGGATCAAGAATTCGTGCGCCTCTTCTCCCCAAGGATCCTTGAGCGCATCGAGGACGATGCGTTCGACGGCGCCGTGCATGTGTTCCGCAGCGCTCCGGGCGCCGGTAAGACCACTCTGTTCCGGGCCTTCACGCCGAACTCCCTGCGGGGATTTTGGCGGGCGCAGAATTCTCCGGAGATTGCAGAATCCTACCGCCGCCTCGCATCGCGAGGGCTTGTCCACGATGAAGACGGTCCCCAGCTCCTAGGGGTACTCCTCTCTTGCGCATCCGGATATGCCGATCTGCCGCCAGGCTCGGCCGCCGAAGACGGCCTCTTTCGCGCGCTCTTCGATTGCCGGATCGTGCTTCGGACTTTGCGGAGTCTGGCTGCGCTCGTCGGAAGCGGGTCAGAGGACTCACTCTCGTCCATCCACTTGCAATACGACGGCGCGGACGCCGAGCTATCGGGCATACCAAGACTCAACTCTGCCGCGGAACTCGCGGGATGGGCAGCAGAACACGAGAAACGTGTGTATGCGAAACTCGATGCATTTTCTGGTCGCGAGCCGGATAGTCTGCCGGGCCACGTTCGATTTGAAGGCGTGCTCTGGCTTCAGGTCGTCCGCTTTGTTGTAGGCGACCGGGTCGTCGCACCGCGCCGCCTGCTTATGGTCGATGATGTATGGAAATTGCGGCGTAGGCAGCGCCAATTGTTGATCGACGAACTCACGGTCCTGCGGCCCTCGATACCCGTCTGGTTTGGATTGCGGTCGTCCGCCCTCGGCGAATCGCTCTTGTCCCAGGGTGCGCGATCCGGCCGGGACCTGCGCGAATACGCGCTCGAGGAGATTTGGGGCGGCACGAAGGCGGCGAGTTACCAGTTTGTCTCCTTTGCGCAAAATGTTTTGGACAAGCGCATGAATCTGCAGAACGCCATCCCGGGGGCGAATTTTCAACAGTGTCTGCGCCAACAGCTCGAGCCCGAGGAGATCCGCCGATATTTGCCCGCCGGCATCAAGGCATTTGGCGAGGCCACCGCTCACCAGAAGTCGAACGTGCGATACAGCGAGTGGCTCGCACGCGCGGAGCGAAAATCCGCGGAACCTTCCCTCGACACCCTGCTCGACTTGTATGTGACTCGAATTATTATGAGCCGCGATGCGGCGAGACGCCAGATGAGCTTCGATCTCGCACTGCCCGCGGAGGAGCTTGAGGACCGTGACAACTCGCAGGTCCGAAACGCGGCGGAGATCTTCCTGCACGAAGAACTCGATTTGCCGCATTACTATGGGTTCGAACGACTCTGTGTGATGGCAAGTAGCAACATCGAGGAACTGTTGTCGCTCGCCGCCGCTCTGTACGAGGGCGTCGAGGCCCGTCAGGTGCTTCGCCGTCGCGATCCCGAGCTATCACCCGCTGAGCAGGAGAAGCAGCTTCTCCAGGCCGCCAAACGCAAGCTTCAATTTATCCCGAAGAGCCATACCGAGGGAACGCGAGCATTGCGGCTCCTGCAGTCGATTGGATCCTATTGCCGAGAGCGGACGTTCCTGCCCAATGCCCCTTACGCGCCGGGCGTAACCGGCGTGCGGCTATCACACACTGAGCTTGACAAGCTCAGCGGCACGCAGCCCATGGGCGATCAGGGAAGATTGCTGCTGCGTGGGCTCGCTGAATGCGTCGCCGAGAATCTCCTGTTGGCGCGCCCAAGCTCCGCAAGCACGGCACGTGAAGCAGGCACAATCTTCGATCTCAACCGAACGCTCTGCGCGCACTTTGGGCTGCCGCTCCAGATGGGCGGTTGGCAAGATGTCGAATCCGCCGACCTTGCTGACTGGGTCGCTCGCGGCCGCACGCCGGATCGGATGCGACTCCAATTGGGGTGACTATGCTCTGGAACCACTACGTGTACCGACGCGGCGACGGCGTACATGATCTGTGGGGCCCGCTGTTCAAACGTCGACCGATGAGGCTGCTCTACATTGCAGGAAAAGGGTTCGACGTGCGCGCGCAAGTCGTCTTGCGCGAATGCGTTGCAAGCATTCGATCCTCGGGCCAGGTGGTGGAGGCCGCCTCTCTCACCCTCGTGGCCGTGAAGGGCTACGAACTCGACCCAGCACTTCTGGCGCTCACCGAGGTCAACGCGGCGGCCCTTGAGACCATCTTCGCGCCGCTCGGCGCCTCCCAGTCGGTCGCGATCAGCGCTGCCGCAACGGAGGAAAGCGAAATCAGCGCGACCCAAGCCATTCGACTCGGGGTCGACGCGGTACTCAGGCAAGTGACGGACCAGACCGACATTATTCTTGATGTGAGCTCGATTCCGCGCGTGGTCTATCTTGCGCTAATGACCAGCATCCTCAATCGCCTAGTGCCGCGCAAGAAGGAGGAGAATGCACTTTCGCAATGTGGAGTAAACTTTCAAGTGGTAGTGGCGGAGGATGCGGGCTTGGATGCCCAGATCCTAGCCGAAGATCCAAGCAGTGATCCCGTATTGGTTCCCGGATTCTCCAGCGCCGTACAGGCCGAAAGCGTGCAAGACTGGCCGCTCGTCTGGTTTCCAATTTTGGGCGAACATCGAGTGAACCAGCTCCTGCAGATTTTGAAATCAAACGTCATTCCAGACCAGGCAGAGATTTGTCCGGTTTTGCCTCACCCGTCCAGCAATCCCCGCCGCGCGGATCGGCTGCTTCTTGAATACAAGGAGCCCCTTTTCGACCAACGGGAAACTCCGACCAGCAACATCCTGCATGCCCACGAGTCGAATCCATTCGAAGCCTATCGACAGCTCCTGCAGGCGATGATTCGCTACCGGGATAGCTTGCGCATCTTAGGCGGTTGCCGACTTGTCGTTTCGCCGCTCGGAAGCAAGCTCATCACGCTCGGCGCAGGTCTCGCGTGCTTCGACATGCGCCCCGATGATTTAAGTGCCCAGTACGGTATTGCCATCCCTCATGCCGAGCCCACTCGCTACGTAGCAAGCGTTGAAGCACTCACGAGTTCTCGGCCGGGCATCTCGGCTTTGCTTTTAACGGGCGAGGCCTACGCGCCATGAACGCGTTGGTGAAGGTCGTCGCCTGTTCGGCGGCTTTACTCCTCATCAGACGATCAGAACTCCCTCAGTGAGGTAGCCTTCACACTTGATGTCTCTT
>NZ_JADZBI010000205.1 GCF_020852195.1 Hyphomicrobium sp. | reverse complement strand
CTCGTCGCTCTGGCGCTTGAACGACACACGAGGCGGCGAGCACTCGCTACGAGGTACCTGCTGGAGCGGTAGCGCCAGGACCCAAGGTGGTCAGGGCGATCCACCACCGGCCGAGAACAACTGCCGCGAGTTGCCCCGGAGAACGGACAACATCTCGTCGCCCCGCAGACCGACCTCGTGCAACGCCCAAAGGGCCTCCTGCGGGTGAATCACCGGCCAGTCGGAACCGAAGATGAATCCAGACCTCCTGACATGGACCCGTCGAAATTTGTCCGCTTTTCCCGGTCAGGAGGCGGCCGCCACGGCGTAGCGCAGACGTAGCTGGGTGCCGGGGAACACAGTCTTCGTCGCGTCGAGTTGCTCGCACAGCGCGGCGAGGGCACGCGTGCGGTGGGCCGAGCTCAGTGGGGCGACGGTCACGCGTAGCTCGGTGTCCGTGACGTCGATGTCGGCGGCCGAAGCGAGCGCGTTCTGGATGAGCGTGCGGCCGTCGTCCTCGGCGCGCCGGTAGTGAGGCGCCAGCAGGCGCACGAGCTCACCCTCGGCCTGGTAGGCCACCATCTTTAACAGGCTCGTCAGGTGCTTGGTCTCGGCGGCGAGCTTGATGACCTCGCCCTGGTGCACCTGCTGGGCGGGCAGACGCCGAGGGACCTTGGCCCGCCGGCTCTCGATGGCAACGCAGCGCTTGAGCGCCGACGTGACCGCCCGGCCAGCGGCGGCATTGGCGATCTTGAAGCCGCGCATGGTGCGCCGCAGCCTCTCCTCGTTGGTGACCGCCTCGAGCCCGTAGCGCGCGGTGACGCGCTGGAGCTCGGCTCGGGCCGTGCGAAGCTCGAGGTCGATCGCGGCCCATCGCGGGTTGGGCACGTCGCGCTCGGGGTCATCCTCCTCGACGGCGTAGTCGGCGAGCGCGTCGAGAGCGAACTCTTGGCGCATGTACTTGAAGAAGTTCTCCTGCCGCCAACGCTCGAACATGCGAAAGGCGACCTCGATGGCGGCGAGGTCGCGGCGCGAAGTCACGACGTGTGTCTGGTGGCCGTTCGACAGGCGCGTCACCTGGCGCAGCCGCAGCTTGCCGCCAAGCAATCGAATGCCCTGGTCGGCGAGGCAGTAGCGAACCTGGCGGCCATCGAGCTCAGCCTCGTGCTCGCTGAAGCGCTTGGTGGGGACCTTCGGGCAGCGGCCCTTGCGGTAGGTGAGGATATCGAAGCCGTCGCCGATGAGGCGCGCGAAGAGGACCGGGCTCCAGCCGCCGCGGTCGAAGACCACGGTCGTGCGCCGCTCGCCGATGAGCGCGCGCACCTCGCCGAGGATGCCCGGCAGGGCCTTGCACAGACCCGTGTTTGCCTCCCCCGTCACGACGAAGAGCGGCTCGCCGCGCGCGTCGTTGACCCAGTAGTCGGTGATGCCCGGCATGGCGATGCGCATGCGGGCGACGTGCGTCTTCGAGACCTCGCGTTTGCCGTGGTAGACGCGCACGTGCCCATCGACGTAGAGGAAGCCGAGGGCGCTGCCGTGCGTCGCCACTCGGCGCCGCGCCAGCGCGCGACCGAAGTCGGTGGCGCGGCCAACGGCCGCCAGGCGCGCGAGCTTGCGACGCAGCGTCTTGACCTCGGGCGCTCGGTCGAGGCCGAGCACTCGACCGAGTTCGGCCGGTGGATGCTCCTTGAGGTTCTCGGGGTGGCGGATGCGTAGCAGGGCCATCAACACGAGGGCGACCACGGTAGTGCGCAGGCCGAAGAAGGCCGGGCCGATGCAGCCGTAAATCTCTCGCGCGCAGTCGATGACCCCGCTGTCCCGGACGGCGGGTAGCGCCAGCATGACGCCCGCGCAGGGCAGCCGCTTGCCGGGCGCGAACAGCGGTAGCGCGTCGTTGAGTAGGCCGAGGTGAGCGAGCAGCCTATCGCCGCTACGGTCGAGGGGGTCGATATCGGCCGTGATGCTGAGCTCGGCGTCGGTCGACGAGAAAGCGGACACGTTTGGGTCCGCACCAGGCGCATCCGGTGCGCCGCTCGCGTCATCGCTGCTGCGTCGTTGCGCTGCAGGCATCGACGAGGTGGGCGCTGATGAGGCGGACAGGTTTGGGTCCGCACTGGGCGACAGCGGCAGCGCCTGCTGTGCTGGCGCCGCCGGCTTGAACCCGAGGCGCGCGAGCAGCTTGCGGACGGCCTTCTCCGTGACGCCGAGGCGCACCGCGATCTCTCGATTGCTCACACCCGAGGCCTTCAACTCGAGGACCTTGTTCCGGCGCGAGGGGCGCAGCCGAGGCCGACCGCGCGGATATCCGGGCCTTCGCCCGAGCGCGGCCAGCCCGCCCTGCTCGAAGCGCCGCTGGCAGCGCCGCACGGAACGCGCCGCGCAACCGAAGGCTCGAGCGACGTCCCTTTGAGTGGCCCAGCCCTGATCAACGAGGCTGACCATCGCGTGGGCCTCGGCCATCGCGTCCCCAAGGGTGTAGTGGGCTACAGGCACACCGGCGACGACGACGGCACGGCGGTCATCGACGGTGCGCAGCAGGCACCGCGCATTGATCGCGACACTGCTCGCGTCGGTGGCGTCGGCAAACAGGGTGCACTGGGACGGCTGCGACATGGCGGCAGTGTGCTGCCGGCATCGAAAAAAGCGGACAGGTTTGGGTCCGCACCCGCGCCCCCGGCGCGATCGCGGACCGCGGCGTAATCAGGACGCTTTCGGCGCCCCTATGTCAGGAGGTCTGGATTCTCGGTGCCACACGCCCGAATTCGTGTCGCAGGATGAATCGCCGGGCGGATGGAACTTGATGGGCGCCGAGTGGGGGCCAGTGGCACCCGAACGCCGGGTCGAACGGCGCTGTTCGAGTCGCCAGACTTTGGCAGCCCGAGCGGCCCGATCCTCCTTGACGCTTCGCATCGCCCAAGGTAGATAGCGCGCGCCTCG
>NZ_JADZBI010000204.1 GCF_020852195.1 Hyphomicrobium sp. | reverse complement strand
ACATCTAGCTTCTGCGCGTAGAGCACCCATCCGGCGAGCGAGATCAGCACGATTCCGATCCCCGACCAGATGGCGTAAGCCACGCCCATCGGGATGGTTCTAAGCGCGAGCGACAGGAAATAAAACGCCGCCCCGTACCCGATTACGACGATGACGGATGGAATGAGGTTCCTGAACCCGTCGGACGCCTTGAGCGCCGAGGTTGCAGCGACTTCCGACAGAATAGCGATAATTAGGGCGACTTGGCTCGACATGCTGGCTTCCCGCGAACGCGTACCCGCTCGCGGCATAGCAGCCCGTGGACCAGCGCGCCAGCGCCGGCGTCAGTCGCCCTTCTTCTCCGGCTCCGGTTGCCCGCTCGGCTGCATCTTCTTGAGCTGCTCCTCGAACTGCTCCTCCTGCAGCTTCTTCCGGGCGGCGGCGATGGCGGTCTCCTTGCGCACGTCCTCGGCGATCGCGGCATCCACGTACTCGATCTTCGCTTTGCCGCGCAGATCGGTGGCTGCCTGCTGGCCCTTCTGCAGCACCATGCTGTCGACGATCTGGCTCTTCACGTCCTCGTAGGCCGGCGGCGGCTTCACGCGCCGGTCCTCGACCTTGATCACGTGCCAGCCGAACTTGCTCTGCACCGGCTTGGACACCTCGCCCTCCTTGAGCGCGAAGGCCGCGTCCTCGAACTCCTTCACCATCTGCCCCTTGGTGAAATAGCCGAGCTTGCCCCCGTTGGCCTTCGAGCCCGGATCGCTCGAGTACTCGTCGGCCAGCTTGCCGAAATCGTCGCCCTTTTCGACCTTGCCGAGCACCTCCTTGGCCTTGTCCTCGCTTTCGACCAGGATGTGGGCGGCCTCGACCTCGTCCTCGGGCGGGATCATCTTGACCTTGTCGTCGTAGATGCCCCTGACGAGCGCATCACTGATCGAGCCCTTGATCGACGTCTCGTAGTAGGCATCGCGCTTGGCGCGCGTGTTCCAGTAGGCCACGCGCCGCTCGAAGTCCGGACCGGTGGTAATGCTGGCCCCGTCGGCGGCATCCGCGAACAGGCGCATCTCGATCAGAAACTCAAGCAGCACCCGGCGCCGCTTGTCCGCGGGCACGCTGGCAAGCTCGGGCCCGACCTCCGTCTCCGCGAGCTTGAGATCGGATTCCTTGATCTCCTGGCCATTGATCTTGGCCACCACGGCATCCTCGGCCCATACGCGATCCTGCCCGGCGAGGAAGGCTGCTCCGGCAAGCGCAAATGCGGCAAGACGGACAACTTTGGCTCTTTTCACTGAACTGCTCCTGCTGGGTTCTTGGGCCTCGCGCGGCGACGCGCGCAAACGAGGCGGACAAAGGGCGTGCGGTGCAAGGCGCGTCGAAGGCTCGCAAAGTCGCGGCATCCATAGACCACGCGCCGCTGCCATGCCAAGTTAACAATTGCAGATATTTGCCCCCGTTTTTTCAAGAAGCTGGCTTAAGAGCCATAAAAAAGCTCCCGCAAGAGAAAGCGGCCCACGCGTTGACAATTCCGGGCGGCAATCCTTATGTCTGCCCCCGTATGGCCGATCGGCCGGACTGGCGCTCCCGCGGCTCTCCAGTTCTTGGTGTTTGACCGCCGGACGCGATCCGGAATCCGAGCAGACGCGTGGTCGTGCTCGACGTTCCGGACGCCCTGCGAATCTCCGCCAAGTCCATGATTTTGAGGAATGAACTTGATGCTCTCCCTTGGCTCCTTCGGTACGCTCGCCTCGAAGATCTTCGGCTCGTCCAACGATCGGCGCGTGAAGGGTTACCGCTCCCGCGTGGAGGCCATCAACGCGCTCGAGCCCGAGGTCGAGAAGCTCTCCGATGACGAGCTTCGCGCCCGCACCGAGACGTTCCGCGAGCAGTATCGCGCCGGCACCCCGCTGAACGAGCTCTTGGTGCCGGCCTTCGCGACCGTGCGCGAGGCGGCCAAGCGCACGCTCGGCCAGCGCCATTTCGACGTCCAGCTCATCGGCGGCATGGTGCTGCACGAGGGCAACATCGCCGAGATGAAGACCGGTGAAGGTAAGACCCTCGTCGCCACCCTCGCCGTCTACCTGAACGCCATCGCCGACGAGGGCGTCCACGTCGTCACCGTCAACGACTACCTCGCCAAGCGCGACGCCGAGTGGATGGGACAGATCTACCGCTTCCTCGGCCTCAGCGTTGGCACCATCGTCCACGGCCTCGACGACGAGCAGCGCAAGGCCGCCTACGCAGCCGACGTAACCTACGCCACCAACAACGAGCTGGGCTTCGACTACCTGCGCGACAACATGAAGCTCAGGAAGGACGAGATGGTCCAGCGCGGCCACGCCTTCGCCATCGTCGACGAGGTGGACAGCATCCTCATCGACGAGGCGCGCACGCCGCTGATCATCTCGGGGCCGCTCGAGGATCGCGCCGACCTTTATGTCGCCGTCGACGGGCTGGTCAAAGGCCTCGCGGCCGAGCACGACCGCATCGAGGCCGAGCTTGCCAAGGCCCTCCCGAAGGAGGCGGTCAAGGAGGAGCTCAAGACCCAGGGCCTGCTCGAGCTCGACGAGAAGCAGCGCCAGGTTTCGCTCAACGAGGCCGGCAACGAGCGCATGGAGGTCCTGCTGTCCGAGGCCGGCCTGCTCAAGGGCTCCCTCTACGACATCGAGAACGTCACGCTGGTCCACCACGTCAACCAGGCGCTCAAGGCGCACAAGCTGTTCCAACGCGATAAGGACTACATCGTCAAGGGCGGCGAGGTGATCATCATCGACGAGTTCACCGGCCGCATGATGCCCGGCCGGCGCTACTCGGAGGGCCTGCACCAGGCGCTGGAGGCTAAGGAGCACGTCGAAATCCAGCCCGAGAACCAGACGCTGGCCTCGATCACCTTCCAGAACTACTTCCGCCTCTACAAGAAGCTGGCCGGCATGACCGGCACGGCGCTGACGGAAGCCTCCGAGTTCATGGACATCTATGGACTCGACGTCATCGAGATCCCGACCAACCTCCGGATCGCGCGCATCGACGAGGACGACGAGATCTACCGCACGCAGAAGGAGAAGCTTGCCGCCATCGTGACCACGATCGCGGACTGCGCCCGCCGCGGCCAGCCGATCCTCGTCGGCACCACCTCGATCGAGAAGTCCGAGCAGCTCTCGGAGCTTCTGAAGGACCGCAAGTATATCGAGAGTCTCGGCAAGTCCCTGCTTGCGCAGGCCGAGAAGCTCAAGGAGGCCAAGGACGGCAAGACCAGCGCCGAAGGCGACCTCAAGATCTACTTCAACGATATCGGCGCCCATCTCATCGAGATCGGCTCGGCCAAGAGCAAGAGCGATCCCGTTACGCACCAGGTGCTGAACGCCCGCTACCACGAGCAGGAGGCCGGCATCATCGCCCAGGCCGGCAAGCCGGGCGCCGTCACCATCGCCACCAACATGGCCGGCCGCGGCACCGACATCCAGCTCGGCGGCAACATGGAGTACCAGCTCCGCGACTGGATCACCGAGGAGACCGCCGCCGGTCGCGCGCCGTCCGAGGACGCCGTCGCCAAGAAGCGCGCCGAGATCCAGGCGACGGTCAACGAGCAGAAGAAAGTCGCCCTCGAGGCCGGCGGCCTTTACGTCGTCGGCACCGAGCGCCACGAGAGCCGCCGCATCGACAACCAGCTCCGAGGCCGATCCGGCCGCCAGGGCGACCCCGGCCGCTCCAAGTTCTACCTCGCGCTCGACGACGACTTGATGCGCATCTTCGGCTCCGACCGCATGGACAGCGTCCTGAAGACGCTCGGCCTGCAGGAAGGTGAGGCGATCACCCATCCGTGGATGAACAAGAGCCTCGAGATGGCCCAGAAGAAGGTCGAGGCGCGCAACTTCGACATCCGCAAGCAGATCCTGAAATACGACGACGTGATGAACGACCAGCGCAAGGTCATCTTCGACCAGCGCAAGGACATCATGGCGGAGGACGACGTCTCCGAGACCGTGACGGAGCTGCGCCATCAGGTGCTGAGCGATCTCGTGGCACGCTTCGTTCCTGAGCGCGCCTACGCCGAGCAGTGGGACATGGCCGGCCTCAAGGAGGCCGTGCAGGCCATCTTCGGCCTCGAGCTGCCGCTCGAGCAGTGGGGCGCCGAGGAAGGCATCGCCGACGAGGAGATCCTGGAGCGGCTGAAGACGGCCGTCGACGAGAAGGCCGCCGCCAAGGCCGCCGACATCGGCCCGCCGACCTATCGCCAGATCGAGAAGATGGTCCTGCTGCAGACCCTGGACCACCTCTGGCGTGAGCATCTGGTAACGCTGGAGCACCTGCGCCAGGTGATCGGCTTCCGCGCCTACGGCCAGCGCGACCCGCTCAACGAGTACAAGAGCGAGGCGTTCGTTCTGTTCGAGAGCATGCTGGCGCGGCTCCGCGAGGCCACCACGGGCCAGTTGATGCACGTGGAGCTGGCGCCGGGCGAGCAGCCCCCCGAGCTCGAGGAGCCGGAGCTGCCGGAGATGCATGCGCACCACATCGATCCCCTGACCGGCCGCGACGAGCTCAGCGACGAGCTCGCCATGGTCGATGCGGCCATCGCCGCGCGCGGCCGGGGCGGCCCGGCGCCGGAGAAGCGCGCACCCCTTCAGACGCGCAAGGCCGCGAGCGCCGTGGATCCGAATGAGCCTGCCACATGGGGCAAGGTGGCCCGCAACGCCCCCTGCCCGTGCGGCTCCGGTAAGAAGTACAAGCACTGCCACGGCAAGTACGAGTAGGCTGCCACCTTTTGCTCCCTAAGGAGTTTGATCCCATCCGCGATGCAGCGTGACGCTACCGCGGGATGCGTGCCGCATAGCGGGCGTGATCAAGCTGTCGCGCACAAGCATAAAACTCTAACAACGGAATATTAATTACGATCTGAGCGCGCTTTACCGAGTAATGCGCAGTGATGATGCGTGAATAACTTAGATTTAATAGGTCATATACTACGAGCTACACGCACATAATCAAAATGTATCAGAGAATTTAACCTGTTAACAAGAATTGTTTATCTAGAGCTTCATCGCTTTTACAGCACATTAAGCCTTGAGGCGTAAGGTGCTCCCCAGTTCAGACGCGATCGGCACGGCCCCGCGCAGGAACTAAACAAGAGTCAACTGGGAGTTATCGAGTCATGACGAACATTCTCTCGCGCTTCGTGAAGGACGAGTCGGGCGCCACGGCCATCGAGTATGGCCTGATCGCCGCCATCGTCGGCGTCGGCATCATCGCCGGCCTTGGCAAGGTTCAGGAGGCCCTGGACGGCACCTTCACCACCATCAACGAGAAGATGACCGGCGCCGGCGGCGAAGAGTAAGCAGCCCGGAGCAAGCGGCCGTTCGCAACGCGCGCGGCCGCGCCCATCGCGTCTTCAAGCCACTCGGGGGAACCCGGGTGGCTTTGCTTTTGCGCGATCGGTTTCGCGCCCGCCCGCTGCGTGGTCGGCAAAGCCGCCTCGGACACCGCTCCTTAACGCCGAGGCCGTAGGATGGAGCATACGATCCGAAGCTGGCGGAACTGGGTGATAATGGGACTTATCAAGGACTTCTGGAGCAGCGAGGACGGCGCGACCTCGATCGAGTATGCGCTCATCGGCGTCATCGTCAGTATCGGACTCATCGCCAGCACCCAGGAAATTGCCGCCAAGCTCCACGCCATGCTGGAAGGCGTGGCCTCCAAGTTCGACGAATGATCGCCTCGGCCGCGCTGCATCCCCTGCGCGCAAGAGGCTGAAAGACAGAGCCGCCATGTTCGATTACGCCCTGTTCCTGGTCTTTCCGGCGCTGCTGGCCTTCGGCGGCGCCTACGACCTCCTGACGATGACGATCCCCAATCGCGTGTCGATCGCGCTCGTCGCACTGTTTCTGGTTGCCGCCCCCATCGCCGGCTTGTCGGCCCAGGACATCCTGATGCACGTCGCAGCCGGCCTCGTCGTACTGGCCGCGGGGATCGCGCTCTTCGCCGTCGGCGGCTTCGGCGGCGGCGACGCCAAGCTCCTGGCTGCCGGCGCGCTCTGGATCGGCTTCGACAAGCTCCTGCCCTATCTTCTCAACGTCGCCGTCTTCGGCGGTGTGCTCGCCATGGTCATCCTGTTCTACAGGCGCATGCCGGTTCTCGGCATCCACACCCCGGACTGGGCGATGAACCTGCACAAGAGCGGCACCGGGATCCCCTACGGCATCGCCATTGCCGCTTCCGCCCTCATGGTCTATCCGCACACCGCTTGGTTCGCCGCATCCCTCGCCTGAGCTGTCCAAATCGGAACGCGAATTAACGGCACATTGACGTTTGTCCTTCAAACTTTGGCTCTGAGCACAAGGTTTCGGCCACAAACGGCCGTATGGGACAACGCGCGCGATGAAACGGCCTCAGTTGATCGGGTTAGCCATAGCGGCAACGGCCGGCGTCATGGCCTTCGTCATGGTGCGCGGCATGGTCAACAGGCCGCCTGTCGAGAAGACCGTCGAGATCAAGGTGAAGTCGAGCGATGTGCTCGTCGCCCGCACCGACATCGGCCTAGGACAGATCACCAACGATAGCCTCTTTCGCTGGCAATCGTGGCCCACGGAGACTGTGACGGCGGGCTTCATCACGCGCGCCGACCAGCCGGACGCCATGACGCAGCTCTCAGGCTCGATCGCACGCGCACCGATCATGGCCGGCGAGCCCATCACGCAGACGAAGCTGGTCCGTGCCGGCCAGGGCGGCGTGCTCGCCGCGATCCTGCCGGCCGGCATGCGCGCCATCTCCACACGGATCAAGGAGGAGACGGCTGTCGGCAACCTCATCCTCCCCAACGACAGGGTGGACGTGATCCTCATCCGCCGCTTGCGCAACCGCGGCGGCCAGGAGGACTTCGTCAGCGACCTGCTGTTCGGCAACGTGCGCGTGCTGGCCATCGGCCAGGAGATCGAGACCAGGGAAGGCAAGAAGACCGCGGGCAGCGCGAGCACGGCCACTCTCGAGCTCACCGCGCGCCAGACCGAGCTGCTCGCGCTCGCAAACTCCATGGGCGAGATCAGCCTCTCGCTGCGCTCGATCGCGGATCTGGATGTCAACCAGGGACCCACCGCGGGCGTGGATCCATCGGTCAGGGAGGGCACGGCAGTCCGCGTCCTGCGTTACGGCACGGCGTCGCGTTCGTACGGCGTAAACTGAGTAGTTCTCGAGTTTAGTCCGTCAGAAGGCCCGTTTATAATGCAAAAGACTTGGACTTCGTTGGTATTGGCTCTGTGCGGAGCCATCGTCGCCCTGACGGCCATGGGCACCCGGGCCGGCGCGGAGCCGGACGGTGCATCCGTGCTGCATGTGAGCGCGCGCGGCAACGCCCCGCAGACCCGCAGCATCGCGCTCGGCGCCGGCAAGTCGATGCTCGTCGAGTTCGATTTCGACCTGCGCGATGTCCTGGTTTCGGACCCTTCGAGCGTCGACGCCGTCGTGCAGACGTCGAACCGCGTCTTCCTGATCGCCAAGAAGCCGGGGCAGACGAACGCCTTCTTCTTCGACTCCCACGGCCAGCAGATCCTGACCCTGGACATCACCGTCGGCGCCGACGTGCGCGGATTGGAGACGCTCTTGAGCCGTCTGATCCCGGGCTCGAACATTCGCGTCGAGATGGCCGGCAAGTCGATCGTACTCATCGGTACGGTGCGCACGCCCGTGGACTCGAACCGCGCCACCGAGATCGCGCGCGCCTTCGCCGCCTCGAACGCCGATGGATTCAGCTCGTCGTTGCTTGGCCCGGCGGCTGCGACAGGCACCGGCGGCACGACGATCATCAACTCCGCCGACTCGAAGTCCGGCGACTCCCAGGGCGGAGCGGCGAAGGCCGTCATCAACCTGCTCGGCGTCGAAGGCGAGGAGCAGGTCATGCTCCGCGTGGTGGTGGCCGAGGTTCAGCGCGAGCTTCTGAAGCAGTTCGGCGTCAACCTCGCGGCCGATATCAATGCCGGCAACGTCACGTGGAGCCTGCTCACCGCTAACGCGCTGCCGCTGACCACGGCCGCCGGCCTCGGCGGCCTTCCGGTCCCCGGCTACAACCCTGACATCGGCAGCGTGGGCGATAATTCCTGCGCCGGAACGACGTGCTTCTACAATGAGGGACCGACCAGCGGCACCTTCGGCAACTCCGGCACGACATCGAACTGGGGCAACGGAGACTACCGCATCGGCAAGGCGGTGCGCGCGCTCGAGCGCGATGGTCTCATCCGCACGCTGGCCGAGCCCAACCTGACCGCCATCTCCGGCGAGCCGGCGAAGTTCCTCGCCGGCGGCGAGTATCCGATCCCGGTCAAGGACTCGAACGGCCAGACCTCGATCACCTACAAGGAGTTCGGCATCGGCGTCTCCTTCACGCCCGTCGTGCTCTCGGAAGGCCGCATCAGCCTCAAAATCGAGAGCGAGGTCAGCGAGCTGTCCAACGTCGGCGCGATCGTGCTCGATTCGACGTCCATCCCCGCGCTCAAGAAGCGCCAGGCGAACTCCACCGTGGAGCTGCCTTCGGGAGGCTCGATCGCGCTCGCCGGCCTCATCTCGGACGACGTGCGCCAGAACATCGACGGCTTCCCCGGCCTCAAGGACGTGCCGGTCCTCGGCACCCTCTTCCGCAGCCGCGACTTCATCAAGCGCGAGACCGAGCTGGTGGTCATCGTGACGCCGTATCTCGTGCGGCCCGTGGCGCCCAAGGAGCTTGCCAAGCCGCTCGACGGCCTCGCCGAGGCCAGCGATCGCAAAGCCAACTTCCTGGGCCATCTCAACCGCATCTACGGCACAGAGAGCGCCGCCCCGGTGGGCGATCTCAAGGGCGACTACGGTTTCATCGTCGAATAAGGGCTGAGGCGCATTAATGACCAACGATCTCGCATCCTCGCCCGATAAGCGCATCCGCCGCGGATCGCGCGCGGCCCTCATCGCGCTTGCCGCAGTCACGGCGACGGGAACGGCAGGCTGCCGACACGACGTCACGGCCCCGCAGGTCGCGGGCTGGTCCATGGTCGACCAGTCGCAGCGCCATCCCATCATCGTCTCCCAAGAGCCGCAGACGATGCAGGTTCAGGTCGCCGCGGCCTCCCGCGGGCTGACCCCGCGCCAGCGCGCCGAGGTACTCGAGTTCGCCGACCGCTCGCGCGCCAGCGACGCCGGCAACAGCCGCCTGATCATCCAGGCTCCTGGAGGGAGCGCCAACGAGATCGCGGCCATGCATGCTGTCGGCGAGATCCGCCAGATCCTGGGCGACATGGGATTTGCGGAGTCCTCGATCGCGGTCGAAGCCTATCATGCGGAGAGCCGCTCCAACGCGCCCGTGCGCGTCTCCTACATGCGCTACGTGGCCGAAGCGCCGGTCTGCGGCTACTGGCCGACCAACCTCGCCAACCAGCGCGACAACGGAAACTATCCCAACTTCGGCTGCGCCAATCAGCGCAACCTCGCCGTCATGGTCGCCAACCCGGCCGACCTGATCGGGCCGCGCACCGAAAGCGACCGCCCGAGCGAGCGCAGGGACGTCGTCTGGAACAACTACACGAAGGGCAAACCGACGGGCGCAGAGAAGGGCGAAGACGAGAAAGTGAAGATTGCAAAGTGACAGTAGGCCGACCCATGTCCAAATCACCGTTGCAAAGCCAGGGATCCGGCGCGTTCGAGACGCCGTCGCCTTATCCCCTTGACGACCAGGCGGCGGAGGCACCCGCCTTCAGCGATCGCGCGCGCCCCCTGCCCCGGATCTCCATCCAGGCTTTCTGCGTGACGCCTCAGATCGCCGAGGTGATTCAGGCCGCGTCCGAGGACCGGCGGCTCAGCAAGGCGCACATCACCATCCAGATGGGCGGCGCGGCGGCGGCCGTCGCGCACTACCAGGAAAGCCCGACACCCAATCTCATCATCCTCGAATCTCATGCGCCCCATGCCGAGCTCATCGCGGAGCTGGAGGAGCTGGCGCAGAGCTGCGATCCCGGCACAAAGGTCGTGATCATCGGCAAGGCCAACGACGTCGTGCTCTACAGGGATCTGAAGCGCCGCGGCATCTCCGAATACCTCGTTGCGCCCGTGTCTCCGTTCGATCTGATGGAATGCCTGTCCGGCCTCTATAACAACCCGGACACGGACCCTGTCGGCCAGGTCTTCGCCTTCATCGGCGCCAAGGGCGGCGTCGGCTCGTCGACGATCTGCCACAACGTGGCCTGGACCCTGTCGGAGACGCTTGCGACCGACATCGTCATCGCGGATATGGATCTCGCTTTCGGCACCACCGGACTCGATTTCAACCAGGACCCGGTGCAGGGCATCGCCGATGCGCTGCAGAACCCGGAGCGCCTGGACGAGGTGCTGCTCGACCGCCTGCTCACGACGTGCTCGAAGCATCTTTCGATCTTCGCCGCACCGGTCGTGCTCGACCGCGACTACGAGATGTCGCCGGAGGGCTGCGAGACGGTGATCGACGTCGTGCGCCAGAACGTCCCGTTCGTCGCCGTCGATCTGCCGCATAGCTGGACACCGTGGACCAAGCGGCTGCTGCTGCAGGCCGACGAGATCGTCATCACGGCCATGCCGGATCTCGCCAACCTGCGCAACGCCAAGAACATTGTCGACCTCATGCGGTCCACGCGCCGCAACGACGCCCTGCCCCACCTCGTCCTCAACATGGCGAACATGCAGAAGCGCCCCGAGATCACGCCCAAGGAGTTCGAAGGCGCGCTCGACCTCAAGACGCTCGCCGTCATCGATTTCGATTGCGAGAACTTCGGGCAGGCAGCCAACAACGGGCAAATGATCGAGGAGCTCAACGCCAAGGCCAAGGCGACGCAGGCGTTCCACGACATCGCCATGGCCCTTGCCCATCGCAAGGAGATCAAGCCGGAGAAGCGTTCGCCGTTGGCGCCGCTCCTCGACAAGCTCAAGCTCTTGCGTTGAGGTCATCATGTTCGGCAGGCGCACCAATGAACCTGGACAGCAGCGGCGGATGCCTCATCCCGCCGGGCAGCCCGCTGCCGCGCCTACCCACCCGGCCGCCGCGCCGGCAAGCGTCGCGCCTCAGCCCGCGGCCGCTCCCCCGCGCGCAGAGCCCATCGAGCCGCAGCGCAACCACTCGGAGGAGTACTATGACGTCAAGACCACGGTCTTCAACGCGCTGATCGACACCATCGATCTGACGCAGCTCGCCAAGCTCGACTCGGCCGCCGCGCGCGAGGAGATCCGCGACATCGTCTCGGAGATCATCCAGGTCAAGAACGTCGTCATGTCGATCGCCGAGCAGGAGGAGCTGCTCGAAGACATCTGCAACGACGTGCTGGGCTACGGCCCGCTCGAGCCGCTGCTCGCCCGTGACGACATCGCCGACATCATGGTCAACGGCGCCGGGACGACCTTTATCGAGGTCGACGGCAAGACGCAGAAGACGGGCGTGCGCTTCGCCGATAACCAGCAGCTCATGAACATCTGCCAGCGTATCGTGAGCCAGGTCGGCCGCCGTGTGGACGAGAGCAGCCCCATCTGCGACGCGCGCTTGCCGGACGGCTCGCGCGTCAACGTCATTATTGCGCCCAGCGCGATTGACGGCCCCGTGATTACCATTCGCAAGTTTTCGCGCCGCAAGCTGACGATTGACGACCTGATCAACTT
>NZ_JADZBI010000203.1 GCF_020852195.1 Hyphomicrobium sp. | reverse complement strand
GGCTTCGCGCGCTCCGGAGACGTGGCCGAGAGGCTGAAGGCGGCGGTTTGCTAAATCGTTATACCCTCTAAAGGGGTATCAGGGGTTCGAATCCCCTCGTCTCCGCCATTTTGCATTTGCCCGTCTGAACCGCCTGTAAAGCCTTGAAAGGTAAGGTGGTTTTTGGGGTTCTAAATCCCTGATTTCGGCAGTAGGCCAAACGGTCTGCGAAGGTGAGTTTCAGCACCAGTTTTTTGTCGTCCAGCCGCTCGGAAACCCACAGTTCATGCGGGTTTTCGAGGAAGCGGAAGGCGGGTTCAAACTGCTGCGCGGCGCTGCGTCTTGGAGCGGCGCTTTCTTGCAGCTTTTCGATGATGATGAGCTTGTCCTTCTCCAGCCCGGCGATGCGCCGTTCATAGGCGGCGATGACAGACGCCGTGGAGGATTCCACGATGCGGTCGAGCAATTGCTCGATCTGTTGCTCGGTCTTGCGAAGGTCGTTGCGAAGAGCCTTGGCGATCTCTTCTGTACGGCTGGCGTACTGCTCCCATGCATCGAAGAACAGGTCTTTGAACAGCGCGGCGGTCTGCGCGGATGGGGAAAGCCCTTGCAGCAGCGTGCCGAACTGTTCCTCGATCACGTCGCGCTTGATGGACTTGCCCCGGCAAGTGCAGCCTTTGGCGAAGCAGAGATAATAGGGATGCCGCTTCCCGGTCTTGCTCTTTGACCAGCCTGCGGTGAGCGGCCCGCCGCACTCGGCGCACACGGCGTAGCCCCGCAGCGGGAAGTCCTCGCCGATATCATTGTTTGTGAAGACGCGCGCGCCGCCCTTGATGCGCTGCTGGATACGTTCAAAGGTTTGAAGATCAATCAGCCCTTCATGATGGCCCTTGCGCAAGCTCACGCCCCAATGGGGAACCTCGATATACCCGGCGTAGTGCGGACGGCTTAAGAGGCGCAGCACTTCCTCGTACCGCACGGTTCCGGCTGCGGTCTTGCAGGGATATTCGGGCTGGGATTCGAGGAAGCGCTTTACCTCGGCTTGCGTCTGGAAGCGCCCTGACGCAAAGCCTTCAAGGGCTTCCTGCACGATGGAGGCCAGCGGCTCGTCGCGCACCAGCAATTGCCCGTGCCCATGAACCTTCTTGTAGACATAGCCTGTGGGCGCGTGAAACACCCAGTAGCCGTTCATGGCGCGGGCGCGCATGCGGTTCTTGGTCTGCTCGCCGTTCTTCTGGCGCTGGTGCTGGCTGGCGCTGGCCAGCACGTTCTCGACGAAGATGGAATCGGAATCCTCCCCGAACGTGATCGAGGGGCTTTCGAGCCTGCCGCCTGCGAGGCCTATGGCAAGGCGGAGATCGGTATGGACGCGCGTGTCGCGCGCAAGGCGGCTGATGTCGTCGATGACGACGACGATCTCCCCCTCGCGGCTGTGATGCTTGAGGTAGGAGAGCATGGCCATGACGCCCGGCCTGTCGGACAGCGAGCCGGAGATGGCCTTGTCGAAGAAGGTTTCTACGATCTCATAGCCCTTGCGCTCGGCATATTCCCGGCAGCGCGTGGCTTGGGATTCGAGACCGTGCCCTTCCGCCACCTGCCGGGGGCTGGAGACGCGGGCATAGATGACGGCGCGTGTGCCGCTCTGTGTTTTTGTGTTGTCGTTGGCGCTCATGGTCACTTCCTTGGTGTTTGCACTCCTTCTTGGTTGCGGTTTTGCGGCTTACGCCGCGCCCTTCTTACCCTGCGATGCGGCGTTGTCGTTCGCGGCCTTGGTGCGGGTCTGTTTGATGTTGTTCAAGTCTATCACATTGGAAGCTTCAAAGCCCGATTTCAATGAAGAAACATCACATTTCTCGCTTTCCGCCCTTCCGCTGTAGGCATCGTCCACGAAGCATTGTGCGATGAGCCAGAGCGTGCGGATAAATTCGATTTTCTCAGCCTCACTGAGATCCATGCCATCGAGATGATGGAGGTATTTTTCAATGTCGAGTTTCATGGGCAGCGCATATCCTTCCCCGCGAAGGCCGCGCCCGTATGAAAGCAGCTCACCATCGCGATTATGGGAACATCATGCCCTTTCGTTCGCCGCCAATCGGGGGGAAGCGCGGTGGGCGAAAGCGCCCGGCCAAAAGGCCGGGCGCCAATTATTTCCCGGCTAGAACAGCGCAAGCTGCGGCGTCCTTGCCTCTTCCAGAAGCGATATGATCTTGCGGGCGTCTGCCGCCTCCGATTTTCCGGCGGCGGCGATGTTGCGGAACAGCTCTATCATCGAATGAAGCCCGGCGGCCCTTGCATCGTCTTCGCTAAAGAAGGCGGTTCCGTTCCAGACAGATGGCGAAGCCCCGCCGCCGCATGTTGCCGTCATATAGCTGGTGTCCATCGCCCAGAGGCCGGACGGGGAAGAGGCATAGCGGATTTCTGCGCGGCAACGGCCCTTGGCAAGCTCGATGCGCTCATACGGGATAAACACGCCAGAATCGTTGATGCACTCGTGATTAGGCCCGATGCCCCAGAGTGCCGCCACGTCCCGCAAGCAATCGTCATTGACGTGGTAGCCGCGCCCATACCGGGCGCGGATTTCGTTTTGCGCCGGGCGCATGTCCAGCGCCTCGATGCCCAAGGGGTCAAGACCGATGCGGGGAAGCTCCATCATTGCGCACCGCCGTTCATCGTCCGGTGCAGGGCAATGGTGGCGCGGTGCAGTTGCAGGGCCGTTTCCAAGTCCTGCTCAATGACCAGCAGCGCGCCGATGGCTTCAGTGCGGCGCTCGTGCTTGATGGCCTCATGCGCTTCGGCGCTGTAGTGTGATGCTGAGAGCAAGCGCTGGTCTATAGCGTTGATCAGCACGGCAAGCGTGCGGTTTTCGTATGTGCTCATGGTTTCTTCTCCTTCTTGTTTGAGCGTGGGGCAGTGGCCGCGCCTTATGCGAAAGGCGCGGTCGAAAGCCAGCGGATGACGGAATCGCCCTTGTGCGCGTGATCCCAGATCAGCCACGCATAGCGGTGGCTGGATGTGTGCTTGGTGGCGCGTTCGGGTTTTCCCAGCGGGAAGCACACGCACTCATCCAGCGCGTAGATCACGCTTGGCGAACGGCGCACGAAAAAATCATGGCGCTTGGGATGACAGAGCGAGGCAATGTTAAGCAGCATAGCTACGCGCCCGCCTGTCTGGTGCGTGAACGCCAAAGCCTTTTCCACGAACCTATCGGCCAAGCCCCAGCCGTAAGGCGGGTTCGTCACGATGTTGCGCGCGAAGGGCTTATCCAGTGTCAGGAAATCATAGCCGGGATAGCCGTAGCCCCAATCGGTGATGTCGGTGGCGATAACGTCATATCCGGCGGTTACAAGCTCGCGGGAAATCGCGCCGTCACCGCAAGCTGGTTCCCATATGTCGCCCTCAAAGCGCTCCACCGAAAGCAACGCGCGGATGGCCGAAGGCGGCGTGGGGTAAAACTCGAATGATGCGCGGCGCTCCGGCACGCGCGGCTTGAAATAGGATGAGTAATCAAAATCAGTCGCAATACGCATGGGTTCCTTTCGTCGTCCTCACACCCCGGTAAAAAGGGGGTGCTGCTGCACCCCTGCCCCTTGGCGAAAGCGAGTGGGTCTGGGTCGGTGCGGCTTGTCGGCATGACCGGGCTGCCATCACGGGCGGGGCGCACTTGCCCTGCGCGGGATGCGGCCCTGTCAGTGCGGGAGAAGACGTGCCAAGGGAGGGAGGGCAGCGCCCTCCCTGATCCCTTCAAGGAAAACGTGCGAAGCTCAGAATCCCTTGCGTCAGCGATGGAAGCCCGCAAGGGCCGAGACTGCTCTGCACTTGCAGGCTCGGTTCACGACAGCGCGGCCCCGGCAACGCCGGGGAGACGCCCCAGCCCAAAAAAAGGGCGGCCCAATTCCAGGCAGCCAATATTCTAATTGAATCATCCAATAATTATTGTATCGTTGCTTTCATGGATACCGATTTAGCCGTTACTTCTCTCGCCGCGCTCGCTCACGAACAGCGTTTGTGCATCTTCCGTCTCCTTGTTCGCATAGGCCCGAACGGGCTCCCCGCCGGAGAGATCGCCGAACAGATAGGAGCAACACCCACCGGCGCCTCGTTCCATCTCAAGGAACTGGACCGTGCGGGCTTGATCTACGCGACCCGTAAGGGGCGGTTCATCCGCTACGCCGTGCATGTGGATGGCATGCGCCAGCTTCTCGCGTTTCTCACCGAGGATTGCTGCCGGGGCAATCCGGAACTCTGCGGCACAGCAATCAAGAAGATCCGAAGCGTCTGCAAGTAAGGAGGATTCGCCATGACCGCAAACAAGCCTCTCAACGTGCTATTCCTATGCACGCATAACTCGGCTCGGTCGATCATCGCCGAAGCCATCATGAACCGTCTCGGTATCGGCAGGTTCAAGGGCTACAGCGCCGGTAGTCAGCCGAGCGGAACGGTCCATCCGTACGCACTCGATCTCCTTCGCCAACTCAACTACGACACCGCTTCGCTGCGCTCGAAATCGTGGGAGGAGTTCACGGCGCCGGACGCGCCACAGCTCGATTTCGTCTTCACGGTTTGCGACAACGCCGCCAACGAGGTCTGTCCCGTCTGGCCCGGTCAGCCGATGACCGCCCATTGGGGCTTGCCAGATCCGTCGGCGGTCGAAGGCAAAGACTCCGAGCGGCACTTCGCCTTCGCCGATACGCACCGCATGCTCTACCAACGCATCAGCATCTTCACGAATCTGCCGCTAGCTTCGCTCGACAAGCTCTCGCTCCAGCGCCGTCTTGAGGACATCGGCCGAAGCACGCTGGCGCCGGAGAAGGCGACCTGATGGCGGCGTCGTACGCGCAGCGGCTCGGGGCCGAGTTCATCGGTTCGGCCATGCTCCTGGCAACCGTGATCGGCTCCGGCGTCATGGGCGAGACGCTATCAGGCGGCAACGTCGCCATCGCGCTGCTCGCCAACACGCTGGCGACCGGTGCGATCCTCGTGGTGTTGATCACCATGCTCGGACCCATCTCCGGCGCGCATTTCAATCCGGCCGTCACGGTGGCCTTTTCCCTGCGCCGCGAAATCTCCGTGGCGGACGGGACAGGTTATGTGCTCGCTCAAGGGGCCGGAGCGCTGCTCGGCGTGCTTGTCGCGCATGCCATGTTCGACCTTCCGGTCTGGCAGCTTTCGCAGAAGGTGCGCAGCGGTTGGGCGCAGGGCTTCTCCGAATGGGTGGCCGCCTTCGGCCTCATCGCGACCATTCTGTTGACGCTGCGGGTGCGTCCCGAGGCCGTCGCCACCTCCGTGGGCCTATACATCACAGCTGCGTACTGGTTCACGGCGTCGACTTCGTTCGCAAACCCGGCGGTGACGCTGGCGCGGGCGTTCTCCGACACGTTCGCCGGCATTCGCCTCGCGGACGTGCCTATGTTCGTCGCTGCGCAGTTCCTTGGTTCCGTTGGCGCGCTTGCCGTCGTGCACCTGCTAACCGGCAAGGAGCAACCGATCGCATCCGATCCCGTCCGGTCGCCCGCGGAGTAGGCATGGCCATCACCATCTATCACAACCCCGCGTGCGGAACGTCGCGCAACACGCTGGCCATGATCCGCCAGAGCGGCGAGGAACCCCGGATCATCGAATATCTCACGACGCCGCCGTCGCGCGATGAGTTGCTCGGCTTGTTGCGGAACATGGGCATCGCACCGCGCGACCTGCTGCGGCGGAAAGGAACCCCCTATGACGCGCTTGGCTTGAATGATGAGAAGTGGAGCGATGATGAGCTGATCGATGTCATGCTCCAGTCCCCTATTTTCATCAACCGGCCCATCGTGGTGACGCTGCTCGGAACCAAGCTCTGCAGGCCGTCGGAGAGCGTGCTCGACATCCTTCCCAATCCGCACATCGGCGATTTTACGAAAGAAGACGGCGAGGTCATTCCCGCCAGAAAGTCGACGCCATGAGCGCAGACGGCAACGGCAGCGATCCCCTCCCCAATCTGGCACGCCATCTTTTTCAGAGGCCGGATCTCGAGCGGCTGCACCACGTGGACCCATCGACGCACCGGCCGCGCATCCTCATGCTGTATGGTTCGGTGCGTGACCGCTCCTACAGCCGGCTACTCACCTTCGAGGCGCGGCGGCTTCTCGAGGCGCTGGGCGCAGAGACCCGCGTCTTCGATCCGCATGGCCTACCGCTTCCCGACGGCGCGCCCGCCGATTACCCCAAGGTGGCGGAGTTGCGCGAGCTGGCTGCTTGGTCCGAAGGCCAAGTGTGGTGCTCGCCGGAGCGGCACGGCGCCATGAGCGGCATCCTGAAGGCGCAGATCGATTGGATTCCTCTTTCTATGGGTGCGATACGCCCCACGCAAGGCAAGACCCTGGCGCTGATGCAGGTCTGCGGCGGGTCGCAGTCCTTCAATGCGGTCAATCAGATGCGCGTTCTCGGCCGCTGGATGCGCATGTTCACGATTCCCAACCAATCCTCGGTGGCCAAAGCCTTCCAGGAATTCACCGAGGGCGGGCGCATGAAGCCCTCTGCCTTTTATGACCGCGTCGTCGACGTGATGGAGGAGTTGGTGAAGTTCACCCTCTTGCTTCGCGACCGTGCGCCCTATCTCGTTGATCGCTACAGCGAGCGCAAAGAGAGTGCGGAGGAACTGTCGCGCCGCGTCAATCTGAGCGCGGCTGCTCCCGGCACCACGGAGCAGAACCCCTGCTGTGCGAGCACCTGCTGTGGGCCGGTTCCTGCGTCCGAGTGAACCGGTGTGTCGCCAGTTGTATTGATTGCACGGTGCGTCAACCATACGAACGACCCTTTCCGGAGTCGCCATTCACCCTCTGCGCTCTTTCGGTGATCTTTGGCAATTTATGTCGCCGAAACAAATAAATAGGCATTCATAAAACGGTTGTGCCGCTGGTCTATTGAAGACCGGCCGGGGCGAGGGGCCCTGGGTGGGGCGTCGGCAGAGGGCCGCGTCCGTCGCGTACCCCCGAGACATAGGAGATCAGCGTGAACACCAGGTTCATCGCATACACGGCAGCTGCTGCTGTGAGCATGGCTGCCTTTACCGGAGCGGCCTCCGCCCGCGACCAGATCCGCATCGTCGGGTCCTCGACGGTGTATCCGTTTACCACGGCGGTTGCCGAGCAGTTCGGCAAGGCCGGCGGCAAGACCCCGGTCGTCGAGAGCACCGGCACGGGCGGCGGCTTCAAGCTGTTCTGCGCCGGCGTCGGCGAGGGCCATCCTGACGTTTCGAACGCTTCGCGCGCCATCAAGAAGAGCGAGTTCGACGACTGCCAGAAGAACGGCGTGACCGACATCGTCGAGGTCAAGGTCGGCATTGACGGTCTCGTTATGGCTAATTCGAAGGCCGGTCCAGACCTGAATCTTACTCAGCAGCAGGTCTTCCTCGCCCTCGCAAAGGAAATTCCTGGAGCTGACGGCAAGCTCGTCGCCAACCCGAATAAAACTTGGAAGGACGTCGATCCGTCGCTTCCGGATGAGAAGATCGAAGTGCTCGGCCCGCCGCCGACCTCCGGCACCCGCGACAGCTTCCTCGAACTCGTCATGGAGAAAGGCGCTGAGGGGATCGAGGCGCTCAAGGCCGTCAAGAAAGAAGATAAGAAGGCCTTCGAGAAGGTTTGGAAGTCGATCCGTGAGGATGGCGCCTACATCGACGCCGGCGAGAACGACAACCTGATCGTACAGAAGCTCGAAGCCAATCCGAAAGCCGTCGGTATCTTCGGCTACTCGTTCCTCGAGGAGAACACCTCGAAGATCAAGGGTGCGAAGATCGCAGGTGTCAGCCCTGAATATGACACCATCTCTGGCGGGACCTATCCTGTTGCACGTCCACTCTTCATCTACGTGAAGAAGCAGCATGTCGGCGTCATCCCCGGCCTCAAGGAGTTCGTGGCCGAGTACGTTTCGTCGAAGGCTATGGGTGAGGATGGTTACCTGCCGAAGAAGGGTCTCGTGCCGCTTCCCAAGGAGGAGGCTGACGTCTCCGTCAAAGCCGGCAGCGATCTCGTCGTGATCTCGGCTCCGTCTTCGTGATGAAGCAACGGGCTTTCGCTTCAGGCGTTTGCCCGACATGACATTGGAGGTGGAGGTAAAGCCTCCGCCTCCTTTCGCACCTCTAAACTCGCTCGAGGTTCCGGGTCACATGTCCGCAATCTATTTTCTAGCCATTGCCGTGCTCTCCGTCGCCGCGTTCCTTTACGGACGACAGAGAGGCACCGCGTTCCGAGCGGCCGGTCCCGACGTTCATTCCCTTCCATCCTATCATGGCTGGTTCACGGCGATCACCGTCGCAGTGCCAATGCTTATTCTGTATTGCATCTGGAGCCCGATCGCACCGAAGATCATCGAAGCGGAAGCCCTGTCCCGGCTGCCAGCTGCCATGCAGCCGACCGACTCGCTATCCCATTCTGCGCTGCTGCGCGAAATCTCCAACGCGCTCGCCGGCGGTGCCCTTTCGCAAAACGCGAAGCCGGAGATTCAAGAGGCCGCACAGGCTTGGCAGTCGCTCGCCGCGATGAGCGATTACGCGCGCCTCGGCGTCGGTCTACTGCTTGCGATCGTCGGATTTGGCTGGGCCGCGTCCCGCCTGGGAAAAAATTTCCGTGCCCGGAACAATGTCGAGCGCGCGGTGCAGTTGCTCCTCATCCTCTGTTCCGTCGTGGCCATCCTGACCACCCTCGGCATTGTGTTCTCGGTCCTGTTCGAGACCATGCGCTTCTTCGGCAAGTATCCCTGGACCGACTTCCTATTCGGCCTGCAGTGGTCGCCTCAGATCGCGCTTCGCTCGGATCAGGTCGGCCAGTCCGGCGCCTTTGGGTTCATCCCGCTCTTCGTCGGCACCATGCTCATCATGCTGATCGCCATGCTGGTGGCGGCGCCGGTCGGCCTCTTCTGCGCGATTTATATGGCGGAGTATGCGACGCCGCGCTTTCGCGCCACCGCAAAGCCGATCCTTGAGATCCTGGCCGGTGTTCCGACGGTCGTGTTCGGCTTCTTCGCGGCGCTCACTGTCGCGCCCTTCATTCGCGGCTTGGGCGCCGATTTCGGCCTGGATGTCGCGTCGGAGTCGGCGCTTGCCGCGGGCTTCGTAATGGGAATCATGATCATTCCCTTTGTCTCATCGCTCTCGGATGACGTCATCAACGCCGTCCCGCAGTCGCTGCGCGACGGCGCCTATGCGCTGGGCGCGACGAAGTCGGAGACGATCAAGAAGGTCATTCTGCCAGCCGCGCTTCCGGGCATCGTCTCCGCCCTGATGCTCGCGATCTCGCGCGCGGTCGGTGAGACGATGATCGTTGTGATGGCAGCCGGTCTCGCCGGTAATCTCACGTTCAATCCGCTCGATGCGGTGACTACCATCACCGTCCAGATCAAGACCCTGCTCGTGGGCGATCAGGAGTTCGATAGCGTCAAGACGCTCTCGGCCTTCGCACTCGGCTTCGTCCTCTTCTTCTTCACCCTCACGCTCAACGTGATCGCTCTGAAGATCGTCCAAAGGTATCGGGAGCAATATGACTGACATCCTTTCCAATCCCGCGGTGGGCAGACCAGTGCAGAGACGCATCGACGTCACTTCGGAGAGCGCCGTTCGCCGGGTGAAGAGCCGGTATAGAGCGGAGACGCGATTCCAGGCCTACGGTATCGCCGCCGTCTGCTTCGCGGCCCTCTTCCTGGTCATTCTCCTTGCTGACATCCTCTTCAAGGCTATCCCCGCCTTCACCCAGGCGCGCCTCAAGATCGAGCTGCCCGTGTCCGCCGAGCACGTAAACCCGGAGAAGGTTGCGGCTGGCGATTTCGATGCGGTTGTTCGCGATGGCCTGCGCGCCATCTTCCCCCAGGTCACCACGCGCGCCGACCGGAAAGCTCTCTCCAACATTCTTTCTTCCGGCGCGGCCGACTATTTGCGGACCGAGGTCGTACGCAATCCCTCGGTGATCGGCCAGTCGGTGACCGTTCCGGTTCTGCTTTCCTCTGACGCCGACCTCTATCTCAAGGGAATCACGACCGATCGCACCTCCCGCAGCGGCGAGGCCGACGCGACGGTCTCAGGTGCGACCGAAACCGTGACGATCTCGACCTCTTCGGCAAGCTTCTCCGACGAACTCGAGCTCCTGAAGAAGGCCTCCGCCGAAACAAGCGCGTCGCTCGATAGGGACATCGAGTTCCTGCAGCTCAACTCGCAGTCGATCGGCGCTGATATCAAGGCAGCCGAAGAACGGCTCGCGACGGCACGCACTTCGAACGATGCGAAGACCGTCGCCGAACTGGAGTCCAAGGTCGCGACATTCAAGTCCTCTAAAGATGGGATCGATGCGCGGCTCGAGAAGGACCGCGCTATTGCCGCGGCACTTACTCAGCTCAAGGCGGAGACCGGCAGCTCCGGCACGCTCGACAGCAAAATGCCGTCGGTGCTGATCTCTATCAACGGTGGCATTGTCAAAGCGACGCATGTGACGCTCGATCGGGTGGAGGGCAATGTTCTCGTTCCCCTCGCTACGACGGATGCGGCTCCCGCCGGCTCCTGGCGGACGATCCTCATCGAGCGGCCGGAAGACAACCGCAAGATCCAGGATCATGAGATCGCGTTTCTGGAGAGGCTGAGCGACGAGGGCAAGACCGAGCAGGTGGCGAACTTTGCCTTCCTCAGCAACGGCGACAGTCGAGAGCCCGAACTCGCTGGAATCCTGGGTTCGCTCGTGGGCTCTGCCCTCACGATGCTGGTAACGCTGCTCCTTTGCCTTCCCATCGGCGTCGGTGCGGCGATCTATCTCGAGGAGTTCGCGCCCAAGAACCGGCTTACGGAGATCATCGAAGTTAACATCAACAACTTGGCCGCCGTCCCCTCGATCGTGTTCGGTCTTCTCGGCTTGGCAATGTTCCTGAACTTCTTCGGCATGCCGCGCTCTGCCCCGCTTGTGGGCGGCCTTGTTCTCGCCTTGCTGGTGCTGCCGACGATCATCATCGCCAGCCGCGCCGCGCTGAAGGCGGTGCCGCCTTCCATCCGCGAAGCGGCGCTCGGTATCGGTGCGTCGAAACAGCAGGCGATCTTCCATCATGTGCTGCCATTGGCCATGCCGGGTGTGCTGACCGGCACCATCATTGGTATGGCCCACGCGCTCGGCGAATCCGCGCCACTGCTTATGATCGGCATGGTCGCCTTCATCGTGGATGTTCCGACGAGCGTCACAGACGCCGCTACGGTGCTGCCGGTTCAGATCTTCCTGTGGTCGGACCTGCCGGAGATCGGCTTTCAGGCCAAAACCGCGGGCGCCATCATCGTGCTGCTGCTCTTCCTGTTTGCGATGAACGGGCTGGCGATCTGGATGCGCAAGAAGTTCGAGAGACGTTGGTAGAGATTGGCTCACACAAGGATCTGAGGATTTGCAATGGAAATGATCGTGTCTCCTGTGAGCGCGTCCAATTCGGCTTCGACGACATCCGGAGCTAAGGTCGTTGGACGCAAGGTCAACGTTTATTACGGCGACAAGCACGCCATCAAGGACGTCACCGTGGATATTCCGGATCGCGGTGTCATGGCCTTCATTGGGCCGTCAGGCTGCGGCAAGTCGACGTTCCTGCGCTGCATCAACCGCATGAATGACACCATCCCGATCTGCCGCGTCACGGGCAAGATCACGATCGACGGTCAGGACATTTACGATCCGGTCCTCGACGTGGTGCAGCTGCGCGCCCGCGTGGGCATGGTGTTCCAGAAGCCGAACCCGTTCCCGAAGTCGATCTACGAGAACGTGGCCTACGGGCCCCGCATCCACGGTACGGCCTCGTCGAAGTCCGAAATGGACGAGATCGTGGAGAGCAGCCTTCAGAAGGCCGCCCTCTGGGGCGAGGTCAAGGACCGCCTCCATGAGTCCGGCACGGGCCTCTCGGGCGGCCAGCAGCAGCGCCT
>NZ_JADZBI010000264.1 GCF_020852195.1 Hyphomicrobium sp. | reverse complement strand
CAACAAAATCCAAGTGCTGAAGCAAATCCACAGCCTGCATATGATCTACTATCGTCTTTGCTATTATGGTCCATTTAGGATACTTTTCATAAAAAGGAGCACTATGGAAATATTTTTCCCCGGGATATATTCTCTCTCCTGAAGTTAGATCATCAGGAGCCAGAACCACATACCCCCGCAATACCAGATCAAGTCCATAATAGCGATTCGTTCCATATTCTTTATAAGGAGTGGCGACCGCTAATTTTCCTGCTTCACTGGTTTGCTGCATCGCCAAAATTGCAGGATATTTTTTCTTACTTATTTTTCCCGAATTGGGGATCAATAAAAAAGCATTCACAGAATCACCATCAATAGTATTAAAGATTATCTTCTTTCTTACGTGGTTGTTTTACCGGGTCTCAGAAATAACCCTATACCCTACGTTAGGTCTTACATCAGGCAATCCACCCAGTACATCAAGCCATATTTTACGTAGTTTAACCTTTTTAGACTCCCACTGTTGTTTTGTTTCTATATCTTTTAGCAGAGGAGGAATACCATCTTTATTTAGTTTTGAAAGTTGATAGGGGCCAACAGATTGACAAAATGCTTCTGGCACAGCAATGGGCAGGAATACTAGTAAGATCAAAAAATATTTATAATACCTCATAATTTATTTGGGTTTATCCTTTCAAATTATACATTAGCCTGTTGCTTTATTGATCATTTAGATAGACTGTAACTTTTCTCTATTTTCATAAACCTTCATTATGGCGTTGTAAATATTGTCCATCTCACTTCGGTCTGCCAATAACGGGCCGGCTCCACTGAACGACACCATCGTCTCTTTGATCACTTTCTCGTTATTCTTCAAGTTCATTCCTTCCTTGTACTCTCTTAGCCGCGATGCCGAATACATCTTCTTATAACTCTTTAATCCTAAGATATAATCTATCCAAGGTTCTTTATTCAATTGATATGGAATATAGGATCCAAGCCCTACCCCTTCTGCCTGTATTGCCTTCAAAAACTTGCCCCTATCCACTCCCCACATTTCCTTATTATATGTCATCCCAAAATGATAATAGGCACTACTCTCACTTCCAGCATAAAATCGTTGTGGCTGTAATGGTGCAAAATCTTTTAATTTTCTTCTCAGATAATTCGCATTATCATTACGCTTTTCGAACCGATTCCTAACTTCTGGTAACTGTCCCTCAAGAATGGCAGTCTGAAATTCTGTTATCCTGTACTTGGGTCCTATCAGATCAAAAGTACCTCTGCGCGAGTTCCCCCGATTCTGTACTGTGTAGCACTTGTCCATCAATTCTTCGCTGTTGCCAACTACTGCTCCTCCTTCTCCAGATGCAATGGCTTTGCTTGCCTGAAAACTAAAACATCCCACATCTCCTATCGTACCCAATGCCTTTCCCTGGTACCTTGCCATAACTGCCTGGCACGCATCTTCTATCACTTTCAAATTATGACGCTTGGCTATAGACATGATCCGTTCCATATTGGAGGCCACCCCGAAGATATGTACCGGCATGATCGCTACTGTGTTTTCGTTGATTTTCTTCTCTACTTCATCCGGATCAAGCTGGTACGTATCCGGCTCTATATCTACCAACACCGGTAGAGCGTAAGCCGATATAATAGAAGATATCGTCCCAAAATCTGTATATGGCGAGGTGATCACTTCATCACCCGGACCTATACCCATAGCATACACACAGGTACTCCATGCCTGGGTACCTGACCCGGTAGCTACGCTGTATTTCGGACCTATTAGTGAAGCAAAATCTTTCTCAAATGAAGGTGTTATTGCTCCTCCTTGTATCCGACTCCATACCCCACTCTGTGT
>NZ_JADZBI010000202.1 GCF_020852195.1 Hyphomicrobium sp. | reverse complement strand
GCCAGGAATGCCGGGGCATCTGCCATGTGCGCGCCAGGGCCCTCTTGATGTGACCCCTAAATATAGCGGGTCGCTGCCACGGCGTCAAAAATATGTTCCCTTTATGTTCTTATTTACTCTTGCTGCGTGACCCTCTGCTCGGGTCGTGTCACCGTTTAATTTCCGTCAGAGGTGGAAAGCGAACTTCAGACGATGCCGTGCTTCCGCAGCAGTGCCTGCTCATCGCCAGACACCCAACCGAAAACCTTCGGCTCCCCGTTCAGCTTCTGGACGAAGTAGTGAACGTCGAAATCTATCGCTGCGTCCGGTTGATCCTTGCGGGCATAGGTTGCCGTCCAGGCAACGTGGGCCACGCAGTGGCGGTCATCTATGGGGGAAATGTGGACATCGCGTATCCGCATTTCTTTCGTCCCTATCGCCCGATAGTGCTCATAACCCTGCGTCATGACCTGCTTGAGTCGATCGTCGTTCTTTCCGGTCATCACTCCAGCGGGCGAGGCCGCGATGAACTCGGAAGCGTACAGCGCTGCGACCTCATCCATGTCGATGTCGCCGCCAAGGGACTGCTTGAAAAAGCGCTCATATCTCTCGAAGAGCTTCCTTACGCTGTTTTCCATCATTCGCTCTCCAAGTGCGGCCATGGCCTGTATGGCCGGAACCGGGATTCAAGTTGAGGCACTACCTCGCCCCTCGGCGACGAGGCGCTGAGTGGCGTCCTCGAGGCGGGCCTCCAGCAGCGCGCGGAACTCCTTGCGCGGCAAGCCCGGTGGGATCGGGTCCAGGAACTCGACGACGATGGTGCCCGGGTACCGGGCGAGCGAGCGGCGCGGCCAGAAGAGGCCGGAGTTCAGCGCCAGCGGCACGCAGGGCACCGCGAGGGCCTCGTAAAGCGCCACGTAGCCGGGCTTGTAGTCGGGCGGTGCGCCGGGTGCCTGGCGGGTGCCCTCGGGGAAGATCACGATCTCGCGGCCTTGGCCCGCCTTCGCCTCCGCGTCGGCAATCATCGCCTTCAGCGCCTTCGCCGCCTTGTCGCGCTTGACCAGGATGTGCTCGAACTTAACGCAGAACCAGCCATAGAACGGGATCCACTTGAGCTCGTCCTTGAGCACGATGGCGGGGTCGCGAAACAGGGGCACGAGGCCGAACGTGTCCCATGCCGATTGGTGCTTGGAGACGACGAGGCAGGCGCCCTTCGGCAGCTTGTCGCGGCCGCGCACCTCGAACCTCGTCCCGGCGATGACACGCAGGAGCCAGACGCAGATGATGCCGTGGAGCTTGAGGCCGGCCATGGCCCAGCTCCGCGGTGCGACGAGCAGCCATGAGCCGAACACCAGCATCAGGGCCGTCGTGACGTAGAAGGCGAGGGCGAAGAGGAGGGAGCGGAGGGCGAGCATCGGCAGAGTATGACGGTTCGTGTCAAATGAGCGTTGCGTTCGTGGAGGCTTGCCAGGAGTGCGCCAGCGGGGTGGCTACTCATAGACGAATTTCGCGCAAACTCGATGAAATCTTCCAGGGCTGGGCCGCGAAGAGTATTTTCACTTTGCCTCGAAGCACTCTGTTCTCACGTCATGGCCGCCCTTGACCCGGCCATCCAGGACCTACGCGCAAACGTTTGACGAGCCGCCCCCTGAGTGGACGCCTCAAGGGTGGCCATGACGTGAGAGGGTACAGCGATCAATCAGACCTGAACGCTCTAGGATTTGCGCGGGATCGTGGAGGAGGCGGTCAGGGAGGTGGCCTGCCAGGGTGCCATGCCGCGCGCAATGGCCAGTCTGACGGCGGCCGGCAGGAACTTGATGTATTCCGAGGCGAGCAGACGCGTGGCTGTGGAATCCAGCCACCAGACCTTGCGGCGCAGGACGTCGGGCGCCACGGGGTGGGGCACGAGCTCGATGTTCGGCATGGCGCGGGCCAGCTCCGCGAGGCTGCGCGGCATGTGATAGCTCGCGGTGACGACGATCAGGCGGTCGTAGCCGAGCGCCTCGGCCCAGCGGCGCGTCTCGTCGGCGTTGCCGATCGTGTTGAGCGCTGCATAGCCGAGATCGACGCAGCAGTTGAAGGTCTTCTCGTCGAGGCCCGAGATCTTGAGCAGCGAGGGGCGGCCGATCTTCTGGTTGACGCCGGAGATCAAGAGCCGCTCGCCGCGCTTGTCCTCCAGGAGCCGGGCCGCCTCCGAAATGCGGGTCTGGCCGCCGGTCAGGACGACGATGCCGTCAGCCTGCACGTTCTGCACCTCGGGGTCGCGCATCACGGAGTTGGCGAACAGCACGAATCCGAACGCGACCAGCGCCAGCGCACACCCCAGCAAGCCAACGATGATGCGTCTCAAGCCCATGTCTGCCCGTCCGGCCAAGAGCGGCCCACAGATTCGACCCGCGTCGCGGCGAGGAGACTAGCTGATTTGGCCCCCCTTGTGACACGTCGTGCACAGGATCATCCAGATATCAGCTACCCGATAAGAACCCCAAGAAGTGCGCAATCAAAGGCTTTGGTCAATGCTTACTGTTAAGAATGCGGAATACGCCGAAGCGGGAGGTCAGCATACAGAGCGCTGCGATGACCACCACCACGATGCCCATCAGCACATAGCCCGCCGTATCGAGGGCGCCGGAGCCCACAAGGCGGTGCAACTCGGTCAACGTCATGCTGCCGCCGCCTAGAATCTGAACGATGGTCGGCATCAGGATGAAGACGGCCAGCGCGAAGGCGGCGCCGACCAGGCCCGCGCGCACGCCGAGGCGCAGGAAGTGCTTCTCGAACTCGCGGGCGATGAAGCGGTCCGTGGCGCCGACGAAATGCAGGACCTCCACGATCTCCCGGTTGGAGGCCATCGAGCTCTTGGTTGCCGACACGATGATGGCCGTGGTCGCCATGGCGACGAGTGCCAGGATGGCGAGGCCGCCGAGCGCGAAGCTGTTGGTAATGGTCGCGATCTGCTGCTGCCAGCGGCGGTGATCGTCGAGCGTGGTGCCCTGGAAGCGGCTCGCGAGGTCGGTGCGGACGGCCTCGATGTCGGGCGCTGCCGCGCGGTCCAGCTCGAGCGCGATCAGGCGCGGCAGCGGAAGTGCGTTCAAGTCCTCGATCTGGCCGAGCCACGGCTCGAGAAGCGCGGCGGATTCGGCAGCCGACATCACCGTCACCTTGGCGATGCCGCCCTGCTGCGCGAGGTAGGTTGCGACATCGCGCACGGTCTTGTCGGTATCGGTGCCGTCCTTCGCCTGCACCTGGACGGTCACCTCGCTTGCGATGTCCTTCAGCCAGGCGTTGGCGGACTGGCGGATCAGATAGACCGCGCCCACGGTGAGGCAGGCGAGGAAGCACATGATGGTGATCACGAGCGTCAGCGATTTGCCGGTGACCGAGCCCGCCGGCACGATGGGCGCGGTCAGCGATTGGACCTTGCGGGCTTCGCGCTGTGGTGCTGGCGCGTAGAGGTCGGGACGTGCATGACGCTCGTACTCGCTTCGGAGCGCCGCCTCGCCGCCCGAGATGGGATCGGGCTCGTACGTCGCATAATCCGTGCGCGCCTGCGTGGACACGCGGCCGCTCTGGGTCACGACATCCTCGTAGGGGTCGTAATCCGGCACGCGATGCGGGTCGAGCCCGCGCATCGGCGGCCGATCGGGTCTGTCATACGATCCGGACATGGCCGTCGTGCAGCTCCAGTCGTGGGGCCTTGAATTGGCGCATCAGTTGATGGTCGTGGGTGGCGATGAGGACCGACGTGCCGAGCCGGTTGAGCTCGATGAATAGACGCAGGAGGCGGCGCGCCATCTGCGGGTCGACGTTGCCGGTCGGCTCGTCGGCGAGCAGCAGCTCGGGCTTGCCGATCACGGCGCGCGCGATGGCCGCGCGCTGCTTCTCGCCGCCTGACAGGACCGAGGGGTAGCCGTGCATGCGGTCGCCGAGGCCGACCCACTGCAACAGATCCGTCACGTCCTCCTTGTAGTCGTCGAGGCGCTTGCCGATCACGCGCAGCGGCAGGGCGACGTTCTCCCAGGTGGTCAGGTGCTCGAGCAGGCGGAAGTCCTGGAACACGATGCCGATGCGGCGCCGGAGCGGGGCGCGCTTGCCGGTAGTGATGCGGCTCACGTCCTGGCCGAAAAGCTGGATCTGCCCACGCGTCGGGTGCAGCGACATGAACAGCAGCCTGAGCAGCGACGTCTTGCCGGCTCCCGACGGGCCGGTGAGGAAGTGGAACGAGCCGGGCCGGAGATGGAAGCTCACATCGGAAAGAATCTCCGGGCCCCGATCATACTTGAGACCGACATTCGTCAATCGAATCACGGGCGGTTCGCTCCGGATGAACTCTAAGGGTTCGGGTCTGTGGTCGAGCGCCTATATGCGGGAAGGCGAGGGCAGTATCAATCTGTTACGAATATGGCGGGGGCATGTACAATGCCGGCTCGGCTCCCGTGTTCACGGCCTCGACCGCCGCGCCTTGCGTCCCTATGCGGATCGCCCGATACGGGGCAGGCCCTATCGGGAGCCTTCCGGCGGCATCGGTCTCGGGCAAGGATGAGAGGCTAAACCTATGATTCCGAGCGTAATTCGGCTTCAATAACCCTGTAAGAGCCGGATGCAGAACAAGGACACGGGAATGACGGACCAGAATGCCGGTGCGACATCTGTGGTCGAGGTCATCTACTCGGCGGAGCGGATCGCTGCGCGCCTCGAGGAGCTTGCGCAGGAGATCATGGCCCGCGAGCTCGAGCGCCCGCTCGTGGTCGCGGTGCTCAAGGGCAGCTTCGTGTTCGCTGCCGATCTCATCCGTGCGCTCTATCGCTCGGGCATCGAGCCGGAAGTCGACTTCCTGACGCTGTCGAGCTACCGCAAGAGCCGCACCTCGTCCGGAAAGGTCGAGATCCTGCGGGACCTCGACCTCAGCGTCGAGGGGCGCAACGTGCTGCTGATCGACGACGTGCTCGATTCCGGACGCACACTCGTGTTCGCCAAGGACCTGATAGCAGCGCGCGGCGCGAGCGAGATCCTGACCTGCGTGCTGATCGACAAGAAGGTGTCGCGCGCTGTCGACGTCACCGCGGATTTCAGCGCGTTCGAGGGTAACGACGAGTTCGTCGTCGGCTACGGAATGGACGTCGCGCATCGCTACCGCGAGCTGCCGTTCGTCGGCCGCATGGCCAAGGAGTAGCCGCAGACAGGCTTGAGCGGCCGCCCGGCCGCCGGGGGGAGGACGTAGGATGGCGCGCATTCTGCTGGCGGACGACGATCAGGCGACGCGTGACCTCGTCAGGCGCGCGCTCGAATCCGACGGGCACCAGGTCGATATCACCCAGGACGGGGTGGAGGCGCTCGAGACGCTGACGTCCGCGAGTGCCGCGTTCCAGGTGCTGGTGTCGGACGTGCACATGCCGGGCCTCGACGGCATCGCGCTCGCCGAGCGAGCCATTGCGGCGCGGCCGGACCTCAAGCTGCTCCTGATGTCGGGCTTCGCGGAGGAGCTCGAGCGTGCTGAGGCGCTGAAGTCGCAGAACCTCGGCGTCATCATCAAGCCGTTCACGCTGGAGCAGGTGCGCGCCGCCGTGCGCGCACTCATTGCGTGAGTGCGGCTATGACGTAGGGGCAAAAGCGCCGTCGCACCTAGAGCGCGTTCTTGCGCTGCTGGATCATCATGTAGGTGTCGTTCGTGTGCTCCGCGAGCTGGAACCATAGGAAGCCCTCGGCCCTCACGGCGGTCACGGCGTCGTACACCTTCTTGAACCATGGATTGGCGGCGCAGAGCTCCGCATAGACTTCGTTCGTGGCCTTGAAGCAGGCATCGAGCACCTCCTCCGAGAACGGCTTCAGGATCGTGCCGGCCTTCACGAGGCGGCGGATGGCTCCGGGATTGAGCATGTCATAGCGGGCCGTCATCGTGGTGTTGGCCGTATGCGCGGCGGCGCGGATGATTGCCTGGTAGGCCTTGGGCAGGCTGTTCCACTTTTCCAGGTTGAAGAAGAAGTGGATCATGGCTTGGTTTTCGAACCACCCTGGATAGTAGTAGTAAGGCGCAACGCGATAGAGTCCGAGCTTCTCGTCGTCATAGGGGCCGACCCACTCGGCTGCGTCGATGGTTCCCTTCTCCAGGGACGGGTAGACGTCGCCGGCGGCGATCTGCTGCGGCACGGCGCCAAGGCGCGAGAGAATGGCGCCGCCAAAGCCGCCGACGCGGATCTTGAGGCCCTTCCAATCCTCCGGCCTGTTGATCTCCTTCCTGAACCAGCCGCCCATCTGGGCGCCCGTGTTGCCGGCCGGTAGCGCATAGATCTTGTAGGTTTGAAAGAACTCGTTCATGAGCTCGATGCCGCCGCCTTCATACATCCAGGCGTTCTGCATGCGGTAGTTGGCCCCGAAGG
>NZ_JADZBI010000201.1 GCF_020852195.1 Hyphomicrobium sp. | reverse complement strand
GCCGCGGTAGCGCGCCTCGGTGTAGAAATGGGCGTCGGGCGTGCGCGTCTGCGGCACGTTGGACCCCCAGAGGATCAGGAAGCCGGACTTGTACCAGTCGGCCGATTCGGGCACGTCGGTCTGCTCGCCCCAGGTCTGCGGCGAGGCCGGCGGCAGGTCGCAGTACCAGTCGTAGAACGACAGGCAGACGCCGCCGAGCAGCGACAGGTAGCGCGCGCCCGCGGCGTAGGAGACCATCGACATGGCCGGGATGGGCGAGAAGCCGGCGACGCGATCCGGACCGTAGGTCTTCGTCGTGTGGGCGTTGGCCGCGCCGATGATCTCGTTGACCTCGTTCCAGGTGGCGCGCACGAAGCCGCCGTGGCCGCGCTTCTTCGTGTAAGCCGCGCGCTTGGCCGGATCCTCGACGATCGATGCCCAAGCGGCGACCGGCGTGTGCGCGGCGCGCGCCTCGCGCCACAGCTTCAGGAGCCGCGAGCGCACGAGCGGGTATTTCACGCGGTTGCCGGAGTAGAGATACCAGGAGTAGCTGGCGCCGCGAGCGCAGCCCCGCGGCTCGTGGTTCGGCAGATCGGGACGCGTGCGCGGGTAGTCGGTCTGCTGCGTCTCCCAAGTGACGATCCCGCCCTTGACGTAGATCTTCCAGGAGCAGGAGCCCGTGCAGTTGGCGCCGTGCGTCGAGCGCACGATCTTGTCGTGCTGCCAGCGCTTGCGATAGCCGTCCTCCCAGCGGCGGTCCTCGCGCGTGACCACGCCGTGGCCGTCGGAGAATTCGTCGACGACACGATTGAAGAACGTCAGGCGGTCGAGAAAGTGGCTCATGGCTGTCTCTCGGTTATTCGGCTGGCTGCGTGGACGGTGTCAGAGGCGACGGGCGCCGGCCGCGCTCGATGTCGTAGAGCAGGCCACCGCGGCGCGCGTAGATCCACCAGGTGACGGCGATGCAGGTGACGTAGAAGACGAGGAAGCCCCACAGCGCCGCCTCGGGACCGCCCGTGAGCGCGATCGACGTGCCGTAGCCCTTGGGGATGAAGAAGGCGCCGTAGGCGGCGATGGCGGAGCTGAAGCCGATGATGGCCGCGCTCTCCTTCTCGGCGTTGCGCAGCCGCGTCGCGTCGTCGGCCTCGGGCATCAGGCGGACCATCTCCTTGCGCATGATGGCCGGGATCATCTGGAACGTGGAGGCGTTGCCGACGCCGCTGACCAGGAACAGGAGCATGAACATGGCGAAGAAGCCCGCGAAGCTGCCGATGCTCAGGAAGTAGAGCACGCCGGCGACGCCGATCGTCATGCCGACGAACACCCACAAGGTCACGCGCGCGCCGCCCCACCTGTCGGCGATCCAGCCTGTCGCCGAGCGCGAGATGGCGCCGACGAGCGGCCCGAGGAAGGCGTAGGCCAGCGCGTTGACCTCGGGGAACTGGATCTTGGCGAGCAGCGGGAAGCCGGCCGAATAGCCGATGAACGAGCCGAAGGTGCCCGTGTAGAGCCAGCACATGATCCAGTTGTGCTTGCGCTGGAAGATGACGGACTGCTCGGCGAAGGAGGCGCGGGCCGAGGCGATGTCGTTCATGCCGAACCAGGCGGCGAACGCGGAGGCGACGATGAACGGCACCCAGACGTAGCCAGCGTTCTGCAGCCACATGGGGAACGTGCGGTCGCCCTCGGTCACCATGACGGGATCGCCGCCGAGCCAGCCGAAGACGCCGGCCGTGATCACCAGCGGCACCAGGAACTGGGCGACACTGACGCCGAGATTGCCGAGGCCCGCATTCAGGGCCAGCGCGTTGCCCTTCTCGCTCTTCGGGAAGAAGAACGAGATGTTCGACATCGAGGAGGCGAAGTTGCCGCCGCCGAAGCCGCAGAGCAGCGCCAGGGCGAGGAAGATCCAGTACGGCGTGTCGGGATTCTGGACCGCCATGCCGATGCCGAGCGCCGGAATGATCAGCGACCAGGTGGCCAGCGTGGTCCACAGGCGGCCGCCGAAGATGGGCACCATGAAGGAATAGAAGATGCGCAGGGTGGCGCCGGAGAGACCGGGCAGCGCCGCCAGCCAGAAAAGCTGGTCGGTCGTGTACTGGAACCCGACCGACGGAAGCTTGGCGACCACGACGGACCACACCATCCAAACCGCGAACGAGAGCAGCAGCGACGGGATCGAAAGCCAGAGATTGCGCCGGGCGACGGCGCGGCCGGTCTTCTCCCAGAACAGCGGATCCTCAGGCCGCCAGTCCTCGATGACGGCCGGCCCCATGGCGCCGACGTGATGCGGTCTGTGGATCGGCAGCATCTCGGGGAGTTGCGGCAGTTGCGCGAGATCCGGCTCGGCCGCCGCACGCTCCATGCGCCGGATCGACACGTGCATCCAGATCAGCGAGACGGTCGCGATCAGGAACAACAGCACGAAGCAGCTGGTCCAGATACCGGTCAGATCGTTGAGCAGGCCGAATACGAGCGGCAGCACGAAGCCGCCGAGACCGCCGATCATACCGACGAGCCCGCCGACGGCACCAACGCTGTCGGGGTAGTAGACCGGGACGTGCCGGTATACGGCCGCCTTGCCGAGGCTCATGAAGAAGCCGAGCACGAAGACGATCACGGTGAAGGCGACGAGGCCGATCTCGAGCTGGAACGTGACCGGCCCTCTGATACCGCGAACCACGTACTCGGTCGGCGGATAGGAGAGGATGAAAGTGCAGGCGATCGAGACCAGGAACGTCCAGTAGAGGACGCGGCGCGCACCGTACTTGTCCGAGAGGTGGCCGCCGTAGATGCGGAAGATGCTGGCCGGGATGGAGTAGGCGGCCGCGATCATTCCCGCGGTGGTGATATCAAGCCCGTAGACGCCGATCAGGTAGCGCGGGAGCCACAGAGCGAGTGCGACGAAGGCGCCGAAGACGAAGAAATAGTAGAGCCCGAAACGCCAGACCTGGATGTTCTTCAAGGGCGCAAGCTCGAGCCAGACGCTCTTCGGTTTCTCGCCCTTGAGCTTGCGCGCGCGCAGCACCGGATCGTCGTTGGTCGCAAACCAGAACACGACGGCCATGATCGCGATAGCCACCGCCCACACCTGGGCAACGGCCTGCCATCCGTAGGCGACGAGCACGAACGGGGCCAGGAACTTGGTGACAGCCGCGCCGACGTTGCCCGAGCCGAAGATGCCGAGCGCCGTGCCCTGCTTGCCGGTCGGATACCAGCGAGAGACGTAGGCGACGCCGACGGAGAACGCGCCACCCGCAATGCCGACGCCAAGCGCAGCGACAAGCATTTGAGGATAGGTCTTGGCGTAGATGAGCAGCCACGTCGCCGCGGCCGCGGCAAGCATCACCAGCGTGTAAATGCGCCGGCCACCGTACTGATCGGTCCAAATGCCTAGGATAATGCGGATCAGCGATCCGGTGAGGATCGGGGTACCGACGAGGAGGCCAAACTGGGTTTCAGAAAGGCCAAGCTCCTCCTTTATCTGGACGCCAATTATCGAGAATATGGTCCAGACCGCGAAGCAGACCGTGAATGCCAGCGTCGAAAGGCCCAGGGCGCGATATTGTTCGTTCGTCCCAACTATTGGTACAGCCGTCATAATACCAGCGCTCCGCTCAGTATTCGGCAGACATCAAGAGATGGGATCTATCGCGGGATAGGCGCTATCACACATTGATTTCAGTTAATCCGATTGAACATACCGAGCTGCGCTGAGCATTTTCGAACGCTTAGCTGAACGGACGCAGGGCCCCGCCTTGGCCTATCATTTTATTCGCATACGGACTCCGTGGCCTCCGGCGTCACGTCGCGCAAGGCCGGCCCCAGCCACGCCTTGCCGGAGTCTGAGCATGCGATTCTATTCGGCAAATCCGCGAGCGAGGGCCAGCACGACGCCTCGCGCGGCCCGGCATTTTCTTTCCGCAAGGCTGGTTTCGCGCTAAGAAGAGAGGATAATCTGCCGCCCGGCCCAACAGGTGCGGGCCTTCGGCTCACTCCGCGGCAAGGGCGCGCAGATGGATACCTCAGATTGGCAGATCGTCCGCTCGACACCTCTCTTCGGGACCGTGTCGCAAGAGGTCGCGCAATCGTTGATCGGCAGCCAGCCCGTCAGCGTCCATCGGAAAGGCGAGACGCTATTCCAACAGGGCGAGGCGGCCAATGCGTTCTTTGTCGTGCTGGGCGGCTGGGTGAAGCTCTACCGTGTGACGCCGGACGGGAACGAGGCCGTGGTGGGCGTCTTCCGGCGGGGGGAGACGTTCGCAGAAGCTGCCATGTTCCTCGGCGGCCGCTATCCGGTCTCCGCCGAGGTCGTGACCGATACGCGACTTCTCCGCGTAGACGGCCAGTTGCTGCGCTGCCGCATCAAAGAGCAGCCCGAGCTCGCGCTGGCGATGCTGGCGTCGGCGTCCTATCACCTCAAATCTCTGGTCGAGCAGATCGAGCAGATCAAACTGCTCTCGGCACCCCAGCGCCTCGCTGATTTTCTCCTGCGCCTTTCCTCGGTGCGCGAAGGTAGCACGACCATCGAGCTTCCTTACGAAAAGGCGCTCATCGCCAACAAGCTCGGCATGAAGCCCGAGAGCCTGTCGCGCGCACTCGCGAAGCTGCGACCGCTGGGGGTAAGCGTCGACCGCGAGCACGTGTCGATTGTCGACGTGGCGCTATTGGCGCGATTTGTCGAATCGAGCGACCTCGGAGAGGAAGGATTCTAAGCTGGGCAGCAGCGCGATCGCCCCACCGCGCACGGGGGTTGACCGCGGTTAAGCGGCTTCCTGCGACAAAAAAGTATCGTCGGCCGCATTCAGGAATGCAGGGAAGCTCGGGGTGTCTGGCCGCGCGTTGGCTAGCCCGGCTCAGCAGTGATGGCCTTGTCCCATACATCCCATTCCGCGAGGCTGCCGCCGGCGAGCCCGAGCTTTGACGCCACCTTCTCCTACGGGTTTCGCCCCTTCTTCCTTGGCTCGGCCGTCTATGGCGTGTTGGCGATGGCCGTATGGCTCGCCTGGATTGCCTCGGCCACCATAGGCTGGCCCCAGAACTGGCTGCCGGTCGCGGGATCCGTCTACGCCTGGCACGCGCACGAGATGGTATTCGGGTTCGCCGCAGCGGCCATCGGCGGCTTTCTCCTGACGGCGGTGCCGAACTGGACCGGCGCTTTGCCGCTCTCAGGCCCCCCGCTCATTTTCCTGTTCGCCGTTTGGCTTGCCGGGCGCGTGGCGATGGGCCTCTCCGCCATCTTGCCCTATCCGTTCGCGTCAGGCCTGGACCTTGCGTTCCTGCCCGTCCTCGGCGGCTTCGCCGCGCGTCAGCTCTTCACACGGCCGGCACCGCGCAACCTCATCTTCCTTGTTCTCGTTGTCGCGCTCACGCTCTCGAATATCCTCTACCATCTTGCCAACGTCGGCATGCTCGCTGTCGAGCCGATAGCCCCGGTCCGCACGGCGTTGCTGATCGTAATCGTCATGATCGCCATCATTGGCGGCCGGATCATCCCGGCGTTCACACATAACTGGTTGCACGGACGGCGTTCGTCCGCACGCATGCCGCAGCGCCTTCCCTGGCTCGACAGAGCGGCGCTCGCCTCACTTGCGGTGTTCGTCCTTCTGGACGCCAGCGGTGCCATACACGTGCTTCTCGGCACGGCGGCACTGGCTGCAGCCCTTGCGAACGGTGCGCGCCTCGCGCTCTGGAGCGGGGCGGGCACGCGCCAAGAGCCGATCGTCTGGGTGCTGCATCTGGGATACCTCTGGATCGTGATCGGGCTTGTGCTCAGCGCACTCGGCGCCTTCACCGGGCTCATCCCGGGTGCGATCGCGTCGCACGCATTCGGCACGGGCGCTGTCGGAACGATGGTGATTGCCGTCATGAGCCGGGCCTCGCTTGGCCATACGGGGCGCCGCCTCATTGCGCCACCCAGTATCGTCTGGGCCTATCATCTCGTCACGCTCGCAGCGCTGCTGCGCGTCGCGGGGCCATTCCTCGCGCCTCAATACTATGGGGCGGTTCTCGTCACGTCAGGGCTGGCCTGGATCGGTGCGTTCCTCCTCTTCGTCCTCGTCTACGCCCCGATCCTGACCACCCCCCGGGTGCACACGAAACTCGTCCACCCTTAGCATCTCCTGCGAATTTGCCGCATCGGACCGGCCGCGCTCTTTGCTCCGTCGCAAAGAGAGAGCCACACGACCTCCTGCATAAAACATATCGGGCGATGCGCGTTCGCGCCCGATCAGAAGGAGGAGCCCAATGGCTGAGCAAATGAAAATGTCACGCCGCACCATGGTTGCCAGCGTCGCTCTCGCCGGGGCGCTCGTGCCTGTCGTGCAAGCCACGTCCTCGCACGCGGAGAAGACCGCCGCGACGGCCAAGCCCGTCGACATCGCGTCGCTGCCGCGGGTCAAGGCCGAGCTGGTAGATCCTCCTTTCGTCCATGCTCATAAGCAGAAGGCAGAAGGCGGGCCTAGGATTGTCGAGTTCACCATGACGATCGAGGAGAAGAAGATCGTTATCGATGACAAGGGCACCGAGGTCCACGCCATGACCTTCGACGGCACCGTTCCGGGGCCACTGATGGTCGTACATCAGGATGACTACGTCGAGCTGACGCTGATCAATCCGGCCACCAACAGCATGCCGCACAACATCGACTTCCACTCGGCAACGGGTGCGTTGGGTGGCGCGGGGCTGACTCTTGTCAGCCCCGGCGAGAAGGCCATCCTACGCTTCAAGGCGACCAAGGCCGGTGTCTTCGTCTACCACTGCGCGCCCCCCGGCATGGTGCCGTGGCACGTTACCTCAGGCATGAACGGCGCCATCATGGTGCTGCCGCGCGAGGGCCTCACCGACGGCAAGGGCAAGGAGCTGATCTACGATCGCGTCTACTACGTTGGCGAGCAGGACTTCTACGTTCCGCGCGACGCGGAGGGTAATTTCAAGAAGTACGACACCATCGGCGAATCTTACGCTGAAACGGTCGAGGTCATGCGCACGCTGACGCCGAGTCACGTCGTGTTCAACGGCGCGGTGGGCGCACTCACCGGCGACAATGCGCTGAAAGCCGCCGTCGGCGAGCGGGTCTTGGTTGTCCATTCACAAGCCAACCGCGACACGCGTCCACACCTTATCGGCGGGCACGGCGACTATGTGTGGCCCACAGGCAAGTTCCACACCCCGCCTGACGTCGATCAGGAGACGTGGTTCATACCGGGCGGGACCGCAGGCGCGGCCTACTACACGTTCCAGCAGCCCGGTGTCTACGCGTATGTGAACCACAACCTGATCGAGGCGTTCGAGCTCGGCGCAGCGGCCCACTTCGTCGTCACCGGAGACTGGAACGACGACCTGATGACCTCGGTGCTGGCCCCCTCGGGAAGCTGACCGCCTCATCAAATAAGGCGCGCCTAAGGGAGACGTCAGCGGCGCGCCTTCCCGGCGCTGGCGGATCAAGTTCCTGCTGTCCGCCAGCGCCCCATCCCGGGGGCGCTACCTTCGGCACACGCTCCCTGGCGAAACGGGCAAAGAGGTCTTCATGGCTGTGCCTCACGCCAGATCAGATGCATTGTCGGCACTCATTGCCATCCCGCCGCTGCTGCTTGCCATGGTTGCGGGCCTGACAGCGGGCATGCTTGCGATAAAGGCGGGTTTCCTCGGCGGCACGCCGGGTATCCCCCTTGCGAGCACACCTGAAACGATCGTGGTCGCACCCCGCACGTTCAGCTACCGCGCTCCCGGCGAATACACCCGCGGCGGCTATTCGGTCGACGGGCCGATGCTCACGGTCTCCGTCGAGCGCCCACTCACGATCATGAAGTATCAAGTTTCCAAAGGCGACTATGCGCGCTGCGTTGCGGACGGTGTATGCCCGGCACCCGAACCCGAGTTCTCCACCGAGGGCCAGGACGATATACCAGCAACGGGCATCAGCTTCGATGACGCACACGCCTATGCGGCGTGGCTCAGCCGAGAGACCGGCGAGGCTTGGCGGCTGCCGACGGACGAGGAGCTCGCTTTCGCCGCCGGCTCGCGTTTTCCCGACGATGCACTGAGCGGCGCAGGTGCGGGAAGCTCCAATCCCGCCGACCGCTGGCTCGAGAGATACCGTCGCGAGACAACGCGCGGTGCGTCCCGCGAAGCGGCTCCGAAGTCGCTTGGACAGTTCGGCGAAAACGAGTTCGGACTCTCTGATTTCGCGGGCAACGTCTGGGAATGGACCACGACCTGCTTCCATCGCATCAACCTCGACCGGGCGCAGCCAAACTCGGACGACACGTCCTCTTGCGGTATCCAGATGGTTGCCGGGCAGCATCGGGCTGCGATGGTCTTCTTCGTCCGCAACCCCAAAGGCGGCGGCTGTGCAGTCGGAGCACCGCCGGACAACCTCGGATTCCGTCTCGTCAAGGATGCACAGTGGTATGAGCCACTGCTCCGGACCCTGCGGATGAGTGGCCTGCTCTCCTAAAAGGAAAACTGCGACACCAAGGGTGGTCCGTCCGGACGGCGCCTACCTTTCTGGATCCTCCGCGGCATGATAGTTTTCGAGGCTAACCGCGGTGAGGTCGCCTAACCGTGAAAATAGACCGGACCGTCGTCAAGTCGCTCCCCTTGTTCGAAAGGATAAGCGACGCTGACCTCGACACATTCCTGGATCATGCGTCGTACCGCCGTGTGCCTGCGGGGGAGCAGGTGTTCAAGCAGGGCCAAACGGCGACGAGCTTCTACCTTCTTCTCAGCGGGCGGCTCAAGGTGACCCAGATCACGGGAGACGGCCAGCAGATCATCGTTCGGATCGTGCACCCCGGCGAGCTGTTCGGGTTTGCCATGGCGCTCCAGCGCCCCGACTATCCCGGCACAGCGACCGCTGCGACGGACAGCATCGTCCTCTCCTGGCCGAGCGAGCTCTGGCCGCGGTTCGTCGAGCAAAACGGCCGCCTCGCCGCGAGCGCCATCCAGACCATGGGTCGGCAGCTCGAGGAAGCCCACAACCGCATCCGGGAGATGTCGACGCAGGAGGTCGAGCGTCGTGTCGCCCATGCCATTTTGCGCCTCTCTCTGCTGGCGGGCCGAAAGGAGGAGAGCGGTATCCGGATCGCCTTTCCAATCTCCCGCCAGGACATTGCCGAGATGACGGGGACGACGCTGCACACGGTCTCGCGCATCTTGAGCGCCTGGGAGGCACGGGGCTTCGTCGCGTGTGGACGCCAAAAAGTTCTAGTGCGCGACCCCTGCGGCCTGTCGCGCCTTGCCGAAGGCCGGCACGATTGAGGGCGCACAACTCCGCATCACGGACCACATTCTCGCCCAGACACGTGGCGTTCGATAATGATCAGTCAAGCATGGCGGCCAAGGTCGGGCTCAGGTGCTCGGTCAACCTCGATCCGCAAAGGCGCACAAAACGGGCCGCGAGGCGGTGCTCGGCGGCAAAGGCCGGGCCGCGTTCAGGGCCTAGAACGGTCAAGGCGGTTGCCGCTGCGTCGGCCGTCATGCAGTCCTCGGCGGCGACGGTGACCGATACGAGGTCATGGGTGACGGGCACGCCCGTGGCGGGATCGAGCGTGTGCGCATACCGGCGTCCGGCCGCATCGAAATAGCGCTGCTCATCACCCGATGTCGCGACGGCGAGGCCCGTGAGAGCCAGGAGTGTCTCGGGCAACGCATCGGCATTGTGCGCGCCACGCGGCCGCTCGAGGGCGACCCACCAGGGCGACCCGTCGGGCTTCGCGCCTTCTGCGCGCAACTCGCCACCAATCTCGACCAGCAGGTTGCCGATGCCTTGGCTCCGCAGATGACGCGCAACCTCGTCGACGGCGAAACCCTTGGCGATGGACGAAAGGTCGAGCAGCAGGCCGCCAGGCTGGAGCGCGCTCAGGCGCTCGCGGTCGAGCGCAACACCGTACCATCCGCCACGCGCCCGTGCATGAGCGACCGCGTGCGGATCGGGAACGGCATCGCGCGACGGCTCGGAGCCGAAGCCCCAGAGGTTGACCGAGGCGCCGACCGTCGGATCATAGGCGCCTTGGGTGCGCTCGGCCCAGTCGAGGGCGGCGGACAGCACCGTGAAGAACCCGTCCGGCAGGCGGTGCCAAGTGCCGGCGGGCGCTGCGTTGAACCGCGAGATATGGGAGCCCGGCTCCCAGGGGCTCATCTCGTCGATGATGCGTGCGAGCACCGCTTCGATGCCGCGCTTCAGCGGTGCGAGATCGCTTCCCGGCGCAACCACGACCTTGGCGGACCACGAGGTCCCCATCGTGTCGCCGCCGAGCTCCTTAACGATCAGCGTGCGCAACGTCCCGGGGAACGGAGGCGGTGCCATCCGCGTCGGGATCAATACACGCCGCTCGTCCGCTCCCGCCGGCGCCAGCGCTTTCACGCTCACTCGGGCAGAACCTCGAACGTCGCCGAATAGCCGGCGCGGCGCTCCTTGGCGTCCTTGATTGTCGTCTTGTCGTCGCTGACGTTCGCCTCGATCCAGTACATGCCGGCCTCGGGCCATGTGTACTTGAAGACACCGTTGTCGTCGGTCGTCACCGTCGTCTCGCCGAGCTGGTTACGGTAGCGGATGCCGCCGCGCACGATCTCGACCTTGACGCCCGGCGCGGGCTTGCCGTCGAGCACGAGCTTGAACTCTGCCTCGCTCTTTTCGACGAGGTCGTTGGGGTGGGTGACGGGCTCCAGCTCGAGCCCGACGCCGGTGGGCTTCAGTGCCGCGTCGTCGGGACTGCCGGAGGTCACGAAGGTCTCGATGCGGCGCACGTTCTGCGTCACGACGAGATCGGTCGCGGATGCGGGGATCTCCTTGGCGATGTTCTCCGCGCGGCCGCGCCAGCGCTTCTCCTGGCCGTCCTCCTTATAGCGCGCGAAGGCGCCGTCCATGACCAGCGAGACGCGGTAGGTGCCTGGCGCCTTCAGCGGCAGGTCGAAGCTTGAGCGGAATTTGCCCGTGCTTTTGTTCTCGGCCTCGACCTTGGCGCCGTCCGGCCCCGTCACGACGAGGCTCTCGAGGCGCAGCGGGCGATGGTCGAAATAGAAGAGATCGTTCGAGGCTGCGGCATCGACGGTGACGGCGATGTCGTCCTTACCCGAGAGAACCGTCGACGAGGGCAGCAGCCATGCCTTGTGGGCGTGGGCAGCGAAAGGTACGACGGCGGAGAGCGTGAGCACGGCGGCAGCGCGAATGACGGATTTCATGGGGTCGATCTCCTTGGTCGATCAGGGCTTCACGTTGACGGCGACGGTGCCAAGCTCATGCTCACCCTTGGCGTTGAGCGACGTTCCGTCCTTGGGCGGCCACTGCAGGGGAATGCGCAGCACCTCACGGCCACCGACCTCGCGCGCCGCCTCAACGATCAGCTCGTATTGGCCGGAGGCGAGATCCTTGAGGGCGGAGCTTGCGTTGTCGAATTTGATGGTATGGCTGCCCGGTGCGCGGGTCGCACTCGTCAGGCCATCGGCCGGAACCTTGAGCTCACGGCCGGCGCGGCGCCACCACTGGCGCAGGTCCTTCAGCCACTTGTCGCCTTCTTGCTTCGGGTTCGCGACGTCATACCAGACGGCAAGGTTCGCGGCGACTTTCTTGTCCGGCCCTTCGAGCCAGACCGCGACATAGGGCTTGTGGTACTCGGCGACGTCGAGCTTCGGGATCTCAATCGAGATCTCCATGTCGGCTGCGAGGCTCGGCGCCGCCATAAGCCCCGAGAGGCCGACCGAAAGTAGAATACGCATGTGTTCCCTCATTCAGTGGATCAAGAACATTGCCAAGAGCACCGGGATGCCGAACCCGAGGCCGACGAGCGGCCAGGTCAGGCTGCGGCCCTTGGCGTACATCTGAAGAAGCAGGAGCCCCGTGATGCAGAACACGATGCTCGCCGCAGCGAACACGTCGATGAAGAGGCTCCAGGACGGCCCAGTGTGGCGGCCCTTGTGCAGGTCGTTGAGATAGGAGATCCAGCCTCTGTCCGTCCGCTCGTAGGTGACGGCGCCGGTCTCCCGATCGATGGACACCCACGCGTCGCCACCGGGGCGCGGCAAGGCGATATAGGCTTCGCTCTCCGACCATTCGGCCTCGCGGCCGGCGACGTCGATGCCGATGGCGCTCCTGACTGCCTCTGCAACGCTTGCCGGGACGCTCGCGCGTCCGCTGCGCGGCTCACCGGCGAGCGCTTCGACAAGCGGCGCGGCGAGCGTACCTTCCTGTGTCGTCACCTGGGGTTTGGCCTCGATGGCCGCCGAATGATTGAGCGTGATGCCGGTGACCGAGAACAGCAGCATGGAAACGAGGCTCACAGCGCCACTGATCCAGTGCCATTGGCGCAGTTGACGCATCCACTGCGCGCGACGGTTGGCCTGCGCGGCGCGCTCGGCGGCGAGATCACGAACGTTGACGTTCACGCGAGGGACCCCTGCTCGCCGGCCTCCGCCTCCGAGGCCAGCTCCCTAAGCTCTAGACGCGCATCCGCGCGCAGCATTGCCAGCGCCTCACGACGAAAATCCGCGGGCGCGTGTGCCAGAGACGCGCGGAACCATGGAATTCCGTCGCTGATGCGGCCTGCCGCGACAAGATAGCGCCCATGATGGAACTGGCCGCGAAAACATCCCCGCTCCGCCGCCCAGCGGTACCAGAGCGCCGCTGAGCGGCTGCGCCTGCGCGGCATGGACGACGCCTCGCGAAAGCGGCCCAGCATGTTCATGGCCTTGGGATTGCCGCGACGGGCGGAACGCACGAGCAGGGTCAGGGCCTTTCCCTCGTCGTAGGGGACGCCACGCCCCTGGGCGTAGAGGTTGGCGAGGTTAAACTCGCCCCAGGCGTGGCCCTTGTCGGCGGCCCGCCCATACCAACCGGCGGCTTCCGCGAGATCAACGGGGACGCCCCAGCCGATCTCGTAGCAGCGGCCGACCATGTTGAGAGCCTCCGGGTCGCCGCTGCGGGCCGCGAGCTTGAACCAGCGGAACGCCGCCTCGGGGTCGCGGTCAACGCCATGGCCGTGCAACAGGCAGCGCGCCCAGCCGATCTGGGCGTCGACGGTGCCTGCGATCGCACGACGGCGCAATTCGTCGGCGGGAATTTCGGGGGCAGGCGCGGGCTGATCGCGGTCCAACACGCGGACATAGAGGGTCCGAAACGAAAGGCCTTCGGCCACGGCGAGCTCGAAGTCGTCCTCGATCCTGATGTCCGTACCCATCGTTTCATCCATCCGCGCGGCAGCCCGGCCGCGAGGGACATTGAGCAATATTGACCTGAACTTTCAAGATAGAAATGGGCTCCGGCGCCCTCCACATCCCGGCTTCGCCCGCCAACGCAAGAAGGGCGCGAAGCCGCGCCCTTCCGAAGCAAATCCTGGTGCCGGGCAAGAATCAGAACTTGATCCCTGCCGTGAACGTGAATGACCGTCCTGGAGCCGGCGTGGCACGCGATGCGGATGCGGTCGATCCCTGGAAGGACGAGTCGTAGTAGAGCTCGTCCGTCAGGTTGTAGCCGTTGACCGCGAACCGGTAACGATCGACCTCGTAGGAGATCAGGCCGTCGACCACAACCGATTCCGGAACCTTGTTCGCCTCGTCGCTGCGGATGTACATGTCCTGTGCGTACGTGACGCCGCCGCCAACGAGCAGCTTTCCGGGAACGTTGACGAGAGAAGCGATGTCGTAGGTCGTCCAGATCGACGCTGAGTTCTCCGGTACATTCGGTACATGGTTGCCGATGAGTGACGCGTCGTTGGCGTACGTGATCTCGCTGTCGAAGTAGGCATAAGCGATCGCGACCGTCCATTTGTCGGTGATCAACCCGTTCAACCCAAGCTCGACGCCCTGTACTCGCTGCTCCTCACCGGACTGAACGATGGTGACACCGTCAGGCGAGTAATAGGCGTTGGATTTGTCAACACGGAATGCTGCCGCGCTCAGCCCAAGCCTGCCACCCAATAGCGAGTATTTGGCGCCGATCTCGTAGCTCTCATTCTCCTCGGGTTCTAAATTATCCTGTCCCGGCGACGTACCGATCGGATTGACGCCGGAGGTGATGAACTGTCCGGCAGGCGTCGCAGACGTGGCCCAAGAGACGTAGTAGGTCTGAGCCTTGGTCGGCTCCCAGATGGCGCTCAGCTTCGGACTCCAGAACTCCGTCTCGGACGTGAGCTCGGGGTTCCAGGCACCCGTCGACGTCGTGGTATAGGAGTAATTCGCAGTGTAGCTGTCCCAGCGGATGCCACCGAGCAAGGAGAACTCCGGCGTCAGCCAGACGCGGTCGCTGGCGAAGAACGCATAGTTTACAGCATCTGACTTCTTCTGGTTGTTCGGATTGTCGACGATCGAGTAGTCCACCGAATAGTCCGGATTGAGGATCGTGCCGGCATCCTTCGAACCGACGTAGCTTTTACCGAGCCGCTCGTCGTCCTGGTAGAAGAAATCGAACCCTGCGACGGCCTCGTGGCGAAGGAAGCCGGTGTTGAACTTGGCGATCGCCGTCGTGATGTTCTGGAAGCCCCAGCTCTCCTGCTCATAAGAGACACCGCCACCGCCGCCGAACGCGTAGGTCGCATCCCCTGTCGAGAAGAACAACTCGTTGCAGGACGTTGGCGTGCCGCGTGCGCAACTTGCAGGAGTCGAGCTGAAGTCGCGATCGAAGAACTCAAAGCGCGTGTCGTTCTGGATGGTCAGCCATGGGTTGACGTTCGTGGAGAGCCGGGCCGTCAGCATGTCGACGGTCGACTCATCCTTATCCGTGGGCTTGCCGTAGTAGTTGGACCGCGGAACACCGAATTCGGTCACGGGCAGGCCAGCGGCCGCACCGGGCGCAATCACGACGGGCACGCCGAAGTCCGGCATATGATCGTTATTCTGGTGCAGGTAGTTGATGGTCAACTCGGTATCGGTCCCGAGACCAAAACCCAGCGAGCCGAGGAAACCCCATCGCTCGGCAGTCGAGTGGTCGCGATCAGCGAAATCCTGATCGTGGTACATGCCGACGGCGCGGGCGGCCGTCGTTTCATTGATCTGCTTGTTTACGTCGATGATGGATCGGACAAACGAGTCCGTTCCAACCGTCACCTCAGCGCTGGCGGCATCTCCCAGATGCGCCGTCTTCTGGCGGAGATTGACGACGCCGCCCGTGGTGCCCATGCCGAAGCTCTCGGACGTTGGGCCTTTCAGTACATCAACCTGCTCATACGCGAAGCTGTCGCGCACGTAGACGCCGAAATCGCGCAGGCCGTCGACATAGAGGTCGCCCTTCGCGTCGAAGCCGCGAATGCGGAACTGGTCGCCGTTCATGCCGCCGTTGCCTTCGCCGATGGAGACCGTTACGCCGGGAACGGCGCGCAAGGCCTGATCGACCGTCGTCAGGTTCTGCTCGCGAATCCGCTCCTGCGAGATCACGTTGACGATCTGGGGGGTGCTTTGATAGTTGCCTTGAAGGCGCCCGAGGCCGGTTCCGGATTGCAGCGTGTTGCCGCTTTCCGGCGTAAAGGCGCCCGTTGTATCCTGCGGCGATGCAGTAGAAGGCTCGGGCTCCGGTGCCATCGGCACGGGTGACGTCGCAGGCTGAGCCGCCTTCTTTGCGACAGTCTTCTTCTTCGCGGCCTTCTTCGCCGTCACCTCGAGCGGCGGCAGCTCCGCCGCCGGCTCCGCGGCCTGCTGAGCGCTGGCACCCGTCGCCAGAACAATTGATGCCAATCCAAGCGACGCTGCGCCAAGCGACGCGTTCTCCGTTCCCGCGGACGCCCGTCCGCGGGTGATCTCATCCCCCAAGCTCATACTCACCCCCAAGTGAATGTGGATAATCCTCAGTGCGGGTTCGAATGGCTTGGCATCGCAACTGTTGCCTGGCTCTTGGGCCCGCGCACTGCTGTTAAGAAATCTTTACATGACCGTTATCGTCAACAAATCGCGCGGCGGCCGTCGTTCGTTGTTGCGCGCAGCGTCCGGTGCTTGCGCAATCCGGCTGTCGCTTGCGGCAAGATGGCCCAACTGGCCCCGACTCATGGAGCGCTACCCGGAAGTTTCGAGAGTAAAGATTCTAGGCGCGGTCCTGCAACGATCCCAGATCTCTAGCGGGGTAGGCGGAAGGACACTTCATGAGCAGAACGGAGTTGCGTTCATGCCATCGAGGATGGTTGCCGTGGAAGCCACGCCAAACATCCCGAATGCCTCAGAACTTCTTGCCCCAGCTGAACACGACGTTCCAGGCCGTCACTGTGTTCTGCGCAAAGGGAGACGCCATGGCCTTCAGCTTCAGAGAGGCTTCATGCTCCGGCATGTCGTAGGCGACCACACCGCCGATCTGGAGCGTCCTTGCGCGGCGTCCGTCGGGCGGAAACGAAACGCCTGCAATCTTGTCATCCTCGATCTGCCAAGCATAGAACCCGGCGAGCCCCACCTGAAAGCGGCCGATGTGCTCGGTCACGGCGAAATCGACGTTCAAGAGGTCGCCGGTAAGATAGTCCGTCTCGGAATTCTCGATATAGTTGTTCCAATAGAGCTTGGCGCTGAACTCGGTTCCTTCGGCGAGGATTGGTGGCGTGGTGTAGGTCACGGCCACGGTCGGCGCCCAGTCCCAGATATTGGTGCCCATGCTCAGCGCCTGGCTGAGCGGATCAGACGGCTTGAACCGGCCGATGGGAATGACCGCACCGATGCCGAGCATCAAGGCGAAGCCCTCCGGGATAGGCAAGACTCCGTCGAATTCGGACGCGCGCGGCGTTCCGAAGTAGCGCGACCAAGCGATCTCGACATAGGGATCGCCGAGCCCGGCATCGCACTCCCGCGACGTGCCGGCGAAAAGGCGCCCACAACTGTGACCGGCCGGGATGAACCCTGAAAAGGCGACGTTGCCGCCGAGGAACGTGGTCGGCGGCACGTAGGTGAGAAACGGTCCTCCGACCTCCTTGGTGAGCTGCGCATCTGCAAGCGCCGGTATTGTCCTCCCGTCCTTGTCCAGGAAATCGATCGTGCGCGCGACGAGCTGCACGGTTCCCACGTAGATGCCCGGTGGCGGAAGGAGAGCCGCGCGCAGGTCGGTGCCGCCGATAGGGCCCGCCACCGTCGGCCCCTCCACTGCCCCCGCCGGCACCCATGCACCGCACATGAAGGCGATCGTGAGCAGCATGCGCAGAGCATTCGTACTTGGCCATATCCGACGGCTTGAGCCTCGATACCGTGATGGCGGTCGGGAGAAGATCGGCCGCGGTAGGCGGCCCGAGTTCTCCCCGACGGAGCTGGGCAGTTCACTGTCCGGTGGCGAATCGAATGTCATGGGCGGACCTCACGAGACAGGGGATAGCGCGCGCATCGCTAGGCGCACAAGGTCGATCTGCCGGCTGGTTCCGGTCTTTTCGAAGAGATGCGCGAGGTGCGTCCGCGCGGTCGGCAGCGAAATACCGAGAGTATCCGCGGCTTCTGTGACAGTCATGCCCTGCACGAGCAGTACTAACAGCCGGCATTCCGCAGGCGTGATGGCAAAGCGGCGCACGAACAGCTCGGCGGGGAACGGCGACGTGTCGCCGAGGTCGCGGATGAACACGGCAACCTTGGCTGCAAAGCCGGCCCCGAACTCCTGCCGCAAACCGTGGTCGAGTGGCAGCACCCAGGCGGCAAGGTCGCCTCCGCCCCTCCTCTTGAGAGGGACCACGATGCCGGAACGCGGGATATCGATTGTGGTGCCGCTTGCCGCCTCGGCGATGGCCTGGGCGAGGTCGCGGGCGGACGCCGGGTCACCCACCGCGAGTTGATCGCCGATGCGCCGCAGCGCGTTGCCGTCGTCGAGATAGCGGGTAGCCGCCTCGTTGACGTGGACGATGCGCCCGTCGCCATCCGTCAGCACCACGCCGACAGCCAGCCGGTCGAGTGCCGCGGCGAGCATGCTGCGCTCCAGCGCACGGGCATCCAGCATGTCGGCGATCAGCGCAGCGCGACGAACATGCGGGGCCAGCGCACGCAGAATTTCCAATTCGGCCGCTCCGTATGGCGGCTTCCAGTCATCGCGGCATAGCGAGAGAGTCCCGAACTGTTGCGACGTCTTTGCCAGCACGGTCGCGATGCAATCGCCGAAACCATGGGAAGCCACCGCCTGGCGGTGCCACCGCGTGGCCTTCAGCTCGTCCGCGCCTATGGCGTCGTAGAACGAGAACGGCTCGTCGACGCGCATGTACCAGGCACAGGGCACCGCGGGATTGATGGCGAAGTGGGTCACCATGGATCTCTCGAATGCCGGATCGACGTTCCAGTGCGCACGCAGCGACACCGTGTTCGTAACGGGGCGTTGGAGCGATATCGCCGCATGGGCGCCATCGAGCATGCGGGCGATCCGCTCGAGGACCGTGGGCCATTTGGTGGGCTCGATGGCGCAGTCGTAGATGTCGCCTACGAGGTCGAGAAGTTCGCTATCCGATACCGGACCTGACGTCATGGCCATTCCTCACGACACAGGGGACAGCGCACGCATGGCGAGGCGCACGAGGTCGATCTGCCGGCTGGTGCCGGTCTTCTCGAAGAGATGCGCGAGATGCGTCCGCGCCGTCGGCAGCGAGATGCCGAGGTTCTCGGCGGCTTCGGCCACGCTCATGCCCTGCAGAAGCAGCATCAACACGCGGCATTCGGCGGGCGTGATGGCGAAGCGGCGCACGAACAGCTCGGCGGGGAACGGCGACGTGTCGCCGAGGTCGCGGATGAACACGGCAACCTTGGCCGTGAATCCTGCCCCGAGCTCGTGACGCAACCCGCGGTCCAGCGGCAGGACCCATGCCGCCAGATCGGTCTCGCCTTTGAGCGGGATCACGATTCCGGAGCGGGGAATCTCAACAGTGGTGCCCCTTGCGGCATCGGCGATGGCCTGGGCGAGGTCGCGGGCTGCGGCTGCATCGCGCGCCGACAGGCCGCCGCTGAGACGGTGCACCGCGTCCCCCGTATCCAAGTATCTGTCTGCCGCCGCGTTCGTATGCATGATGCGGCCCTGACCATCGGTCAGCACGAGTCCGACCGCCAGATGGTCGAGCGTGGCCGCGAGCACGTTGCGCTCGAGGGCGCGCGCGTCGAGGAGATCGGAAATCAGCACTGCACGCCGGACGTGCGGCGCAAACGCGCGCAGAGGCTCCAGCTCCGCTCCGCGGAAGATCGGCTTATCGTTCGCGCGCAGAACAGTGAGGAAACCGATGCGGCTTGCCGATTTCGCAATGAGGGAAATCGCCCCGTCGTGAATGCCGACGCGCCCGATCGTGTTGTGAAACCAGCGAGAGTTCTTCAACTCATACTCCCCAACGAACTCCGCCGCTCCAAATGGCTCGCAGACATCGTGGTAGAAACCTGCCGGTACCCCCGGATTGGTGGCGATGTGAGCGTCCATCAGATTCTGAAACTCGGGAGATATATTCCACGATCGCGCTAAACGAACGGCATTGTCCCGGGCGTCATGGAAGGAGATCGAGGTCGCGCAGCCGTCGAGCGTCAAGGCAATGCGCTCAAGAACGCTAGGCCACTTGTCCGGCGCGATGGCACAGTCGTAGATGTCTCCTACGAGGTCGAGAAGTTCGCTATCCGACGGTGTGCCGAGCGCCATGGCCATTCCTCACGACACAGGGGACAGCGCACGCATGGCGAGGCGCACGAGATCGATCTGGCGGCTGGTGCCGGTCTTCTCGAAGAGATGCGCGAGGTGCGTCCGCGCCGTCGGCAGCGAGATGCCGAGATTGTCCGCAACTTCGGCAATCGTCATCCCCTGCAGCAAAAGCATCATCACCCGGCATTCGGCGGGCGTGATAGAGAAGCGGCGTACGAACAGCTCGGCGGGGAACGGCGACATGTCGCCGAGGTCGCGGATAAACACGGCGACCTTGGCCGCGAAACCGGCGCCGAATTCATGGCGCAACCCGCGGTCCAGCGGCAACACCCAGGCCGCGAGATCGGTCTCGCCTTTCAGCGGCACGACGATTCCGGAGCGGGGAATGTCCACGGTGGTGCCGCTCGCCGCGTCGGCAATAGCCTGGGCGAGGTCGCGTGCCGAAGCCGGGTCGCCGCTCGAAAAGCTGTCACCGAAGTACCGCATGCTTCCTTCGTCCAGGTACCGATCCGCCGCCGCGTTCGTATGCAGGATGCGGCCCTTGCCATCGGTCAGCACGACTCCGACCGCCAAATGGTCGAGCGTGGCCGCGAGCACGTTGCGCTCGAGGCTACGCGCGTCGAGGAGATCTGAGATCAGCACCGCGCGCCGAAGGTGCGGGGCGAGCGTGTGCAAAGGCCCCAGCTCCGCTCCGCGAAAGATCGGCTTGTCATTCGCCCGCAGGACGGTGAGGGCACCGAAGCGGCTCGCCGATTTGACAAGAAGAACAACGGCGCCGTCGTGAATGCCGACGCGCCCGATCGTGTCGTGAAACCAACGGGTGCTTTTCCACTCGGTCTCGCCAATGAACTCCGCCGCTCCGAACGGCTCGCAGACATCATGGTAGAAGCCGGCTGGCACCGCCGGGTTGCGCGCCATATGCGTGTCCATCACGTGCTGGAACTCGGGAGATATGTTCCACGATCGCGCCAGGCGGACGGCGTTGTCCCGGGTGTCATGGAACGAGATCGAGGTCGCGCAACCGTTGAGCGTCGAGGCGATGCGCTCGAGAACCGGCGGCCACTTGTCCGGCGCGATGGCGCAGTCGTAGATGTCGCCGACGAGGTCGAGCATTTCACTATCCGATGGCGGGCCTGACGTCATGGGCGGCCTCACGAGACAGGGGACAGCGCGCGCATCGCCAGGCGCACGAGGTCAATCTGGCGGCTGGTGCCGGTCTTCTCGAAGAGATGCGCGAGATGCGTCCGGGCCGTCGGCAGCGAGATGCCGAGGGTCTCGGCGGATTCGGTCACGCTCATGCCCTGCACGAGCAGCACCAGCAGCCGGCATTCGGCGGGCGTGATGGCAAAGCGGCGCACGAACAGCTCGGCGGGAAGCGGTGACGTATCGCCGAGGTCGCGGATGAAGACAGCGGCGCGGGCGGTGTACTCGGCGCCCAGGTCGCGGCGCAAGCCGTTGTCCAGCGGCAAAACCCAAGCCGCGAGGTCGTGGCCGGCTGGATCCTTCAGCACGACGAGAATGCCGGAGCGGGGGATGTCGCTGGTGGTGCCGCTTGCCGCATCGGCAATCGCACGCGCGAGCTCGCGCGCCGAATCCGGATCGCCAGCCGAAATCTCGTCCCCGACGCGCCGCAGCGCATGGCCCTGCTCGATCAGCCGGGCGGCCGCCTCGTGGGCGTGCGCAATGCATCCGTCGCCGTCGGTCAGCACCACGCCCACGGCGATACGGTCGAGTGTCGCCGAGAGCATGTCGCGCTCCAGTGCGCGGGCATCGAGCATGTCGGCGATCATCACGGCGCGGCGGATGTGCGGAGCAAGCGCACTGAGTATTGCCAAGTCCTCATCGGTAAAAGGGTGCTGGTGGCCCTCCCGGTGCACCGAGAAGACGCCGAACTGGCTGACCGATCTCGCGAGAAGCACGAGCGCCGCGTCGCCTTGGCCGGTCGCCACATGCGTCTTGTGGAACCACGTGCTGCGCTTCAGCTCTGCCTCGTCGACCATCCGGAACATCGAGGTGACATCTCCGATGTTCTGATACCAAGCCATGGGCATGAAGGGATTGGTGGCGACATGCTCATGCATGAGCCGTGCGTAGTCCGGCGGCACATTCCATTTCGCCTGAAAGGAAAAGTCCGGCCTGGAAAGCGTGTTGAGCGTTATTGCGGCCTGCCGCCCATCGAGCAATTGAGCGATGTGCGCGAGCGTGCCCGGCCACTTCGCGGGCGCGATCGCACAGTCGTAGATCTCGCCAACGAGATCGAGGAGACCCTCTGCGGATCCGAGATCTGCTGCCACGGTCTCTGCTCCCGGGGCAATGACTTTCTTAACGCAACATCTGAGACTTAGCAGATGACGTCGCGAATGCATCATTCATTTCAATGATACAGGACTGAGCAAAATATACTGACGTTGTAGAGTTACAACAGGCGTTTCGGGATCGCGGCGCATTCCTGAATTTCTCATTCATTGTAACGATGCGCGATTTTTCCATTCCCGCTCTGATCATCTCCAGTATCGAGTTCAAGGAGTGGTCCAATGTATCCAGAGCTTTCCGGCAGTCGCCGCCGGCTTCTCCTTCGCGGTCAGGTCAAAGTGCCCGGTTTCGCGATGGCGCTTGCCACACCGGCGCTCGCAGCGGTCCTGATGCTGGCGGCGAGCATCATGACCGCTCCGACGGCGCTTGCGGTCGAGTGCGCCAACGGGGGCATTGGACCCGACCCCGCCGGCGATGACGGCGGCACCGCATTCAGCGCTTCTCGGACCGCATGCGGACAAGGCGCCACCGCGAGCGGCGGCTCTAGCTCAGCCTATGGCGAATTCAGCACTGCGAGCGGCGAGAGTAGCTCGGCCTTTGGCCAACAAAGCACTGCGAGCGGCGGCGCTAGCTCGGCCTATGGTTTTGACAGCACTGCGAGCGGCAGCGCTAGCTCGGCCTTTGGCCAGCAAAGCACTGCGAGCGGTGACCAGAGCGCGGCGTATGGCACGCATGCGAGCGCGACACACGAAAACTCTGCCGCTTTCGGCGCCGATGCGACGACTACGCGCGATAACCAGCAGATGTTCGGCACGACGACCAATACCTACACCATGGCGGGTGTAAACTCTGACGATAGCCGGGCGGCGCAGTCCGGCCCGGTCAACCTCGTCACAACGGACGGCGACGGCAACCTCGCCGGACGCACTTTTGATGAGCTCGGTCTCGCGTCGATCGGCGACATCGCCGGCATCCAGTCGCAGATCAACGGCCTCATAGACCGCGACGACGAGCTCGCCGAGGGCATTGCCATCTCGCTCGCCCTCGACGCCCCCGTTCTGCGCAACGGCCAGACGTTTGCCATGCGCGGCGGCTGGGGCAATTTCGAAGGCTCGAACGCGGCGGGCTTCACGGCCGCGGGCGCGCTCAGCCAGAACGTCGTCGTCGATGCCGGCGTGGGATGGGGCACGAGCCAGGGCACGGTCGCCGGCAAGGCCGGCGTGACGATCGGCTGGTGAGACGGTGCAGCGGGGAAATTGTGCGGGAAGCGGCAGGGCGAACAGCCCTGCCGCTTTCGTTTGTGCCTCCGACAACGCGAACGGATCATGGCGAGACGGCGATTTATGCTCTGGGTTTCATGAAGATCCTGGCTTGCTGACGCGCGCCGTCACTCATTCAAGAGAACGATACGCGATCGCAAGATTTCGCGTTATGAATCGGCGGATCCCGCTGCATCCCGGGAGCGCGATACGCGGTTCCGGCCATCGTGCAGCAGGACCTTCAACGCCGAAAGAAGCCAACGGGACGGGAGCCCACCATCCGCTTCGGAAAGAAGGCGGTCGATATGCCCAAGGATGAGGACAAAGACGATGTCGATCACCTCTATCGAAGGAGACATCCGTGCAGCTCTCGAAGATCATCCCCGCTCGCCTCGGCGTGCCGGCATGGACCAAGCCTAACCCGAGGCCATCCGCAAGCCTCGTGGACTATCCGATCCGGACCAGCGAGAAGCTGCGCTTCGCCGACACCGACCGGAACGGCCACATCTCGAACACCGCCTTCGCCGTTTGCTGCCAGAACGCACGCATGGAGATTCTGTACGACCGGAACCGCGTGCCGCTGTCCTTTGACGCACAGTTCGTCATCGTCCGGTTCGAGCTCCAATTCCATCGCGAGATGCACTGGCCCGGAACCGTGGAGATCGGCACGCGCCTCGAGCGCATCGGCCGCTGCTCGGTGACCATGGGGCAGTGCTTGTTTCAGAACGGCCGCCACGTCGCCAGCGCAACCTCGACGGTGGTCCTGATTGACCCATCAACGCGCCGGACTACGCCCTTGCCGGACGAGACAGCAACCGCATTGCGCGCACTGGCGAATACGACGCCCGCACGCGGCACGGATGGCGACCCCGGCAGGATTTGAACCTGCGGCCCTCAGATTAGGAATCTGATGCTCTATCCACTGAGCTACGGGGCCTGTGCTCTGCGAAGCGCCTTCTACCACGCCTCGCCGAAGCGAATAAAGCCCCGCGGACGCAACAACCGTCGAGATTACGGAGCGCCGAGGCGTCCTGGCAGGCGCCATCGCGTTGCGTTGAGCCCCTTAGCGCGACCATGGCGCACGCTCGTCGTAGGTAATGCCGTACTTCGCAATCGCCTCGGCCACGAGCCCCCCCCCGATCTTCCCTTCCGTGACAAGTGCGGAAAGCGCCGCGACCACGATATGCCACCGATCAACCTCGAAGAAGCGGCGCAAGGCCTTGCGCGTGTCACTCCGCCCGAAGCCGTCGGTTCCGAGCGCAACGAATCGACCGTCGACGTAGGGAGCGATCATCTGCGCATAAGCACGCACATAGTCGGTCGCGGCCACAATCGAGGCCGCCCCGGGCAGCAGAGATGCGACATGGCTCCTCCTGTCCGCCGCCCCTGCCCCGAATAGATTGCTGCGCTCCACCTCACGCGCCTCGCGTGCAAGCTCGCTGAAGCTGGTAACGCTGAACACCTGGGCTTCGACGCCCCAGTCGGCTTTGAGCAGTTCCCCGGCAGCCACGACCTCCGACAGGATAGCTCCAGACCCCAACAACCGAACGGCGGAGTCAGGCGACCCGGAAATCCTGTACATGCCGCTGATGATGTCGCGCTCGACGCCGTCAGGCATGGATGGCTGCGCATAGCTCTCGTTCATGGCGGTGATGTAGTAGAACTCGTCCGCCCCCTCCTCGAGCATCCGCCGAGACCCGTGATCGACGATCACGGCCATCTCGTAGGCATAAGCCGGATCGTAGGCGCGGCAGTTCGGGACCGTCGCCGCCACGAGATGGCTGCTGCCGTCCTGGTGCTGCAGGCCCTCTCCGCCGAGCGTGGTGCGGCCCGCCGTTGCGCCGATCAGGAAGCCCCTCGCCCGCTGATCCGCCGCGGCCCAGATCAGGTCGCCGACGCGTTGGAAGCCGAACATCGAGTAGAAGATGTAGAAGGGCAGCATCGGCTCGCCGTGCACGCTGTACGACGTGGCCGCGGCCGCCCAGGACGAGATCGCGCCGGCCTCGGTGATGCCTTCCTCGAGCAACTGACCGTCGACGGCTTCCTTGTAGTAGAGCATCGAGCCGGCATCCTCGGGCTCATAGAGCTGTCCGACGGGAGAGTAGATGCCCACCTGCCGGAAAAGGTTGTCCATGCCGAAGGTGCGCGCCTCGTCGGCGACGATGGGCACGATACGCGGACCGATCTCCTTGCTCTTCAAGAGAGCACCGAGCAGGCGCACGAAAGCAACCGTCGTCGACATGCCCTTGCCGTCAGCGTTCAAGGCGAAGTCCGCGTAAGCCTCGAGCGCGGGTACGGCCATGCGTTTGGCCGACCGGCGCCGTTTGGGCAGGTGGCCGCCGAGGGCTTCACGCCGCGCCTTCATATACTGGAGCTCGGCGGAGTCGTCCGCCGGCTTGAAGAACGTGAGGCTTTCCGCCTGCTCATTCGTAAGCGGCAGCGAGAACTTGTCGCGGAACGCGAGAAGGGCATCGACATCGAGCTTCTTGGCCTGGTGCGCCGTCATCTTCGACTCGCCGGCGCCGCCCATCCCATAGCCCTTCTTGGTCTTGGCGAGGATGACCGTCGGCCGCCCTTTCGTCTCGCGTGCCTTCTTGAACGCCGCGTGCAGCTTGCGGAAGTCATGACCGCCGCGCCTCAGCGCATCAATGTCGCGGTCCGACATGTGCGCGACGAGCGTGCGCACCTCCGGATCCTCGTCGAAGAAATTAGCAAGGTTGTACGCACCGCCCTTCGCACCGAGCGTCTGGTATTTCCCGTCCGGCGTCTCGGCGAAGCGCTGCAGGAGCTTGTGGTTCACGTCGCGTGCGAAGATCGGATCCCATTCCGATCCCCACAGCACCTTGATGACGTTCCAGCCGGCACCTTTGAAGATGCTCTCGAGCTCCTGGATGATCTGGCCGTTGCCGCGCACCGGGCCGTCGAGCCGCTGCAGGTTGCAGTTGATGATGAAGGTCAGGTTGTCGAGCTTCTCGCGCGCCGCGATCGAGAGTGCCCCCACCGATTCCGGCTCGTCCATCTCGCCATCGCCGAAAACGCCCCACACATGGCGATCCCCGCTGTCGTAGAGGCCACGGTCGCGCAGGTAGCGCCTGAAGCGAGCCTGGTAGATCGCGTTGATCAGGCCGATGCCCATGGACCCGGTCGGAAACTGCCAGAAATCCGGCATCAGCCACGGGTGGGGATAGGAGCACAGCCCGTCGCCGGTGATCTCCTGCCGATAGTGGGCGATGTTGTCCTCGCTCAAGCGCCCTTCGAGGAACGCTCGTGCATAGACGCCCGGCGCAGAATGGGGCTGGAAGAACACGAGGTCACCGTTGCCGCTCTCTCCGCCTGCCCGAAAGAAATGATTGAACCCGACCTCGAAGATCTCCGCCGCCGACGCGTAGCTGGCGATATGCCCGCCGAGCTCGCCATGCGCCCGGTTGGCGCGCACGACCATCGCCAGCGCGTTCCAGCGCATGATGGACGTGATCCGCTCCTCCATCGCCAGATCGCCCGGATAGGGCGGCTGCTCGTCGAGAGGAATGCTGTTGCGATAGGGCGAGTACGGCAGCGTATCGGCGACGACATCGAGCTGCCTGGCACGCCGGTCGAGCGCCTCGAGGATGAACCTGGCCCGCGCCGCGCCATCGAACTTTGCAATGGAATCGAGCGAGGCGAGCCCGTCGGACGTCTCATCCGGATCGCTGTCGATCGGCGGATTGGCCTGCGTGCGGTCGCGTGCGGAGCTCATGCCGTGCATCCCAAACCTATGCATCCAAGCTTTCTTTCGTGAGCATATTAATGGGAACGGCACGCAATTTCATGCCGAATAATGTGTAAAAGTTGTCAATAGCAACACATTGTGCTGAATACAGATCACAAAGCAGCATAATGGAGGGACAGATGCTCGACGCGTTCGACCGGCGGATACTCCTGGAGCTTCAGAGATCCGGCCGCCTGACGAATGTCGATCTGGCATCGCGTGTCGGCCTCTCGCCATCGCCGTGCCTAGCCCGCGTCAAATCGCTGGAGAGCGCGGGCATCATCCGCAACTACGTCGCCCTGCTCGACTCAGAGCGCATCGGGGGAACGCTCAGCGTCTTCATTCACATCACGCTGGAGCGCCAGTCCCAGAAGGTCCTGGAAGCCTTCGAGCGCACGGTGGTTGCGATGCCGGAGGTCATGGAATGCTATCTCATGACCGGGGATGCCGACTACCTGCTGCGCGTCGTTGTCCGCGACGCGGTCGCGTTGAAGGACTTCATCCTCGACAAGCTGACGAAAACACCGGGCGTCGCCAACATCCACTCGCGCTTCGCGCTGAAGCAGGTCAAGTACAACACCGCCTTGCCCTTGGACCAGCTCTGGCCGCAGTCTCAGCCTGCCCCGAAGGTACGAAAACCGCGGCGTCGCACACAGCGCTGACGCGGCCCGCTTGGCTCCGTCAAGCGGTCGTATCCGGATCCGCGCCGATCTCGTCCTTCAAAGCCGCCCACCTCAGGATGGAATCGAGCGCAGGGCAGAGCGCCTGCCCCCAATCGGTGAGGCCGTACTCGACCTTCGGCGGCACCTGATGATGGACGATCCGGCGCACGACACCATCCTCCTCCAACTGGCGGAGCTGCTGGATGAGCATCTTCTGCGAGATGGCAGGGATGGCACGCTCGAGCTCCGAGAACCTCTTCAGCCGGCCACCGAAGAGATGGAACAGGATGAGAAGCTTCCAGCGCCCCTCGAGAATCTTCAACGCGGCCTCGACGCCTTGGGCAGCGGACGCCGGTGTAAGCCCGCGGTCCTCACGATCGGGTAAGTACCTTACTTTTTTGTGCGTTCTTGCCATCCGGTAAGCCTAGCCATACGTGGGTCGGCAGGCAACGACGACGACCCACATCAACGCAAACGCAGGGACGAGATCCTCATGGCCATCCACCTCCCCAAACCGATCGACATTTACTTCGCGTCCG
>NZ_JADZBI010000200.1 GCF_020852195.1 Hyphomicrobium sp. | reverse complement strand
GGCGACCTCGAACAGGCGGTCGCTGGCGACCATCTTTTTCCATTCCTCCGCGTCGAGGGCGCCGTCGCCGTTGCCGTCCGCCTGGCGGAACTCGGTGGAGACGTAGCGGGTCCACTCCTCGCAGCTCACCGAGCCATTCTTGTCCAGATCCCAGGTCTGGGCCGCGGCGATGAAAGTGCGGTCGAAATCGGAGGTGTTGCTGAACGGATTGCTCGAGGAGGCGCATCCGCCCGCGACGGCGCCCGGCAGTAACGCCAGACACGCCACCGTGCGAAGCATGCGTCGCTCAGCCATGAATTCTTCTCCCCTCAAGCGCGTCGTTATTCTTGTTCGGTCGCGATGCGCTCTGGCTCTGCGGTGGGGACGACGACGCGTGCGCCAGATATGAACGAGCCGACGCGGCTCCGACCCTGGGCGCCCCCCGGCTCCCCCGTCCTCTGGGCTCAAACCGGTGCGGCGAAATTATGGTTCAATGACAGCCGGACTGGCAATGTGAACGCAGCGTCGGCCCACACTCTTGGCAGGGGCGTTGACAGGGCCTACCCGATCGGAGATGGTGCGCCCAAATTCCAGACGGCCCTGACGTTCAGAGCCGCCGCCTTGCACATGGTTACCGAACGGGCACCGGGAGGCAGGGGGGTCAACATCCGACAGCGCGTGGCGCCCTCGGATGCTGTCATCGTTTGCGGAAAGGTTTAGATGTTTCAATCGCTCTCAGACCGGCTGGGGCAGGTTTTCGATAAGCTCACCAAGCGGGGTGCGCTGAGCGAAGCCGACGTCAGCGAGGCCATGCGCGAGGTGCGCCGCTCGCTGATCGAGGCGGACGTGGCCCTCGACGTGGTGCGCGACTTCATCGAGCGCGTGAAGGCCAAGGCGGTCGGCCAGGAGGTGCTGCGCTCGGTGACGCCGGGCCAGATGGTGGTCAAGATCGTCAACGACGAGCTGGTCCGCACGCTCGGCTCCGAGGCCGAGCCCATCGACCTGCACGCCGCGCCGCCGGTCGCCATCCTGATGGCGGGCCTGCAGGGCTCGGGCAAGACGACGACCACGGCCAAGATCGCCTGGCGCCTCAAGACGCGCGACAAGAAGAAAGTGCTGATGGCGTCGCTCGACACGCGGCGGCCAGCGGCGCAGGAGCAGCTTCGCGTGCTCGGCGAGCAGACCGAGGTGGCGACGCTGCCGATCGTCGCCGGGCAGACGCCGCTGCAGATCGCCAAGCGCGCCATGGAGGCAGCACGGCTTGGCGGCTACGACGTTGTGCTGCTCGACACCGCGGGCCGTACCACGCTCGACGAGGAGCTGATGGTGGAGGTCGCCGAGGTCAAGGCGGCGACCAACCCGCACGAGACCCTGCTCGTGCTCGACAGTCTCACCGGCCAGGACGCCGTCAACACGGCGAAGGCGTTCGATAGCCGGCTCGCGATCACCGGCACGGTGCTGACACGCGCCGACGGCGACGGGCGCGGCGGCGCGGCTCTCTCCATGCGTGCGGTGACCGGCAAGCCGATCAAGCTGCTCGGCACCGGCGAGAAGTGGGATGCGCTCGAGGACTTTGATCCGCAGCGCATCGCCGGGCGCATCCTCGGCATGGGCGACATCGTCGGCCTAGTCGAGAAGGCGGCGCAGTCGATCGACGTCGAGAAGGCGAAATCCATCGCCGAGAAGATGAAGAAGGGGTCGTTCGACCTCGAGGACCTCGGCGAGCAGTTGAAGCAGATGGAGAAGATCGGCGGCATGGGCGGCGTGCTTGGCATGCTGCCGGGCGTCGGCAAGATCAAGAACCAGATCGCGGCCGCCAACCTCGACGACCGGGTGGTGAAGCGCCAGCGCGCCATCATCTCGTCGATGACGCCCAAGGAGCGGCGGGCCCCGAAGATCCTCGACGCCAAGCGCAAGCGGCGCATCGCGGCCGGCTCCGGCACGCGCGTCGAGGACGTCAACAAGCTCATCAAGATGCATCGCCAGATGGCCGACATGATGCGCGCCATGGGCAAGAACCGCGGAATGATGGCGCGCATGTTCGGCATGGGCGGTGGCGGCCCGAGCGAGGCCGAGCTCGCCGAGATGCAGGGAGAGCTCGCGAAGCTCGATCCCAAGGCGCTCGAGCAGCTTCCCGCCGATCTCAAGGACGCGCTGCCGAAGGGATTGCCGGGGCTTGGAGGCGGCGGGCTGCCGCGCGGACTTCCGGGTCTCGGTGGAGGCGGACTGCCGGGCGGTCTTCCAGGACTGGGCGGGACGTTCCCGAAATTCCCCGGAGGTCCGGGGAAGAAGAAGTGACGACGCTTATCACGGAACAGGTGGTGCGCCGCCGAACATCAATCGAGAAGAGAGAAAGGACTACACCGTCATGTCAGCCAGGATCCGTCTTTCCCGCGGCGGCGCCAAGAAGCGGCCCTATTACTATATCGTCGTGGCGCACAGCGCCTCGCCGCGCGACGGGCGCTACATCGAGCAGATCGGCACCTTCAACCCGATGCTGCCCAAGGACAGCGCCGAGCGCGTGAAGCTCGTCGAGGAGCGCTGCAAGCACTGGCTCTCGGTCGGCGCGCAGCCGACGGATCGCGTGGCACGCCTGTTCGATGGTGCCGGGCTCCTGAAGCGCGAGGCCCGCAACAACCCGGAGAAGGCCAAGCCGAAGAAGAAGGCGCAGGAGCGCGCCGCCGCCAAGGCCAAGGCCGCCGAGGAGGCCGCTGCGGCTGCCGCCGGTGGCGAGGCATAAGCGGCATTGGCGCCGCTTAAGTATTCTGTTGTTTGAGCCAGGCATCGGACCCCTGCGTCCGGTGCCTGTTCTTTTGTCCCGGCGATGCCGTTCCGTGAGCAGAGTGGGCAGTATGCTGCAATTCCGCACCAGTCTTTGAGACTTGTGGCTTTGCCTACCCGGCCGGGTGTCGAAGCCGGCCGCGAATTGTCATAGCCTTTGTGAGGGCCGGCCGCGGTTTGGGGGTGGCAGGCCCGGTAATGCGGCGTGGGTTGTTTTTGGGGGCAGGACCGCCGGGGGCGGCGCGAGGCCGGATCCGGATGTGTCCTTGCAAGACATCGGGGACGTTACTTCCATGCCATTGAGGACCAATCTCTCCGAGGCCGAAGCGGCCTGGTGGGATCGGCGCAGTGAGATCCTGGTGCAGGGCACGGCGCTGATGAACGAGAAGCCGGACGTCGAGACGTGGACCGAGCGCGAGCGGCGGCTTTGGCTCTATGCCGTCGCCATCGGCAACAGGATCGAGCGCCTGCAATAGAAGGTCCGTCGGGCTCAGCGGCTGCTTGCACCTTAAGGATGCCGAGCAAAGCTCGTACACGGTATTGCAATCTGTGGTAGTATTTTCTGGCTTGGACAATCGGTTTGGCGGCCGATGTCGATTTGAGGCCGGAGCGGATCGGCGATGCTCGACGATGGTGTCTACGGGATCAGTTTCGAGAGCGGCGGCGAGGCCGACACTGGCGGTCCATGCCATCGCAGCGAGGGGCTGGCCGTGCTGCGCGGGGGCGTGATCCTGGGCTCCGACCGCAACGGGGGTGTGTTCCGGGGGCGCTGTCTGTATGATGTTGCGGGCGGCGATGTGACGGTCGCGGTGCGGCTGGCGGTCCCGCCCCATGGCGTGCTTCTTACCGGGCTCGAAGCAGGGCCGGACGGCGCCTTCATCGATGTGACCGGGTGCTTTCCGCCGCCGACGCCGGTGTCGTCGACGGTGGTCGACATCGGCGGCACGCCGGTGGCGGTCGAGCTCCGCTTCGTCGGCCCCCTGACCTGAGCGAACGGCTTCCTCGATGACACGGGACGACCCAACCGAAAGCAAGAGCGGGCGGCGCGTGCTGCTTGGCCATATCGCGGGTGCCCACGGCATCAAGGGCGCGGTGCTGGTGCGCAGCTACACGGCCGAGCCGGAGGCGATCGCCGGCTACGGCGTGCTGGAGGACGAGGCTGGCGCGGCGCGCTTTGCGCTCGCGGTGGAGGGTGCGACGGCGAAAGGGCTCATCTGCCGCGTTGAGGGGATCTCGGACCGGACGCAGGCGGAGGCGCTCAAGGGCGCCGCGCTCTACGTGGCGCGCGACCGGCTGCCGCCGCCCGACGAGGGCGAGTACTATCATGCGGATCTCGTGAGGCTCACCGCCGTGACGGAGGCGGGCGCGCCGCTCGGGCGCGTGGTCGCGGTCGCGAACTACGGTGCGGGCGACATCCTCGAGGTGCGGCCGGACGCCGGCGGGCGGACGGTGCTCTATCCCATGACTGAGGCGATCGTGCGCCGCGTCGATCTCGCGGGCGGTGTGGTCGTGCTCGTGCCGCCCGAGGAGGTGGACGCGGGCGATGAGAGCGTTGGTGAGGACGACGTCGCGAGCTCGTCGGACTGATGCGCGCGCGTGGAAACGTGGCGACTTTGACGTGTGGCGTGTCTGGATCCCGGCCTGCGCCCGGGGGGAGGATACCGCGATCGCCTCATGTCATCCGGCGTGTAGAGCCGGGACCCAGGGCGATGTTGTCGCCGATCGCTAAAGCCGTTCGGATTTGAACAAGCGCGGGAGGTCGCCGGTGAGGCCGGCGGCTTCGGAGACGAGGCGGCGCTTCAGGGCCGGAAGGCGGTCGACGAGGCCGAGGCCGAAGTCGCGGGCGGCACGGATCAGCATCGCATCGTTGGAAAAGAGCTTGTTCAAGCCGTCGAACGCGGCGGCCGAGGCGAAACTGTCGAAGCGGCGCCACTTCTCGTAGCGGCCGAGCCCTTCCATGCTGCCAGGGTCGAGGCCAAGGCGCAGGCTGTCGACCACGATCTCGCTCAGGGCCGCGACGTCGCGGAAGGCAAGGTTCACGCCCTGGCCGGCAATCGGGTGCACGCCGTGAGCGGCGTCGCCGATCAGCGCGAAGCGCGGCGCCACGTAGGCGCGCGCGAGATGCATCTCGAGCGGCCAGCACTGGCGGGGGCCGACGACCTCGATGGCGCCGAGGCGACCGGCGACGCGCGTCTCGACCTCGGCGAGGAAGCCCGCGTCGTCGAGGGCCAGGATGCGCTTGGCCTCGTCCGCGTCCTCGGTCCAGGTGAGGCAGGCGCGGTTGCCCGGGAGCGGCAGGATGGCGAATGGTCCCGCAGGCAGGAAATGCTGGATGGCGCGGCCGTCGTGGGAGCGCTCGTGGGCAATGGTGGTGACGATCGCGGTCTGGCCGTAGCGCCAGCCGACCGTCTTGATGCCGGCGCTGTCGCGCGAGGCGGAGCGGCGGCCCTCGGCGCCGACCAGCAGCGATGCGCTGAGCTCGGTGCCGTCGCCCAGCGTGATGGTCATCACGCCGCTCGTGTCGGCGAAGCGGGCGATCTCTGCCGGGGCGATCAGGGTGAGCCCCGGGGCGGATGCGACGGACTCATAAAGCGCGTGCTCGAGTGCCGTGGCCGGTACGATGTAGCTCGCGGGCTCGCCGTCCTCCGCGAGATGGTTGTCGTACTTGAGCAGCACGGGCCGGATGCCGGCTTCGAGGCTCGAATCCGTGATCTCGATCTCGGTGACCGCCTGTGCCTCGTCGGCGACCGCCTGCCAGATGCCGAGCGCGTCCAGCATGTGGCGTGCCCCGGCCGAGAGCGCGAAGGCGCGGGCGTCCGCCGGCGGCTTCCCCTGGCGCGGGGCGCGGTCGACGATGGCGAGACGGATGCCGTCGCCAAACGCGGAGAGCAGCGCGCGGGCGAAGGCGAGGCCGGCGAAGCTCCCTCCCGAGATCACGATGTCGAAGCGTTGCGTCATGGTCGGTTTCCGTTGGCACCTTTGACCGGGCTCGTGCGAAAATCGAAGCTGAAAGCGAATTTCTCGATTCGAACCCGCGAGCAGGTTAATGCTTCTTCGGCGCAGCCCGTTGCCCAGGCCATTGAACCCTAGCACCTTTTCGGGAGCCTTCCATGTCTGCCGGTTATGAGCAACCAAGCCCCGCGGTGGCGGGGCTGATGGAGGTGCTCGACCTCGAGCGGCTCGAGGTCAACCTGTTCCGCGGCATCAGTCCCAAGGACGGCTGGCAGCGCGTCTACGGCGGGCAGGTGCTCGGGCAGGCGCTGGTGGCGGCGGGGCGGACGGTCGAGGAGCCGCGCGCGGCCCATTCGCTGCACGGCTATTTCCTGCTCGGGGGCGACCCCTCCCATCCCATCATCTACGAAGTCGAGCGCATTCGCGACGGCGGCAGCTTCACAACGCGGCGCGTCAAGGCCATCCAGCACGGGCGCGCCATCTTCGCCATGAGCGCCTCGTTCCACAAGGAGGAGGAAGGCTACGAGCACGCGGCGGCGATGCCGGACGTGCCGCCGCCCGAGACGTTGCCTTCGGCTGCGGAGCGGGTGGCCGAGCTGATCGACGCGCTGCCCGAGAACATGCGCAACTACTGGCAGCGCGAGGCCCCCATCGAGCTCAGGCCGGTGGACGTCAAGCGCTACCTCAGCCGCGAGCCCAATCCGCCCGCCCAGCACATCTGGCTCAAGGCCAGCGGGCGGCTGCCGGATGACGTCCGGCTGCACCAGTGCGTGCTGGCCTATGCCTCGGATTTCACGCTGCTCGACACGGCGCTGATCGCGCACGGGAAGCTCTTGTTCGATCCCGACATCCAGCTCGCCAGCCTCGATCACGCGCTATGGCTGCATCAGCCGTTCCGGGCCGACGAATGGCTGCTCTACGCACCGGACAGCCCCGTCGCCTCCGGGGCGCGAGGCTTCTGCCGGGGCAGCTTCTTCACCCGCGACGGGCGCCTCGTTGCATCCACCGCGCAAGAGGGGCTTATCCGCAAACGTCAGACGGCGTTTTTGATTAAATGAATAGCAAACATCGTTCAATGCACAAATGTTGTGCGCTTTCTGCGGGCAGTGATGGCTAATTTGTGGCCGATTGTTGCCAAATTCTAAACGGATTCAACTCTCTACCAGCACCTGCCGGACTTGGCACAGCTCTTGACTCTCACTCCGTCGATTGTTGCCGGCTGTTCGCCGGCAGCAAGTAGGAGGTCCTGTCTCCTCGCCGTCTCATTCATAGAGCGGGAGACAAAAACCAAGGGGTGCTCTCCATGAAACTCATCACTGCCATCATCAAGCCTTTCAAGCTGGAGGAGGTGCGGTCAAACCTGACCGACATCGGCCTCCAGGGCATGACCGTGACCGAGGTCAAGGGTTATGGCCGCCAGAAGGGCCACACCGAGGTCTACCGCGGCGCAGAGTACGCGGTGAGCTTCCTGCCCAAAATCAAGATCGAGGTCGTCGTTTCCGGGGCCCTCGTCGACAAAGCCGTCGAAGCCATCGTGAAGGCCGCCAAGACCGGCCAGATCGGCGACGGCAAGATCTTCGTCTCCTCGATCGAGCACACCTTGCGAATCCGCACGGGTGAGTCCGACGACGCGGCGCTCTGAAGAATGCGGCTCGCTTACAGGTTGAAAGACAGGGGAGTTCACGACATGAAGCCAAACTTGTTTACGCGCGCGACCGGGGTCCTTGGGGCTGCCGCCGCGTACATGTTCACTGCGCTTCCGGCGTTCGCGCAGGAAGCAGCCGCGGCGGAGCCGCCGCCAACGCTTGATTCCGGCGACACCGCGTGGCTGCTGGTCTCGACCGTCATCGTGCTCTTGATGAGCATCCCGGGCCTTGCCCTCTTCTACGGCGGCATGGTGCGCAAGAAGAACGTGCTCAACACGACGGCGATGGTCTTCGTCGCCGTGTCGGTGCTGTCGGTCCTCTGGATGCTGATCGGCTACTCGCTGGCGTTCTCGGACGGCGGCGCGCTTCAGGCCTACGTCGGCGGTCTTGAGAAGGTGCTGTTGGCCGGCGTGACCAAGGACGCCCTTTCCGGGACGATCCCCGAATCGCTGTTCGTCGCCTTCCAGCTGACGTTCTTCGCCATCACACCGGCGCTGATCATCGGCTCGATCGTCGAACGCATGAAGTTCTCGAGCCTGCTGCTCTTCCTGTCGCTCTGGAGCCTCGTCGTCTACGCTCCGGTCTGCCATTGGGTGTGGGGCGGCGGCTTCCTGAGCGATCACGGCGTGCTCGACTTCGCCGGCGGCACCGTGGTGCACATCAACGCCGGTGTCGCGGGCCTTGTGGCGGCCATCGTGCTCGGCAAGCGCAAGGGCTACGGCACCGAGAACATGGCGCCACACAACCTGGTGCTGACGCTGATCGGCGCCTCGCTGCTCTGGGTCGGCTGGTACGGCTTCAACGCCGGCTCGGCCGCCGCTGCTAACGGCTCGGCTGCCATGGCCGCTCTCGTCACGCAGGTCTGCACCGCCGCGGCCGTGCTTTCCTGGATCTTCGTCGAGTTCCTCGTCCATCGCAAGGCGACGGTGCTCGGTGCCACGTCGGGCGCGATTGCCGGTCTCGTGGCCATCACGCCTGCAGCCGGCTTCGTCGATCCGGTCGGCGCGCTGATCATCGGCCTCGCGGCCGGCGCGATCTGCTACTTCTTCTCGACTGCCGTGAAGAAGGCGCTCGGCTATGACGACAGCCTCGACGTGTTCGGTGTGCACGGCGTGGGCGGCATCGTCGGCGCCATCCTCACCGGCGTGTTCGCCCGCGAGGCCATCGGCGGCACCGCCGGCGCCATCGAGGGCAACATCGCCCAGGTCTGGACGCAGGTCTACGGCGTGCTCGCCACCATCATCTGGTGTGCGGTCGCGAGCTTCGTGATCCTCATCCTGATCAAGATGTTCTTCGGCCTGCGCGTGCCGGAGTCGGTCGAGGTCGAGGGTCTCGACGTCAACCTGCACGGCGAGGTCGTTCAGTAAGCGAGAGATCTCTTCGGCCGGCGGCGTGCTGCCGGCCGATCCTTTCCCAAGGCGCAGCTCCGGGCTTCAGCAAGTCCGGGGCTGTTTTCTTGCCTGCACCTGCATCGCCCAACTTTTGAGCGGACGAGAAATTCTGCCTGGGATTTGATCCGCAATTGCCGCCCGCGCGTGCCATCGAAGCGCACGGCTGGTCGTATCTCGCCAGAATTTCAATCGCTTGTGCGTTCGGTAGCGATTGGCACGACTCTTGATACCTCAGTGCCCGGGTGCTCTGTGGACCGGCATTTTCTTCGCCGAGGTCTGACCGGCCGGCGTCCGGTGCGGACAGCAAGGCCAGGGTCTCGATCTTCGGCGATCACGGCGAGCGAGTTCGCGATGATTGTAGCTCGCTCGGGAACCTGCCGGTTCTCCGGCCGGCAGGTTTCACCTCTCCATTCTTCTCCCGAGCACGCGTCTCCCCTAGACGTGCTCCAAACTTGACCCGGGGCTTCGCGCTCCGGGTCTTTTTTTCTGTGCTCAGAGGATGGCGATGCGGGTCCTCGGGCCAATGTGCGCCAGCACTTTCAGGAGATCGCGGCGTGCGAGGGCGACGCAGCCCTCGGTCGGCTTCAGTCCGCGCTCGGCGACATGCATGAAAATGGCGCTGCCCGCCCCGCGTCGGCGGGGGCGGCGGTTGTAGCCGATGACGACGACCATGTCATACAGCCCGTCGCCGCGGCAGAGACGCTCGGCGCTTGCCGCATAGGGATGCTGCACACGGCGGTTGTAATTGCGGTCGTTCGCTGCATCGCACCATCCGTCGTCCGGCCTGATCGCCGTCAGCGCGAGCGCGGTTCTCGGCCGCGCCATGCGGTCGCGGCGGTAGAATGCGCTTTCGAGCCGAAACTGACCGCGCGGCGTGGCGCCGTCGCCCTCGCGCTTCTCGGCGCGGATGCCGCCGCGGCCGAGCGCGCAACGCAGCACAAGGCTGCCCAAGGTCAGCCGGCCCGCCGTGCTCTTGGGGCTTAGGCCTCTCACGACGATTTTACGGGCAATAATGGCTCGATCCCCTTTTTCGGCCGGCCTTCCGGCTCGATAACCGTCCGGCCCACGGCACCCTACCTCAGCGGATGAGCAGATGCTAAGAGGGTGCTCCAACGCTGACCCATCGCCTATCCGGAGCCCGCCAAGCATGAGCGCTGCACGCAAGATCCTTCTTGTCGACGACGACGAGGATCTCCGTGGATCCCTGCAGGATCAACTGGCCTTGCACGACGAGTTCGACGTGTCGGTGGCGGGCACGGCCGGCAAGGGAATCGAGGCGGCCAAGATGGGGCACCATGACCTGGTGGTGTTCGACGTCGGGCTGCCTGACATGGACGGGCGCGAGGCCGTGCGGCTGCTGCGCAAGGGCGGCTTCAAGAGCCCGATCATCATGCTGACCGCCAACGACAGCGACGCCGACCAGATCCTGGGCCTCGACGCTGGCGCCAACGACTATGTCACCAAGCCGTTCAAGTTCGCGGTGCTGCTCGCCCGCATTCGCGCGCAACTGCGCCAGCACGAGCAGAGCGAGGACGCGGTGTTCACCATCGGGCCCTACACGTTCAAGCCGGCCTCGAAACTCCTGCTCGACGAGAAGGGCGGCAAGGTCCGCCTTACCGAGAAGGAGACGGCGATCCTCAAATACCTCTACCGGACCGGCGACAAGGTCGTCTCGCGCGAGACTCTGCTGCACGAGGTGTGGGGCTACAACGCGGGCGTGACGACGCATACGCTCGAGACGCACATCTACCGCCTCAGGCAGAAGATCGAGAAAGATCCCTCGAACGCCGAGATCCTGGTCACCGAGACGGGCGGCTACAAGCTGATGTCGTGAACAGCTTGTTCTCACGTCGTCAACAAGCCCCTTCTTGAGCCTCGACCGCTCGCGCGAATCGCTCGAATCTCCAACCAGAGTTGGCACCGCGTTCAGCGTGCCCAGGTTATGGTTGCGGGGATTTCGAGATGGCTATCGATGCGCTTGTGCTTCCACTTCTCAACGTACCGCTGTTCCAGGGGCTCAAGCCCCTGCAACTGACAGAGATCGCGCGTCGCGCGGATCGCATCGTCTACAAACCGGGCGACGTGATCGTGACGGCACATGGCGAGCCTGATGCGGCGGTGCTCGTGGTTTCGGGCGAGGCGGTGCGCACCGAGGGGCCTGGGCTCGAGAGAGGTGCGAACGAGGCGATCCCGACCGGGGCGCTGATCTCCGAGATGACGATGTTGATCGAGACGGAGTGCACGTCGACGGTGGTGGCGCGCACGCCGGTGCGGGCGCTCAGGATCACGCGCTCGGAGATGATCGCGCACATGACCGACGACCCGAGCCTCGCCGATCATTTCATCGAGAAGATCTCGGGACGGCTGTCGTCGTTCGTCGAGGGGCTGCGCGAGATCGACAAGTCGCTCGTCACCATCGGCCCGCCCGTGAATGGCGCGGAGGCCAAGACGACAGCGAGCGCGGCAGGGGGCGGAGGCACAGCCACAGCCACCGTGCACTGAGAGAGACGGCCGAAATCGGAAAAGGGCCGGAGCACCACGCTCCGGCCCTTTTGTTTCTTGCAGTTCCGAACGTTGGCCCGCCTAGCGGACGCGGCGCGGGTTCATGTAGAGGTCGGCTTCCTGGCGGTCGAGCTTGGGTGTGACCTTGCCCCTCAGCATGCCCTTGTAGAGCTGCTTCATGTGGCGGCGGCAGTCGCCGTTGAAGACCATCATGGCGCCGAACAGCTTCATCACCGTCATGAGGCGTTTGTCGGCGCCAGCGCGGATCTGACCCTTCCACTTGCCGCCACTCGAGAACACCTTGCCGTCGAGATAGCCGACGGTCTCGTTGTGCTGATTAATCAGCGCATAGTCGCCGCCGAGATTGATGAAGGCGCGCTTCAGCCGGTAAAATTCCGGATTGCCCTTGCTGTCGATAATGAAGAACGAGAAGTGCTCGGGCATGAAGGCCCACTTGTTGGCCGAGCGCTCGAGATAAATGATGTACTGGTCGTCGTTGGTGTTGATCGAGTAGGTCATCACGGGGAGCCCGCGGGCGCCGAGCGTCTGCTGCAGCGAGCGTCCGACCATGAGGTCCATGGTGGCGCGCCAGTTGAGGTTCTCGGTGAAGAGCTTGAAGACTAGGCGCTTGTCCATGCCCTCGGACTTCTTCCAGGCGTCCTCGCGATAGCCGAAGAGGCCGGTGCGCTGGCCGTTCTCGATGATCTCGCCGAAGATGTCCATGTCGGTCGTGAACTGGCGCGACTTGGCGCGGTTGCGCGTGCGCTTGTAGATGCCGAACTCGGTGAAGTTGAGGTCGGTGATCCAGATGTCGACGACGAAGCGGTCCCAGCCGTCGGAGGCGCGCTTCCTCGGCGCCTTGCCGCTTTTGGGCTCCTTTGGCTGCGTCTGCGCTCTCGCAGAGATTTCCTTGAGGGCGTCGGCGCGGGCGTCGCGCGCGGCATCGGCGGCTGCGGCGTCAGCCTCGATCTCGGCCACCTTGAGGGCAGATGCTGTCATGCCGGTCTCCCTTGGGCTCCCGTGGAGCGGTTGCGGACGCGAATCACAGGGTTGTCAGGAGGCTAGCATCGGCTCCTGCAACCGGGGCCGCGTGGCGCGCGCGCGCCGTGGAAAAGCTGTGGGTAGACAGGGGATAGGGGGCGGCCAGCAACACGTAGCGGGCGACAGAGTGCGGAATTGGGCAGTGGCTCAGCGGCTGCCGAAAATGGCGGAGCCGACGCGGACGTACGTGGCGCCGAGCTCGCTGGCGGTCTCGAAGTCGCCGCTCATGCCCATGCTGAGCTCGGCGAGGCCGAGGTCGCCTGCGAGCTTGGCCAGGAAGGCGAAGTGGACGGCCGGCTCCTCCTCGACGGGCGGGATGCACATGAGGCCCGCGATGTCGAGGCCGAGGTCGTCCCGGCAGTGAGCGAGGAAGGCCGCGGTCTCCTTCGGCGGGATGCCGGCCTTCTGCGGCTCCTCGCCGGTGTTCACCTCGATGAAGAGCTTCAAGCGCTTGCCCTGCCGCTGCTGCTCGTCGGCGATGGCCTTGGCGATCTTCGGCCGGTCGACGGTGTGGATGGCGTCGAACAGCGCCACGGCCTCGCGCGTCTTGTTGGATTGCAGCGGGCCAATGAGGTGGAGCTCGATGTCGGGATAGCGGGCGCGGAGGTCCGGCCATTTGGCCTTGGCCTCCTGCACGCGGTTCTCGCCGAACAGGCGGTGGCCGGCCTCGAGCACGGGCAGGATAGTCTCGGGGCCGAAGGTCTTGGTGACGGCGATCAGGTGCACGGAGGCCGGATTCCGTCCGGCCTCGCGGGCCGCGGCGGCGAGGCGGGCTTTGACTTCGGCCAGTGCGGCGGCCGGGGCAGGGAGGGTGGTCGGGTCGGTCATGGACCTCGATGTACCCGATCTGCGCGCGGCTTGAACATGATAGAGGCTATATGGGTAAAAAGCCGCGAATTTTGCGCATATGTGAACTGACTTGGGTAGCGGCTACCCATGGCGCGCCTCATGTGGGTAGAAAGTCGATAAAATTACCCATTTTGTTGGAGATGTGGGTAAGGGCGACCCATGTCTGGATAAAATGGGTAGAAAGTGGCAATATTTACCCATGTCTTTCGATCCCAACCGCCCTTTCAACGATCTCCCCGGCCTGCCGCCACGGGTCGATCTCGAGACCAGATCGGTCCTAAAGACGTGCGTCAGCGCCCGGGCGAAGCTTGCGGCGCTCAAGGAGGCGGCCGCCCTCATTCCCAACCAGGACGTGCTGATCAACTCGATCCCGCTGCGCGAGGCCAAGGACAGCTCGGCGATCGAGAACATCGTCACGACCAACGACAAGCTCTTCCGGTTCGCCAATGCGGATGCCAATCAGGCCGACACGGCGACCAAGGAAACGCTGCGCTATCGCACGGCGCTGCTGTGCGGCTACGAGAGCCTGAAGAGCGGCCGGCCGCTGACGACCAATACCGCGGTCGAGGTGTGCCGCGCGATCAAGGACGTCGACCTCGATATCCGCCGTACGTCAGGCACCAACCTCAAGAACCAGAGCGGGCGCGTCATCTACACGCCGCCCGAGGGCGAGGACGTGCTGCGCGACAAGATGGCCAACTGGGAGCGCTTCATTCACGACGAGTCGGATCTCGATCCGCTGATCAGAATGGCGGTGGCGCACTACCAGTTCGAGGCGATCCATCCGTTTCCGGATGGAAACGGCCGGACGGGGCGTATTCTCAACATCCTGTTTCTTATCGAGATGGAGCTACTCGATCTGCCCATCCTTTATCTCAGCCGCTTCATCAACGACCAGCGGGGCGAGTACTACCGGCTGCTGCTCGAAGTGACGACGCAGCAGGCGTGGGAGCCGTGGGTGCTCTACATGCTCAATGCCGTCGACGAGATGGCGACATGGACGCGAAGCAAGATCTGGGCGATCAAGCATCTGATGGCGGACACCGTGCGCTATGTGCAGGTGGCCTTGCCGAAGGTCTACAAACGCGAGCTTGTCGAGCTTCTGTTCGTGCAGCCCTATGTGCGGATCGGCGATCTGGTCGACGCGGGCCTCGGCACGCGCAAGACGGCGGCCGGCCATCTCAATCAACTCATCGCGGCAGGCGTTCTACGCGCGGAAAAAGAGGGACGGGACAAGCTTTTCATCAACGTCCGCTTCTTCGATCTGCTCATGAGCGACAGCAACGACTTCGCGCCGTTTCCGGAGGTGGCCGCCGAGCGATGAGCATCGGCCGACAGGTCCGCTGCCGGCTCCCGGCGGATGTCACTTACGCGATCGCGATTCGATCGCACGGCCGTGCTCATGGCTGCTGTCGGCCAAGGTCTCGATCACCCGACATTCACACACGCGTCCGCGCCCGCATTCGTCAACCGTGCGCTGCAGCTCCGCGCGAAGCGTCGTCAGATGCGCGATGCGGCGGTCGATCTCGGCGATGTGCCGACGCGCCAGTTCGTCCACCTCCGAGCAAGACTGGTTCGGCTTGGCGCTCATCGCCAGCAACTCGCGGATGGCGTCCACCTCGAAGCCAAGCTCGCGGGCGTGGCGGACGAAGTTGAGCCGGGACGCGTGGCTTGCATCGTAGCGCCGCTGCTGGCCTTCCGTCCGCGGTGGAGGCGGCATCAGTCCTATCTGCTCGTAGTAGCGGATCGTCGGCACCTTGACCTTGGTGCGCCGCGCCAGCTCGCCAATCGAAAAACCCATCGCGAAGTCCCTTGAACCTCTAGTCACTATAGGGATTACGGTGCCTCTCGAAAAGGAGGTGCCGCATGGCCGACCACTGCTGCAACGAGGACACGAACACCTGCTGCGTCTCGCCGGCGCTTGCGGCCGAGAAGGGTGATGCGGCGGCGAAGGCCGAAGGCGGATGCTGCTCAGGCGGCGTGCCGGTCTTCGACGGCATGAACCCGCGCTACAAACGCGTGCTCTGGATTGTTATCGGCATCAACGCCGCGATGTTCGCGACGGAGATGGTCGCGGGTCAGCTTGCCGGATCGCAAGCCCTGCAAGCCGATGCCCTGGATTTCCTGGGCGATACCATTACTTACGGTCTCAGCCTTGCCGTCATCGGCGCGTCATTGCGGGCACGGGCGAGCGCGGCAGTATTCAAGGGGTTGTCGCTCAGCCTGATGGCGCTTTGGGTGCTCGGCTCCACAGCCTGCCGCACGCTGGTCCTTGGCCTGCCAAGCGCAGAAGTAATGGGTGTCATCGGTTTCCTGGCTCTTGCCGCGAACCTGGCATCGGTGGGCCTGCTGCTGCCCTACAAGGACGGCGACGCGAATGTGCGGTCGGTGTGGCTGTGCTCGCGCAACGATGCCATCGGCAACGTCGCCGTGATGCTCGCGGCGCTGGGGGTGTGGGGAACTGCGACCGCGTGGCCCGATCTGATCGTGGCTACGATCATGGCGGGCATCTTTCTCACCTCGTCGGTGCAGATCCTGCGGCAGGCCTGGAGCGAGTACCAGCAGGGCGGATCGCCTCGTTCTGTCGCTGCCGAGTAAGCAGCTTCGGCGGTTGTCTGCCTTTCACTGCCGCGGGATTTCGAGCTGACCCGCTTCCGCCAGCCGCCTTGACCGCACCCCCGCTTTCGGGCTCATTACCCGGCTAATTTCACCCGAGACAAGCAAAACACATGGCGACCGAACGGTACAACGCATCCGCGCGCGAGAAGCACTGGCAGAAGGTCTGGGAGGAGGGCGAGATCTTCCGCGCCTCCGACGACCGGGCGCGGCCCAAGTGCTACGTGCTCGAGATGTTCCCGTACCCGTCCGGGCGCATCCACATGGGGCACGTGCGCAACTACGCCATGGGCGATGTGGTGGCGCGCTTCAAGCGCGCCAAGGGCTTCAACGTGCTGCATCCCATGGGCTGGGATGCGTTCGGCATGCCGGCCGAGAACGCCGCCATCGAGCGCAAGACGCATCCCTCGACGTGGACCTATGCCAACATCGAAACGATGAAGGGCCAGCTCAAGTCGATGGGGCTGTCGCTCGACTGGAGCCGCGAGATCGCGACCTGCAGCCCGGACTACTACACGCACCAGCAGCGGCTGTTCCTCGACCTCTACAAGAAGGGTCTCGCGTACCGGAAAAGCTCGAAGGTCAACTGGGACCCGGTCGATCACACCGTGCTCGCCAACGAGCAGGTGATCGACGGGCGCGGCTGGCGCTCGGGCGCCCTCGTTGAGCAGCGCGAGCTCACGCAGTGGTTCTTCAAGATCACCGCCTACTCGGACGAGCTGCTCGAAGCGCTCGGCACGCTCGACAAGTGGCCGGAGAAGGTGCGCCTGATGCAGGCGAACTGGATCGGCCGCTCGGAAGGCATGCTGGTGCGCTGGGCGCTCGATGCCAAGACGGCGCCCAAGGGGCACAAGGAGCTCGAGATCTACACGACGCGTCCGGACACGCTGTTCGGTGCGTCCTTCATGGCGATTGCGCCCGATCATCCGCTGGCGAAAGCGGCGGCCGAGGCCAACCCGGAGCTGGCGGCGTTCTCCGAGGAGTGCCGGCGCATGGGCACGTCGGTCGCTGATCTCGAAAGCGCGGAGAAGCGCGGCTTCGATACCGGCATTCGCGCCGTGCATCCGTTCGACAAGGACTGGACGGTGCCGGTGTACGTCGCGAACTTCATCCTCATGGACTACGGCACGGGCGCCATCTTCGGCTGTCCGTCGGGCGACCAGCGCGACCTCGACTTCGCGCGCAGGTACGGGCTGCCGGTCGTTCCGGTCATCCTGCCGCCGGGTGCCGAGGCCGAGGGCTTCGCGGTCGGCGACACGGCCGTCGACGGCGACGGCACGATGATCAACTCGCGCTTCCTCGACGGGCTCTCGACGGACGACGCGTTCGAGGAGGCGGCGAAGCGGCTCGAGGGTTCGAGGCTTGGCGGCAAGCCGGCCGGGGCGCGCAAGGTCAACTACCGCCTGCGCGACTGGGGCATCTCGCGGCAGCGCTACTGGGGCTGCCCGATCCCCATCATCCATTGCGAGGCCTGCGGCATCGTGCCGGTGCCGGCTGAGGACCTGCCCGTCAGGCTGCCGGACGACGCGACCTTCGACAAGCCGGGCAACCCGCTCGACCGGCATCCGACGTGGAAGCATGTCGACTGTCCGAAGTGTGGCAAGCCCGCACGGCGCGAGACCGACACCATGGACACGTTCGTCGACAGCTCGTGGTACTACGTGCGCTTCACGGCGCCGCACGCGGCGACGCCCGTCGATGTGGATGCCGCGAACTACTGGCTGCCGGTCGATCAATACATCGGCGGCATCGAGCACGCGATCCTGCACCTGCTCTATTCGCGGTTCTTCTATCGCGCCATCTCGGACGCCGGGTACGGCACCAAAAACCTGCGCGAGCCGTTCGCCGCCCTGTTCACGCAGGGCATGGTCACGCACGAGACCTACAAGTCCGAGGGCGGAGCGTGGCTCCTGCCGAGCGAGATCCGCTTCGAGGGCGACGGCGAGGCGCGGCATGCGGTCGAGATTGCGACCGGCAAGCCGGCCGTGATCGGGTCGATCGAGAAGATGTCGAAGTCGAAGAAGAACCTCGTCGACCCGGACGACATCATCGAGGGCTGGGGTGCGGACTGCGCGCG
>NZ_JADZBI010000199.1 GCF_020852195.1 Hyphomicrobium sp. | reverse complement strand
TCGATCTGCGCGTCCATTGCGCTTCCGGCGTGGGCGCTCGGTCGAGATCCGACACTTCGAGTCGTGTGTGTCAGCTATGCGCAGGATCTCGCGGGAAAGCTCGCTCGGGATTGTCGGACGGTCATGGAAACAAATTGGTATCAGCGGGTGTTTCCTCACGCGCGACTCAATCGTGACAAACGCGCGGAGGAAGAGTTCGAAACGGCGAGAGGTGGCTATCGCCTCTCAACGTCGGTCGGGGGGACTCTCACCGGTCGTGGCGGAAACTTTGTCATTATCGATGACCCCATCAAGCCTCAGGACTCGTCCTCAGACGCGCTCCGCAAGAAGGCGAATGAGTGGTTTGACACAACGCTTCTGTCGAGGCTCAACGATAAGAAGAACGATGTCATCATACTCATCATGCAGCGTGTGCACGTGGATGATTTGACGGCGCATGTCCTAGAAAAAGGAGGTTGGAAGGTCCTCCGCCTGCCGGCAATTGCGGAGAAGGATGAATGCTTCCAACTCTCCGACGGCCGCACGGTTGGACGCAAGGCAGGAGATGCGCTTCACCCGGAGCGAGAATCGCTGGAGATCTTGAAGGACTTGCGAGCCGGAGTGGGGGAGCTACCGTTCTCTGCCCAATATCAACAGGCTCCAGTTCCGATTGAAGGTTACCTTCTCAAAAGACGCTGGTTGCAGATGTACGATAGCCTTCCCGCACGAAGCTCCGGCGAGCAAATAGTTCAGAGCTGGGACATCGCGATGGCCACGAGCGCAAATGCGGATTGGTCCGTTTGTACGACTTGGCAGGTCGACAGGAAGCGGACCAAATATTACTTGGTCGATGTTCTGCGAAAGCGCCTCACCTTTCCAGATCTGAAACGCGCCGTCGTAAGGCAGGCGCGGAGCTTTGAAGCAAATACGGTGCTCATCGAGAAATCTGGTGTTGGTATAAGTTTGGTGCAGCAACTGCGTGTGGAGCGCGATTTGATGCCAATTGGCCTTGCGACAGAAGGCTCAAAGGTCGCCCGGATGGAGGCACAATCGGCTCGCTTCGAGTCAGGAGCGGTTCTCCTGCCAAAAACAGCAAGTTGGTTAGATGGATATGTGGCAGAGCTCTTGGCGTTTCCAGGCGGACGCCATGACGACCAAGTCGACAGCACGTCTCAGTTTCTGAATTGGATCGAGGGGCGACGGCCCCGGGCCGGAGTGCTCTTCTGAAGACTTCCAACCTTCGGGGCGCTGATTCAGGCCGCTGTGTGCTTTGTGAGCGACAGGCCTTCTCCGCCGATGGCGTGCAGCACCGCATTGGCGAGCTCAGTGGCGGTGTTGAGGCGAAACTCTTGGTAGCGGTCGCGAGACTTGGCGAGGGTATTAGGCGTCAGGGCGTAAGCATCCTCTTTCTCGACCGAAACGTCAGGCACTCGCGACATAGGTATCAACCACGAAGCGGTGAGGGCGATGTTCACGGGATCAAAGAGAACGCAGAGAAGATAGCGATTGCCGAGATCGCTGAACGAAGCCTTGCGGATATTGAACTGAACGGTCTGACGCGCCGGGTTGGCAATGCGCGACTTAATCTGGAGTGTGACGGTGCGATGTGTTTCCTTGTCAAGAATTATCAGGTCAATCCCGCAGTCGTCTGAGATAGGCACGAAAGGCGACAGTCGTCCCGCTGATGCAAGGATGAGCGTTGAGGCTGCTAGGGCTTCGGTGACCTTACCCTTCTGAACAGTGCTTAGGTCAATATCTTTGGTCATAAGATGTCTCCTCTTATGTCGTGCCATCAATACGAGGGCTTCCGCCTTGCCCTAAGTGGCAATGCCCGGCTTGAGACTCATCGTCATCAATGCGTCCTCGATCCGTGGCTCAGCTGACGGTGGAAGTCCAGTGAAATGAGACTCATCGTCTGTAGATCAATCGTCACTAGCCCCGTTCCCTGCTGGGGATGGATGTGCGGCGGCGGCTCGGCCTCAATCTGAAGAGATTTCGAGAGGAGCAGGGCTTCTCACAGGAGGCGTTTGCCGATCAGTGCGGCCTGCACCGCACGTATATCAGCGGCATCGAGCGCGGCGTTCGCAACCCGACGGTCGTCATCCTGGATCGCATCGCGAGGGCCTTAAAGGTGCCAGCGGGCGCCTTGCTAGAACCGATCAAAGGTCGATGACATGGTGTGGCCAGTGCAACTTGATTCCGTTCAGCGGAAGCTGCAACCTGTCGATCGTAAAGCCCAGAGTTTGTCCACCCTCGTTGAGATCGTATGCGCTAACAGCGCTGCAAGCACGGGGAGGGGGATACTTGACCCGCAACGCCCTTCGTTGAGGTTGAAGTACTACGGAGGAATAAGAAGGCATCGCGCGAAGATGCGTCTAGAGCCTCAATTCTCGTCTAGCTCTCTCGATCATCTCTGGCGTGACATCGTGCGGGTAGCACAGTGGCGAATACCCGCCCGGCCTCGAATACGCACTCCTTCCCCCGCAGCGTCTTCCCGCCCGGTCCCGATCATCAGGACATGCGCAGTTCCCCGGATACCTTGCGCGGGACTCTGAAAGCACATAGCGAATAATTGCGTTGTCGTCCGGCTCCGATGCCGACTTGGGAGTGATCTTGGCAGGCGCGTGGCGCTCGATTGAACGCGAGTCGGGGACTTGCCTTCGTTCAATGGTGACGGACGGATGCTCTGAATTTACTTGCTCGGTCGTCACCGTTTGAGCTGGTTCAGACACCACCGCCTGCTGCACTGGCGGCTCGCTTGCCGTGGCGCATCCTGCGACGAAAAGAACTAAAGCAATCAGTGCGTGACGCTGAAACATGTCCGCGCCCCCAAAAAAACCAACTTAGCGTTGATCCGTAGGCGGCACAACAGGACCTCATCCTCGCCTCTACTCAAGCATCCAAACGGATTGATCGAGGCTATTGCAAGTGTTGGTATTTCAAGGGAAAGCGTGCCAACTCAGTACGAGAAAGAGGTTCTTGGGGCTACCATCCTGGGAGTCGGACAATGATTGAAGATAGGTCTTCGAGATTGAATGCCGTAAACGTGTACATCGGCGAGCGGATAAAGACGCGACGAGTGCACTTGGGGTGGAGCACCGAGGAGCTGGCTAATCGAACCGGCATTGCCCTCAAGCAAATGGAGGACCATGAGTCTGGCGCGTGTCGCGTGTCAGCCGTCCAGCTCTTTAAGCTCAGCCGGCAATTGGACGTACCGATTTTCTATTTCTTCGACGGCCTGGACGACACGTCGATCGCCCGAACCGGCGAAGCTCCTTCATACGGCGTTAGGCTAAAGGAGATGACCTATGGGAGGCATCGAGGCACTTTCCCGCTTTGAGGTCTTCCGACAAACTACGGCGGGCCGTCTTGCCATGCTCGAGCATCAGGGACAGCGCTCGACAGTTTTGCTGATCCACGGAAACTCGTCCTGCAAGGAGGTATTTGCTCATGTAGTTCCGATGCTCATCGAGGTCGGCTATGGTGTATTAGCGCCTGATTTGCCGGGACATGGCGACTCGGAGAACGCCAGCGATCCCCACAATACTTACAGTTTCCCTGGTTATGCGGCAGCCCTCGGAGAGCTTCTGGACGATGCGGGTGTTGAAGCGCCCATCATTGTAGGTTGGTCGCTCGGTGGCCATGTTGCAATGGAACTCGCGGCCCACAGGCCGACAGTGCGCGGCCTCATGGTGATCGGCAGTCCGCCCTGCAAGCCAGCCCCCGAGGCGCTCGAAGCCGCATTCCGCACGCATCCGACGACGCTACTTGCCGGGAAGGCCGAATTCAGCACTGATGACGTGAAGGCCTACGCGGCCGCGATGCTAGGGGTTGGAGAGCCCGATGCATTTCTGAGAATGCGGGTCCGGCGCACCGACGGCTTGGCGCGAAAGTTGATGTTTAGCAGCGCCCTCGCGGGTGTAGGGGTGGATCAGCGTTTGGTCGCGGCCGAACCCTCTAGGCCTTTCGCGGTGGTACACGGTGCCGACGATCCATTCGTACGGCTCGATTACCTGAGATCGCTCCACTACGGCCGACTATGGCGAAGCGAAGTGGTCGTGCTTGAGCAGGTAGGACACGCGCCCCATTGGCAGGCACCAGATTTCTTCACCCCGATCCTGTTAGCGTTTCTGAACGGACTTGACGCCCAATGAACGATATCCACAATATAATCATTTATCGCATAAGACAGAGGACGCGGAGTTCGGGGTGCGCTTCTTCGAAGAGTTTGTCGACGCATCAATGGCTGTATCTTCTCGCGACGAGCTGAGGGGACTTTTTTCTCAGTTCCTCGCTGAAGAGGGATACGAGAATTATATTATGACCACGGTCGCCGACAGGCGGGTCGGCTCAGTAGCTTGGCATGAGTTTCCGCAGGGCTACACAGAGACGTACTTTTCCGAGAAGTGGCAACTGATAGATCCTGTCCTGGCCGCTTCCTTTTCCTGCCGACGCCCCTTCCATTGGAGTGATGCCGCCCCGCCGGAGCAGTTGAGCGTCGCCGAGCGCAACTTCTTTGAAGCCTGTCGAGAAATCGGTGTTCACTCAGGTGCGTCGATACCCCTTTTTGGTCCGGCGTCTCGCCGCGACCTTGTAAGCATCAGTCAGCGAGGGCCAGACAAGGTCGATCCCAAAAGGTTTCCGATCATTTATGCGGCGTGCACGCAAACGTGGTGGCGCTTCATCGATCTCGGCGGCGAATGGCCAGATAGTGTTGGAACCGGCGTGCACCTCACGAAACGCGAGGCAGAGGTCCTCAATTGGGTTAAGGCTGGCAAGTCGAACGCCGACATCGCGAACATTCTCCACGTGTGCGACAGGACTGTCGAATTTCACCTCATCAACATGATGAACAAGATTGGCGCCCCAAACCGCATCGCCCTGGTCGTGATGGCCTTACAGCTGGGTCTTATTCACCTATAAAATCAATCTCTTAATGGGAACCTGAGGAAAACCTCAGTACGGCATGCGGCCGTTTTCGTGTCGTTTTCGAGCGCAGCGAAACTGCGTCGGAACCACGATCATGATCGAAGCCTTTTCCCTACGTACCGCTCACTATTTTGGAGACGCTTTGGCATCCCAGGCCTGCCTCCGGTACCGGGTCTTCGTCAAGCAACGAGGACTGGCTCATTCGGCGTTCGAGGGCATGGAGTATGACGAATTCGACACGCCCGGCGCGGTCTATTTGACCTGGCGCGACGAGCAACAGGTGGTGCGGGGCCTGATAAGGCTGCTGCCGACCACCCTCCCCTACATGGTCCAGAACTACTGGCCGCACCTCTTCGCGGATGCGCCTTTGCCGTGCTCGAGGAGCGTGTGGGAAGCAACGCGCCTTTGCGTCGACCGCACCTACACAAGCCCGCAACGGGTGCGGATCATGCCAGAGATCCTGTGCGCTCTCCAGGAATACTGCTCTGCACACGGCATCACCTCAGTGATCGGCGTGACGCGAAAGCATCTGCTCGAACACTTCCTCCGCACCGGTGTCCACTGGCTCGGGCCAGTCGACATCGTGGAAGGAAAGGAGGAGGCAGCGTTCTCCGTGCCGGCCACTCACCTACGCCCGGAACATCACTGCCGCAAACTCGGAATTGAAGGCTCCGTGCTCAGATTGATGCCGGATCCCGATCGGCGGGCGGCTTAATGGAGAAGAATAGGCAGCAACACTCCAGTGTAAGCGACACTGCCAGCCCGGCCGTGGTTGCACGGCACATGATCGATGCGGTGACCTACCTCATCGTAGTGGCAGAACGCGCCAACCTGCCAAGGCTGGCGTTTCTGCTGAACCGCGTTCGTCGAGAGCTTTTTGCAATCCAGAGCGCCGAGGCGGTGAAACGCCGGACGGTCGACGGACGGCAACGCTGAGATCGCGGCAGGTTGTGGCCGGATCTGGTCAAATTTTGGGGGATTTCATGAATGTTCATCCGTCGCCGATAGTTCGGCACTTTGATCCCTTCTCCATCGAGTCAAATGTACGGTCATACTGCCGGCGTATGGCTTCGACTTTTCGTCGAGCTCTCAATGCTGAGGTCTGGGACGACGAAGGACGCCGATACATCGACTTCCTCTCGGCGTGCGGCGCCCTGAACTATGGGCACAACCATCCGGCTTTGAAGGCGGAGCTGCTCAAGTACATCTGCGGCGACGGTATCGCCACCAGCATGGACCTCCATACGTCGGCCAAGCGTGCATTCCTCGCAAAGTTTTTTGGGACGGTCCTCCTCCCGAGGCGGCTCGACTATGTGATTCAGTTTCCTGGCCCTACAGGCACCAACGCGGTGGAGGCCGCACTAAAGCTGGCGCGTAAGGTCACGAAGCGTCGAGACGTCGTTGCCTTTACCAATGCGTTTCACGGCATGAGTCTGGGTGCGTTGGCCGCAACCGGTAGCCGCTTCGCGCGTGGCGGCGCGGGAGTACCCCTTTCCCATGTGCATCGGTTGCCCTTTGCGTGCGCAGGCAACGACGGCGTTAAGGTTCTTCATGACTACCGTGACGCCGTTTGCGACCCGTCGTCAGGCATCGAAGCGCCTGCTGCGTTCATCGTCGAAACGGTTCAGGGCGAAGGGGGATTGACCGTCGCACCATATGAATGGTTGCGTGCGCTCGAATCCGTTGCGCGGGATCTTGGCGCACTGGTGATCGTGGATGACGTACAGGCCGGATGCGGGCGCACTGGGCCGTTTTTCAGTTTTGAACGGGCCAACATCTTCCCCGACATCGTTTGCCTCGCGAAATCGATCAGCGGCTTTGGCCTACCCATGGCCGTCGTTCTCATAAAGCCTCAGTTCGACCGATGGCGTCCAGCAGAGCACAACGGAACCTTCCGCGGCAACAACCATGCTTTCGTCACCGCGACTGCAGCACTTGGCCTATGGGAGAACAAGAAATTCCAAAGCGACATCACTACGCGGGAGCAGGAGCTGTGGAATTGGGTCGATGGCATTGCGGCCGACTATCCGAGGTTTCTGGAAGCTCGTGGCATCGGGATGATGCAGGGACTGAGGTTCGCCGATCCGCACATTGCTGTTGAGGTCGCCGACCGCGCCGTCAGGAACGGGCTGCTCATCGAGTTGTGCGGACCACATGATGAAGTGCTAAAGCTTCTGCCGCCCCTTACCATCGAGCAGGAAGTCCTAGAAGAGGGACTGTATCGTCTTCAGGACGCGATCCGCGCGTGCCTTTCGCCCGCGAGGATGGGGTACCGACGCTATCGTCTCCGTCGGAGTGAGGGCTCCTCACGCAAAAGAGAGACATGAACTACGTCTAACCTGAGGAAAACCATAGTTCTTGCCCTCGCAACATCCTGCAATTCTCTGATCTGGATCATTGCTCGACTAAAAAAGAGCGTAGCGGGAGAAGCGCAGATGTCGTGGGATGAAAAACGCCAGAGTGCAAAGTGTCTCGTTCGCCTCTTTCTCTGGGCGGAACGTGAAGCGGAGGATGTTCTCGACGACCCGAGGTTTGCATCCAGGATACACAGCTGTGCTGCCGATCTTATGCGTGACTTCGGAATAGCCGTCGAGGAACTGTCATCGACACCCCCACCGGGGGACGCGATTATGAATTGAGCGAACACTTGCGTCACTGGTCATTGGGGCTGCGTGGGAATAGACCGGTCGTCATTGCCCCAGCGAGATGCTTCGACCGAGCGTGAAAGCCGTGTGATGTGACGGCGGACGTTGGCTGGACGGCGGCGGCACCGTCTCCTCTACGGTTCGTATGCGCCAAACACG
>NZ_JADZBI010000198.1 GCF_020852195.1 Hyphomicrobium sp. | reverse complement strand
GCTACGTCTCCACCGAGTTCCGCCAGGCGGACGGCACCGGCGACGGCGCCCTCGCCGCGGCGGACTGGACAAAGATGGTCGCCAGCGACCGCCTGTTCGAGGTCGCCAACATCTCCTACTACGACGCCAACGGTGACGGCCGCGTCACGATCGAGGAGATCACCGGCAAGCAGAACCTCGCGTTCAAGCTGCTCGACCGCAACGCCGATTGCCAGATCGACCGCACGGAGTCCGTGCAGGTCCATGGCGTCGACAGGCCGAAGCCGAAGGACACCGGAAGCGGCGAAGGCATGCCGCGCGGGCCTGGCAACCCCGGCTCTCCGGGCGGATACTAAATCTACTCCGGCGCCATGCGCACGATGCGCCCTTTCGCGTCGTCGGTCACAAGATAGACCGCCCCGTCCGGGCCCTGCTTGAGATCGCGCACGCGCTCGCCGATGTCCTTGGCGAGCACCTCGTGCGCCACCACCTCGCCGTCCTTCACGACCAGGCGCTGCACCTGCATGTACTTGAGCGCGCCGGCGAGGAAGTTGCCTTTCCACTCGGGAAAGAGGTCGCCGGTGTAGAGCAGCAGCGACGAGACGGCGATGGATGGGTTCCAATAGTAGACGGGCTGCTCGAGCCCTGGCTTGGAGGTGATGCCCTCGCCGACGGGACCACCTGAATATTCGAGACCATAGATGATGATCGGCCAGCCGTAGTTCTTGCCGCTCTCGGGATGATTGAGCTCGTCGCCGCCCTGCGGCCCGTGCTCGAGCGTCCAGAGCTGTCCCGTCTCCGGATCGATAACGGCGCCCTGCACGTTGCGGTGACCGATCGACCAGATCAGCGGATCCCAGCCTTCCTGCGCCGGCTTCGAAGCCGCGGGCGCCCCGTCGGGCGTGATGTAGACGATCTTGCCCAGATGGTTCTTCGGGTTCTGGGCCTCGACCCGCGTCTTGGGATCGCTACGCTCTCCGAGCGTCACGAACAGGTTGCCCTCCGGCGTGACGACGATGCGCGAGCCGAAGTGGAAGCCGTTGCCGTAGGCCGGCAGCTGCTGGAAGATGACTTTGACATCCTCGAGCGTGCCTCCGTCTCCGTCGAGGACGAGCTTGGCGCGGGCCACGCTAGTTCCGCTTTGCCCCTGCCCGCGCGGCTCCGAATAGGAGAGAAAAATCAAACCACTCTCGGCGAAATCGTTGGCGAGCGCCACGTCGAGGAGGCCGCCCTGCCCCGCCGCCGCGACCTCCGGCACGCCCTTGACCGGCGGTCCGGCCTTGCCGTCGGCTGCGATCACCCGCAGCTTGCCGGCCTTCTCGGTGACCAGCATGCGTCCGTCCGGCAGAAACTCGAGCGCCCAGGAGTTCTCGAGCCCCTCGGCCACTGTCGAGAGCTTGACGGCCGTTTCGGGCGCAGCGGGTGCATTGGTCTGAGCGCCGGGAGCGGCATCAGCCATCAGGAACAAAAGGGGAGCGGCGGCGGCAATGCCGGGTCTCAAGCGCATGGTGGCCTCGTTCTCGTTCGACGCGTATCGGGCTTTATGTAGGACACATGCGCCGTTTGCCGAGAGGCATCATGATTTTACGCATGCATGAAGCGGCACCGCCGCATCACCCCGCGGCACCGCGTTTGTCTTTTATCGCCGCTTCGCCCATATAGTCGGCCCATGAGCACTTCGGCCCCCCTCCGCTACGTCAAGATGAACGGGCTCGGCAACGAGATCGTCGTCGTCGATCTGCGGTGCGGCGGCGCGGCGCTGAGCGCGGGCGAGATCAGGTCTGTCGCGGAGAATCCGGCGACCGCGTTCGACCAGATGATGGTGCTGCATCCTCCGCGCACTGCCGGCACCGACGCCTTCGTCTCGATCTTCAACACGGACGGCTCGGAATCGGCGGCCTGCGGCAATGGCACGCGCTGCATCGGCTGGCTGGAAAAGGAGCGCACGGGCAAGCGCGACCTCGCCTTCGAAACGCGCGCCGGCATCCTCTCCGTTTCCGTGAAGGATCTCACGGCCATCACCGTCGACATGGGCGAGCCGCGCTTCGGCTGGGCGGATATCCCGCTGGCCGAGCCCTTCCACGACACCCGTGCCATCGAGCTGCAGATCGGCCCCATCAACGATCCCGTCCTGCATTCCCCGTCGGTGGTCAACGTCGGCAACCCGCACGTCGTGTTCTGGGTCGACAAGCCTGTCGCGGACTACGACCTCGGCCGCTTCGGCCCGCTGATCGAAAACCACCCGCTGTTTCCCGAGCGCGTCAACGTCACCCTGGCCGAGGTGACGTCACGCTCGTCCATCACGATCCGCACCTGGGAGCGTGGCGCGGGCCTCACCCGGGCCTGCGGCACCGCGGCCTGCGCGGCGGCCGTCTCGGCCATGCGCAAGAGACTGGTTGATCGTAAGGTAACGGTAAGCCTTCCGGGTGGTCCGCTTGTCATAGAATGGGCGCCCGACAATCATATTCTGATGACCGGCCCCGCGGAGCTGGAGCACGAAGGCACCCTCGGGGCGAGGCCGGTCGTCGCGTCGCCGGAAGAGGCCACCTTGTCCCCCAGGGCCGTTTGACCTAAGAGCCGCATGACATTCCCGAATGACACCCTGAACGACGCGATGTCCGAACCGCAGATCGTCACGCTGGGCTGCCGGCTCAACGCCTATGAGTCCGAGGTGATGCGCCGCCACGCCGCCGGCGCCGGCCTCGGCGACTGCGTGATCGTCAACACCTGCGCCGTCACCGGCGAGGCCGTCCGCCAGGCCGAGCAGGCCATACGCAAGCTGCGCCGCGAGCGCCCCGGCGCACGCCTGATCGTCACCGGCTGCGCCGCCCAGATCGAGCCCGAGCGCTTCGCCGGGATCGACGGCGTCGACCATGTCATCGGCAACGCCGAGAAGCTTGCGCCGGAAACCTTCCGCGCGCTCGCGACCGAGAGCCTCGCCCGTGTCGCCGTCAACGACATCATGAGCGTGAAGGAAACCGCGCTGCACATGATCGACGGCTTCGGCTCGCGCGCCCGCGCCTACGTCGAGATCCAGAACGGCTGCGACCATCGCTGCACGTTCTGCATCATCCCCATGGGCCGCGGCCCTTCGCGCTCGGTGCCCGCCGGCGAGGTCGTTTCGCAAGTGAGGAAGCTCGTCGAGGCGGGCTATCCCGAGATCGTGCTGACTGGCGTCGACATCACCTCCTACGGCGCCGACCTTCCGGGCCGCACGTCGCTCGGCCGCCTCGTCAAGCAGATCCTCGCGCGCGTGCCAGAGCTCTCGCGCCTGCGCCTCTCCTCCATCGACCAGGTCGAGGCCGACGCGCATCTCATGGACGCCATCGCCACCGAGCCGCGCCTGATGCCGCACCTGCATCTCTCCATGCAGGCCGGCGATGACATGATCCTGAAGCGCATGAAGCGCCGCCACCTGCGCGACGACGCCATCCGCTTCTGCAACGAGGTGCGCCGCCTGCGCCCCGATGTCGTGTTCGGCGCCGACCTCATCGCCGGCTTCCCGACCGAGACGGACGACATGTTCGAGAACACGCTCGATCTCGTGGAAAGCTGCGGCCTCACCTACCTCCACGTCTTCCCGTTCTCGCCGCGCAAGGGTACGCCGGCCGCGCGCATGCCGCAGGTCGACCGCCGCGTAGTGAAGGAGCGCGCCGCCCGCCTGCGCGAGAAGGGCGAGGCCGCCCACGCCCGCTATCTCGACCGCCTCGAGGGCCGCCGCATCGAGATCCTGATGGAGCGCGAGGACGTCGGCCGCACACCGCAGTTCGCCGAGGTGCGCGTCGATCGCAAGGCGCCCGTGGGCACCTTCCACTGGGCCACGCTCGGCCGCCGCGACGGCCGCCGCCTGAATGGAATGGTCGACGCGTGAGCACGAGCGAGCCAAAGCGTAAGGGCCTCTTCGGCCGCATGTTCGGCACGGGCGACGCACCGCGCGACGACGAGCGCCGTGACGACACGGCGGGCGCAGAGGCGACGCCCGAGCCCGCAGCCGAGCCGCCGCGCAAGAGCTGGCTCGACCGCCTGCGCTCCGGCCTCTCCAAGACATCCTCCCGCCTGACACAAGGCATCACCGGCCTCGTCACCAAGAAGAAGCTCGACCAAGAGACGCTCGACGAGCTTGAAGAGCTTCTTCTCGCAGCCGACCTCGGCCTCGAGACGTCCGCGCGCATCACCAAGGCGCTGGCCAAGGGCCGCTTCGACAAGTCCATCTCCGAGGAGGAGATCCGCGAGACGCTGGCCGAGGAGGTCGCCAGCGTGCTGGAGCCCCTGGCGCGCCCGCTCGCCATCGACGAGACGCGGAAGCCGCACGTCATCCTCGTGCTCGGCGTCAACGGCTCGGGCAAGACGACGACCATCGGCAAGCTCGCCGCCAAGCTGACGCGCGAGGGTCGCCGCGTGATGCTGGCCGCCGGTGACACCTTCCGCGCCGCCGCCATCGACCAGCTCAAGGTCTGGAGTGAGCGCACGGGCGCCCCCGTGATCGCCCGCGACGTCGGCGCCGATGCGTCCGGCCTCGCCTTCGATGCCATGAAGGCCGCGCAGGAGGCCACCTCCGACGTGCTGCTGATCGACACCGCCGGCCGCCTTCAGAACAAGGAAGGGCTGATGGCCGAGCTGGAGAAGGTCGTGCGTGTGATCCGCAAGGTGGACGCCACCGCGCCCCACGACGTGCTGCTCGTCCTCGACGCCACCACCGGCCAGAACGCGCTGCAGCAGGTCGAGGTGTTCCGCGAGCGTGCCGGCGTCACCGGCCTCGTCATGACCAAGCTCGACGGCACCGCCCGCGGCGGCATTCTGGTCGCCATCGCCGCCAGGTACGCCCTGCCCATTCACGCCATCGGCGTCGGCGAAGGTGTCGACGACCTGCAATCTTTCTCTGCCAAGGATGACGCCCGTGCAATCGCGGAAAACTGAAGTTCTGGCCCCGAAGGTCGAAGCGAGCAGCGCCTCGGCCGCGCCCAGCCATACAAAAGGTCACTTGCAGAACATGAGCCCCCGCAAGCGTCTCTACCCCTTCAACGCCGAGCAGACGGTCAACATCCTGAGCGAGTTCGGGCCGCTGGTGACGATGTTCCTCGTCAACGCGCTCTACGGCATCAACGCGGGCACGTGGGCGCTGATCCTCACCACCATCGCGGCGATCATCGCCATGGTCTACATGTTCCGCCGCCCGCCGATCTTCCCGCTGATCGCCTCGACCGTCACCATCGTCTTCGGCGCGCTGACGCTGATCACCCACGATCCGATGTGGGTCCAGATCAAGGTCACCATCTTCAACGCGCTCTTTGCAGGCTTCCTGTTCCTCGGCCTGTGGACGAACCGCAATTTCTTCCAGTATGTGTTCGAGAAGACCTTCCACTACACCAAGGAAGGTTGGGACACCTTCACCCGCAGCTTCGCCTGGTTCTTCCTGCTCACGGCGGGCCTGAACGAGTTCGTGCGGCTCTACTTCAAGGACGACCACATTTACCACATCCTCGGCTACGCCATGAACGGCGTCGATATCTGGATCGCCTTCAAGCTGTTCGTCGTCCTGCCGCTGAGCGGGCTCTACGCCTGGCTGCTGACGAAATGGATGAGCAAGCACCACCTGTGAGCGGGCCGCCGGACGGTTTCTTTTGCCGCCGTCGCCGTCTATGGTCGCACATATCCTGACCCGGGTTGCAGCCTATCCGGCGACGGCCAGGATCGCGGCGACGGAAAGTGCGGGCACTAGGCGTCCAGACAGAAAGACGTCATCCCGGCGCAGGCCGGAATCCACGCAAGCCTCCACGGGACACCACGCGCGAAACAACGGAACGAACCGCTCATGAGCCAGACCGAAACCAAGCCCGAGACCCACGAGAGCGGCTCGCAGCAGCTCCTGAAGTTCGTCGTCGAGCTGGGCCCGCTCGTCGTGTTCTTCCTGACGAACGCTCGCGCCGGAATTTTCTGGGGCACCGGCCTCTTCATCGCCGCGACGCTCGTTTCGCTCGTCGCCTCGCGCATCCTGTTCGGGCGTATCCCGGTGATGCCGCTCGTCTCGGCATTCGTTGTCGTCGTCTTCGGCGGGCTCACGCTACTGTTGCAGGACGAGCTGTTCATCAAGCTGAAGCCCACCATCGTCAACAGCATCTTCGCGGCGATCCTCTTCGGCGGCCTCTACTTCGGCAAATCGCTGCTGAGCTACCTCTTCGGCGACGTCTTCTCGCTGACCGACGAGGGCTGGCGCAAGCTGACCTTCCGCTGGGCCTGCTTCTTCGTGTTCCTTGCACTCCTGAACGAGCTCGCCTGGCGCCTGCTGACGACCGACCAGTGGGTGACCTTCAAGGTCTTCGCCATCATGCCGATCACGATGGTGTTCGCGATTTCCCAGGTCGGCCTTCTGCAGCGCCACCAGCTTGAAAAACCCGCGAGCGAATAACGCCCTCCTGTCATCCCGGAAAGGCGGAGGCGCAGCCGAAGCCTTATCCTGGACCCAGCGTAAGAGCGTCGAAGACGCAATATTTTTGCGATAGAAGCTTTTGCTGGGTCCCGGCCCAGCGCTCGGCTTCGCCGTCGCGGGGCCGGGACGACAGCGGAAGCGGCAGCTTAAGCCGCCGCTTTCGCCTTGAGCAGATTGCGCTCGATCAGCGTCTCCGCGATCTGCACCGCGTTGAGCGCCGCGCCCTTGAGCAGGTTGTCGGCGACGATCCAGAGCGCGAGCCCGTTCTCGACCGTCGCATCCTCGCGGATGCGCGAGACGTAGGTCGCATACTCGCCCGCCGCCTCGACCGGCGTCACGTAGCCGCCGGGCTCACGCTTGTCGACCACCAGAACGCCCGGAGCATCGCGCAGGATCTCGCGCGCCTCGTCCGCCGTGATCGGCCGCTCGAACTCGATGTTGACCGACTCCGAGTGCCCGACGAACACCGGCACGCGCACGCACGTCGCCGTGAGCTTGATCTTCGGGTCCATGATCTTCTTGGTCTCGGCGACCATCTTCCATTCCTCCTTCGTGAAGCCGTCCTCCATGAAGACGTCGATGTGAGGAATGCAGTTGAACGCGATCTGCTTGGGGAACTTATTCGGCTCGATCTCCTGACCCGGCACGTACTTGGCCTTGGTCTGCGCCCACAGCTCGTCCATGGCCTCCTTGCCGGCGCCGGAGACGGACTGATAGGTCGAGACGACGACACGCTTGATGCCGGCCGCATCGTGCAGCGGCTTCAAGGCAACCACCATCTGCGCCGTCGAGCAGTTCGGGTTGGCGATGATGTTCTTCTTCGAGAAGCCCACGACCGCGTCCGCGTTCACCTCGGGCACGACCAACGGTACGTCCTGATCGTAGCGCCAGCACGACGAGTTATCGATGACGACGCAGCCGGTGGTGCCGATCTTGGGGCTCCACGCCTTGGACACGGACGAGCCGGCCGACATCAGGCAGATGTCCGCCTTCGAGAAATCGAACTGCTCGAGGTCCTGGCATTTGAGCGTGGTGTCGCCGCACGAGACCTCGGTGCCGAGCGAGCGGCGCGAGGCAATCGCGAAGATCTCGTCGGCCGGGAACCGACGCTCGGTGAGCACATTCATCATCTCGCGCCCGACATTTCCGGTCGCACCGACGACAGCGACTTTGTAGCCCATGGTTTTTGCACCCTTTGTCGGTTGGATCCATCCAACACGGCATGTTGGATATATCCAACAATCGCGGTTGACTTACGCGTGCCGCTCCCCCCTTTCAAGGACCAATTCGCGTGCCGCAGTTTCAGAAACCTTTCCAACGGCTATTCCTCCTCCTTCCGACCCTTTCCACAAGAGGGCGTTGCAAGCAACCCGACGACCGCAAACGTCCCATGCGCGGCGACTTGCGTGGGTCCCGGCCTACGCCGGGATGACGTCGAGAGGAGGCAAGCGGCTCGCCACACACGCAACGTCATCCCGGCGCAGGCCGGGATCCAGACACGTGGAAGTCCGAAACGGAACCCCGCCTTCCCACACACCATCACGGCCCCTGCGCGGCCCTGACGAAATAATGGGGCTGGAAATTTCCAGCCCCTGGACTTTGACACACTGGCCCGCATCACCTTAGGTCGTAGCCCCGTTGCCCGATCAGAAGGTCGCCCGTGCAGACACCGCCCTCGACAGCGCTTGCCTCCGCCACGGCCGCCGACGCGGCCCTCTGGCCCGATGGCATCACGCCGACTGAGGAATACCGTACGGCTCTCGACTTCATCCGCGAGGGCGAGGGCCACCTATTCGTCACCGGTCGCGCCGGCACCGGCAAGTCGACGCTGCTGCGCGCACTCCGCAATGCCACCGATCAGGAGCTGGTCGTCGTCGCACCCACGGGCCTCGCCGCGGTCAACGTCGGCGGCCAGACCATCCATTCCTTCTTCGGCCTTCCCCCGCGCCTGATCCGCTCCGACGACATCCGCCGCTCCCGCAACGGCCAGGTCATGCGCAAGCTCGCCTTCCTCGTCATCGACGAGGTGTCGATGGTGCGCTCGGACCTGATGTGGGCCATCGACCAGTCGCTGCGCGTCAACCGCGGCCGCCCGCGCGAGGCGTTCGGCGGCGTGCGCCTCGTGCTGTTCGGCGACTTGCATCAGCTTCCGCCCGTGGTGCAGGAGGCCGAGGTGGCGGGGCATCTGCACGAGGAGTTCGGCGGCCCGTTCTTTTTCTCCGTGCCAGCCCTGCGCGAGGGCGCCGGCACTCAGCGCCTCGAGCTGACGCAGGTGTTCCGCCAAAGCGACGAGACGTTGATCTCCGTCCTGAACCACATCCGCGACGGCGAGGCCGACGAGGAGGATCTCGCCGAGCTCAACCGCCGCGTCGCGCCGATCCGCACGCTCGGCGAGGGAGAAAAATTCGTCATCCTGACACCGACCAACGCCGCGGCTCATCGCATCAACACGGCCTATCTCGACGCGCTTCCGGGCCGCGCCCTCACTTACGAGGCGGGTATCACGGGGGATTTCACGCAGGCCGCGCACCCCACCTACAGCGCACTGATCCTGAAGCCCAGCGCCAAAGTCATTCTACTGCGCAACGATTCCGACCGCCGCTGGGTGAACGGCACCATCGCGCGCATCTCCCGCCTCGAGGAGAAAAAGGTCTTCGTCGAGGTCGCCGGCCGCGAGCACGAGCTGGAGCCAGCGAGCTGGGAGCAGCGCCGCTACGCCTACGACAAGGACCAGGAGAAGATCGTCGGCACCGTCGCCGGCACCTTCCGCCAGTACCCAGTCCGCCTCGCCTGGGCCCTCACCATTCACAAGGCCCAGGGCCTGACGCTCGACAACGTCTACATCGACCTCGGCCGCGGCACCTTCGCCCACGGCCAGGCCTATGTCGCTTTGTCGCGGTGCCGGACTTTGGAGGGCCTGGCGCTCGCCCGCCCCCTCGCGCCGCGCGACATTCTGTTCGACCCCGCGGCCATGGGCTATCGCGACCTGTTCCCGTCTCTTCAGCCCTAAGACGATGACACGCCTTGCGCTTTTCGCAAGTGCGAGATATTCAGCGAGCAGAGCACAACCCATCCCCGCGCTGCAGCCGCACAAATCAGGGGTTTGATCTGGATCAAAGCCGTTTAATGCAGGGCAACAAATAATCATGTTGCACTGCAATATAGTTGTGCTATGTTGCAACTCGAAAGTTGGGAGCGCCCAGCACGGGCTGCCTATTGCGGCCGGAGCACCGGCGGCGCGCTCCTTTTTCCCGACCCCGCCAACCGACCGACGCAAAAAAGGAGCCATTTCCGTGAACGACTTTGCCCGCCAGACCCAGGAGTTCTTCACCGCTGCCAAGGATGCCCGCATTCCCGAGCAGGTCCAGGCCATCGCCGAGGACAGCGTGACCAAGGCCCGCGAGACCTATGACAAGTTTTCGACCGTCGCCAAGGACAACGTCAAGGTCCTGGAGGAGGTGACGGTCGCGGCCTTTGCGGGCGCGAAGTCGATCAGCGACAAAGTTCTGAAGAACACCGAGGTCAACACCGAGGCCGCCTTCGAGGCTGCCCAGGCCCTCGCCCGCGCCAAGACGTTCCCCGAGCTGATCCGCCTGCAGTCGGGCTTCGTCCAGCAGCAGCTTGCCACCGCCGGCGCGCAGTCGAAGGAGCTGTTCGAGCTGTCGACCAAGGTTGCGCAGCAAACGCTGGAGAGCCTCAATTCGGCCGCCACGAAGACGTTCGAGCAGATCAAGAAAGCGGGCTGATCGGCGCGCGGAGCCGGGTCCTCCAACGGACCATCCGGTAGTTTCCTACGCGTGAAACACGAAGCGCCCGGTGCTCAGAATCGCCGGGCGCTCTTTTTTTGATTTCAGCGTTGCGGATTGCTTTCCGCGATAAAAAATTCTGGCTATAGTGGAATAATGTTAGGGTCGCGTTCCGATATCAAGATCCGCAAGGGAAAGCTCGCCGACGCCGCGGCCGTGGCCGAGACGTTTCGCCAGTCCTGGGTGCAGGCGTATCGCGGCATCCTTCCCCATCATCATCTCGAGAACATGATCCGCCGCCGTGGCGCCGACTGGTGGGCGAGCGTCATTAGAAGCGGCGACAGCCTGATCGTTCTCGAGAAGAGCGGCACCATCATCGGCTATGCCACGCTCGGCTTCTCGCGCACGCGCGGCCCCTACCAGGGCGAGATCTACGAGCTCTACATCGCACCCGTCTATCAGGGGCTCGGCCTTGGTGAGCATCTGTTCGAGGCGTGTCGCCATGGCCTCGATCAGCGCCGCTTGAAAGGCCTCATCGTCTGGGCCCTGGCCGAGAACTCCATCGCCACCGACTTCTACTGGCGTCGCGGCGGCCGCCCCGTGAAGCAGGGCTTCGAGACCATCGGCGGTCAGAAGCTCGAGAAGATCGCCTTCGCCTGGTCTTCCTGACTCCTCCTGTCACCCCGGCCAAGCGAGGCGAGAGCCGAGCGCCGAGCAGGGACCCAGCGCAAAGTCCCTATCACGACACGTTCCTCCTCACATCGGGCTGCGCCCTTGCGCGCCCTGCACCGACGGCTCCTGCGGACAGGGCTTCGAGCGCGCCACCGTGTCCGCGAGCTTGCGCGCCAGCACGATGGCATCGAGGTTGGCCAGCGCATCCACATAGGCCACGTGACACACCTCGCGGTCGGTCACGCGCATGACCACGAGCACCTGCCCGGCGTCCGTCGCGCTTTGCGTGAAATAGCGCACGATGGTGGCATAGGGCACGGTCTGCCGGTCACGCACCACGAAGCGCCACTCGACGGTCGTCCGCCGCCCACCCCTGTCGAACAAGGTATTGAAGGAGCTGAGAGTCTGCCTGGCCGCGCGGCGCTTGTCCGCGTTCGGTCCGACGCTGAGATACACGCCGCGGCTGCCCTCCGCGATATAGACGGGATAGCCCGGCAGCCCCTCGCAGAGCCGCGCCGCACCACCGCTGTCTCCACCACCCAGGGGCCTGCAGAGGGAAGGATCGACGGCTGTATAGAGGCTCCGGACCTGCTGGATGGCCACGGCCGCACCGCACCACAATACGATGGCGAACGTGCAAAGCCGGGCCGCATGCGCGGCCATGGCGTGCCCTGAGACCATGGACCGCCCGGGACGCAGCCGTTCCAAAGCGTGAATCATGGGGTTCACCAACGACCTCGGTCACGTTTACGCTCGCGACGAAGGTATGTCCTCACGAGACGGCCAGAACGAGTACGGTTTCTTCTACACGCCTTCGTGGCCAAAATCCGGGACGCACTGTCCCGGAACGCCTCCCGCACTGCACGCGACCTTACGCGGTTGAGAACCGCGAGCCGGCGTAAGCGCCGCACTTCCTCTGCGGCGTTTCCATTGCTATATCGGCGCGCAACTGATCCCCCCTGAGGACCTGATGACCGAGATCCGGATCGCCGTGACGGGAGCTGCAGGCCGCATGGGCCGCGAGCTCGTCCGCGTGGTCTCCGCCGCCTCGGGATGCGTGCTCTCGGGCGGCACCGAGCCGCCGGGCTCGTCCCATATCGGGGCGGATCTCGGAACGCTCGCCGGGCTCCCCCCGCTTGGAGTTGCCGTGACCTCCGATCCGCTGGAGCTCGTGGCGAGAAGCGACGCCGTCATCGATTTCACCGTTCCTGCCGCGTCGGTCGAGATGGCCGGCCTCGCCGCCAACGCCCGCATCGTGCACGTCATCGGCACCACGGGTTTTAACGATAGCGACGAAGCGGCGATAAAAGCCGCCGCGCGCCACGCTACTGTCATCAAGGCGGGCAACATGAGCCTCGGCGTCAACCTGCTGACGGCCGTCACCCGACGGATCGCCGAGGCGCTCGATGCGGACTTCGATATCGAGATCGTCGAGATGCACCATCGTCAGAAGGTGGACGCGCCGTCGGGCACGGCTCTGATGCTGGGTGCAGCGGCGGCAGAGGGACGCGGCGTTGACCTCAAAACCAGCAGCGTCCGGGCGAGAGACGGACATACCGGACCGCGCCGGCGCGGCGACATCGGCTTTGCCACGCTGCGCGGCGGCACCGTCGTCGGCGAGCATACGGTGGTCTTCGCCGGCGAAGGCGAGCGCATCGAGATCACGCATCGCGCGGAGGATCGGAGCATTTTCGCGCGCGGCGCCGTCAAGGCGGCACAGTGGGGCCAGGGCAAAGGCCCCGGCCTGTTCAACATGAGCGATGTGTTAGGGCTTTAGATGTCGAATTTGCAAAGAACGAAACGGGTTTCCGCCATGAAGAACACGCTCGTGCTCGTGCGCCATGGCGAGATCGAATGGAACAATAAGAACATTTTCACCGGCATTCGCAATCCGGACCTGACCGACAAGGGCCTCATCGAGGCCGTGTGGGCGGGACGTGTTCTCAAATCCGAAGGCCTTCGCTTCGACATCGCCTTCACGAGCAAGCTGAAGCGTGCCCAGCATACGCTCGATATCATCCTCGGCGAGATCGGCGGCGAGATACCGGAGGTGATCGAGGATCCGGCACTCAACGAGCGCGATTACGGCGAGCTGTCCGGCCTTAACAAGGACCAGGCGCGCGAGCGGTGGGGTGAGGAGCAGGTGCTGTCCTGGCGTCGCAGCTACGACATGCCGCCCCCCGGCGGCGAGAGCCTCAAGGACACGGCCGCACGCGTCCTGCCCTACTACCATGAGCACATCTGGCCGCAACTCGCGGCAGGCAAGAACGTGCTCGTCTCTGCGCACGGCAACTCGCTTCGCGCGCTGATCATGGACCTCGAGAAGCTCACGCCGGAGGAGATCCTCGACCGTGAGCTGGCCACGGCTGCGCCCCAGGTCTATCGCCTGACGGAAACCGGCGACGTCGCGGAGCACCGCGAGCTCGTGCGCTCCGAGGGCCGTGACGATGGCATTTGAGGACCTCGGCCGCGAAGCCGCCGAATCGAGGCAGCGCCGGCGCGATCGCTGGATCGGCGTCTACATCGGCGTGCTTGCCGTCATTCTTGCCGTCTGCGCCATGGGCGGCGGCAACGCCGCCAAGGACGCGAACCGCAAGAACGTCGAGGCGACCAACATCTGGGGCTTCTTCCAGGCCAAGAACATGCGCCGCCACACGCTGCGCCTGCAGGTCGACGAGCTCGAGCTGCAGCTTGCGAACGATGCCTCACTGTCCGAGCCCGCGCGCGCGGCGATCCGCGCCAAGATCGAGAGCTACCGCGAACTCGACAAGGAGCTGACCTCCAACCCCAAGAGCAACGAGGGGCTCGACGAGCTGTTCCATCGCGGCAAGGCGCTCGAAGCCGAGCGCGACATCGCCGCCAGCAAGGACCCCTATTTCGACTACGGCCAGGCTCTCTTGCAGATCGCCATCGTGCTGGCCTCGGTCGCGATCATCTCGGGCGGCACGGCCGTTCTCGTCGCCAGCATCCTGGTTGGCATCGTCGGCGCCCTGATGACGCTCAACGGCTTCACCCTCCTCCTCTCCATCCCGTTCATCGGCTGAACTTCGACGTATCGGGACTCGGGCCTTTGCCGGAGTGACGGAGCAAGGGCGAGTGGTCTCCATTCAACCAACGTCATCCCGGCGCAGGCCGGGACCCGGACACGCCTCCACCCCACACGGCGCTTGGGCAACCGTGTTCGAGTCTGTCCGGCTCGGTTCCAAGCCTGCCGCATCGACGACCGACCGGCTTGCCCCCGGTTCGCCGGCACGCTAGTACCGCGCCAGCAAAGATCCCTCCGAACGGACACCCCACATCATGACGACGCACAAGCTGCTCCTTCTGCCGGGCGACGGCATCGGCCTCGAGACCATGGCCGAGGTCGAGCGCATCATTGCGTTCTTCAACACGCGGAGCGGCAAGACGATCTTCGAGACCGAGAACGATCTCGTCGGCGGCGCCGCCTACGATGCGCACGGCGTCGCCGTCACCGACGACTGCGTCGCCACGGCCAAGGCGGCGGACGCCGTGATCTTCGGCGCCGTCGGCGGCCCCAAGTGGGACAAGGTCCCCTACGCCGCGCGTCCCGAGGCCGGCCTGCTGCGCCTTCGCAAGGATCTCGGCCTGTTCGCCAACCTGCGCCCCGCCATCTGCTATCCCGCGCTCGCCGATGCCTCATCGCTCAAGCGCGAGCTGGTCGAGGGCCTCGACATCATGATCGTGCGCGAGCTCACGGGCGGCGTCTACTTCGGCGAGCCGAAGGAGATCGTGACCCTCGAGGACGGCCAGAAGCGCGCCGTCGACACCCAGCTCTACACCACCCACGAGATCGAGCGCATCGCCAAGGTCGCCTTCGACCTCGCGAGGAAGCGCGGCAACAAGGTGCATTCCGCCGAGAAGCGCAACGTCATGAAGACGGGCGTGTTGTGGAACGAGGTCGTGACCGCGACCCACAAGTCCTACGCGCCCGATGTCGAGCTGCATCACATCCTGGCCGACAACTGTGCCATGCAGCTCGTGCGCAACCCGAAGCAGTTCGACGTCATCGTCACCGACAACCTGTTCGGCGACGTGCTGTCCGACGAGGCTGCGATGGCGACGGGCTCGCTCGGCATGCTGCCCTCGGCCTCCCTCGGCGCCGTCGACGAGTCGACCGGCAAGCGCCTCGCGCTTTACGAGCCCGTGCACGGCTCGGCACCCGACATCGCGGGCAAGGGGCTCGCCAACCCGATCGCGACCATCGCCAGCTTCGGCATGGCGCTGCGCTACTCCTGCGCCATGAGCGCGGAAGCGGACCTGATCGACAAGGCGATCGCCGGCGTGCTCGCCGACGGCTACCGCACCGGCGACATCATGCAGCCCGGCATGCGCCAAGTCGGCACGAGCGAGATGGGCGGCGCCATCCTCGCCAAGCTGAGCGAGCTTGCGGCCTGAGCGGCGATAAAAGGAAAGGAAGGGTGGAGCAGCGATGGTCAGCCACCTTTCCTCGATCGGTTTTGCGGCCGAAACGCTTGCGTCTCCGCACACGCGAGGATCACCGAACGACCACCGGGTGCAATCCGCCAACGAAAAGGCGGCCCTCCTGAGAGAGCCGCCCTGCGGCGCGAGACAAACGGGAAACGTGATCCCCTCGCTTAGTCCTTCGTGATCACGAAAACATTGAAATCTTTGTCGAGGCGGAAGTCGTACTGGCCGGCCTTGCACTTGACGTCCTCAGCCTCGAAGACTCCGGTGCCCTCGGTCTCCTTCTCGTAGGAGCCGCCCTCGCAACCCCAGGCTGCGACCGCTTCCTTGATCTTCGCCGCCTCATCGTCGGTCGGCTTGTCGTCGGCAAAGGCCGCGCCCGTGCAAAGGGCCACAGCGGCGACGACAGCGAACATGCGCTTCATGGATTCTTCTCCTCGAAAGTATAGTGATCGGGAACCATTCCCTATTTCGTTGCTGCGTCGCAGCAAGTCTAGAGGGAAAACTTCCCGATTTAATCCGGGAACGCGCAAACCGTTCCTGTCACGAGGATATTTTTTACACTTTCCCGGGGATCGAAAGCCGCCCCAACCTCCGGTAGCGAAAAGATTGGGAAGCAGATTCTTCAGCGCGTGCCCTAAAATTTGGCACCTAAAGTTTGCGCAGTGCAACAGTGCTCACGCTGTGGTCTTCGACCTTGCGCAGGATAAGGCGCGCGCGCGGCCGCGTCGGCAGGATGTTCTCGGTGAGGTTCTTGAGGTTGATCGTGCGCCAGATCTCAAGCGCGCGCGCGATCGCATTGTCGTGCGTCAGCGTCACGTAGCGGTGGAAGAACGACGCCGGATCGCGGAAAGCCGTGCTGCGCAGACGCATGAAGCGCTCGACGTACCAGGCTTCGATGAGCGCCGGATCGGCGTCGATGAAGATCGAGAAGTCGATGAAGTCCGAGACGAACGGCCCGGCATCGCTTCCACGGTGCACGTTGGCCGGCTGCAACACGTTGAGCCCCTCGACGATCAGGATGTCGGGCCGCTCGATGAGCGTCTTCTGCCCCGACAGGATGTCGTAGTGGAAATGCGAGTAGATCGGCGCCTCGATGTGCTCCTTGCCGCTCTTCACGTCGGCGAGGAAGTTCAGGAGCCGCGCCGTATCGAAGCTCTCCGGGACGCCCTTGCGCTCCAGCAGGCCGCGCGCCTCGAGCTCGCGGTTGGGATAGAGGAAGCCATCGGTAGTGATGAGATCCACGCGCGGATGATCCGGCCAGCGCGCGAGCAGGGCCCGCAGCACGCGGGCCGTGGTGCTCTTGCCCACCGCCACCGACCCGGCGACCCCGATGATGAACGGCACCTTGCAGTCGGTCCGCCCGAGGAAGGTCGAGCTGACGGCATGCAGCTTCTGCGCGGCAGCGACATAGAGATTGAGCAGGCGCGAGAGCGGGAGATAGATCATCTCCACTTCCTCGACGGAGAGCTCGTCGATGATGCCTGACAGCGCCTCGAGCTCTTCCGGCTCGAGCGTCATCGGCGTGTCTGCGCGCAGTTTCGCCCACTGCTCGCGCGTGAAGACGCGATAGGGAGAGAATTGAATCTCGGGGGCTCCCGCCCCGACCAGCTCCAGGCGCGGGGTGTCCCGCACCGATGCCGCCTTGTCCCGCAGTATCATGCGCGGCTCACCCGGAAGCCTGTCCGGCCTCTCCACTGCCTCGGGCCGCCTTCTCGGCAAGCCCCGACTGTCGCGTGCGGCTCTCCAGCACGGCCAGCACGTCGTCGAACGCGACGTCCCGCACCTCGAGCAGCACCAGCAGATGATAAAGCAGATCTGCCGCTTCCGCACGCAGCGCGTCGTCGCTCTGGCAGGCCCCGGCGATGACCGTCTCGACGGCCTCCTCGCCGAGCTTCTTCGCGCACCGCTCAGGCCCGCCGTCGAGGAGCTGGCGCGTATAGGATTTCTCCGCCGCCTCTTCGCGCCGGGCCCGGATCGTCGCCGCCAGCCTGGAAAGAACATCGTCGCTCATGCCGAAAACCTTCGAATGTCTCTCTCCACCGTGCGAGCGAAGCATCGCTTCGCCCACCATGGGAGCTGGTGCGAAATCCCGACAGGTCCTGCGGATAGGTTGGCCGCAACACTCCAACGTCGCGCAAGCGGAAAATTACGTGGGTCCCGACCTTCGTCGGGAGGACGTCGAGAGGAGGCAGACGGCGCCCGCATAACAGATCATCTCGGCGCAGACCGGGATCCACGCCAGCGTCCTCAACCGCCACGTCGGCAGGATCCTCGTGCGAGGGCGCAACCTGCGCCATAAACACCGTGTGCGCCGATGTCCAGCGCCGAGCAGGCCGGACGCTTAACGCGCTGCGCCCTCAGCCGCCGGGCGTACCGATCAGGCGCATGCGGATATAGTCGAGCTGATCGAAGTTGCCGTACTTGATGACGAGATTGCCGCTCTCGCCGGAGCCGCGCTTCACCTCGACCTTGAGCCCGAGCGTATCCGCGAGCTCCTTCTCGAAGGCCTTCGTATCCGGGTCCTTCTCGCGCGCCTTGCGGCCGCCGCCCGTCGATCCGGCGATGCCAATGGGCCCGGTCTGGACCAGCGCCTCCGCCTCGCGCACGTTGAGGTTTTCGCTGAGAATTCGCTGCGCCAGCGCCTCGGCATCCTCGCGCCCGACCAGCGTGCGCGCATGCCCCGCCGTGAGCTTGCCCTCCTGCACGAACGCCTGCACCGCCTCGGGCAGCTTGAGCAGGCGCAGCGTGTTGGCCACGTGGCTGCGGCTCTTGCCGATGATCTCCGACACCTGCTCCTGGCTGTAATCGAAACGCTCGATCAGCTCGCGATAGCCGTTCGCCTCCTCGATCGCGTTGAGGTCGGCGCGCTGCACGTTCTCGATGATCGCGAGCTCGAGCACCTCCCGATCCGAAAGGTCCCGCACGATGACCGGCACCATGTGCAGGCCGGCCTTCTGCGACGCGCGCCAGCGCCGCTCACCGGCCACGATCTCGAACGCCTGCGCGTCCTCGGGGTGCGGCCGCACGATGATCGGCTGCACGAGGCCCTTGGTGCGGATGGACTCGGCAAGCTCCGCCAGATCCTGCTCCGCGAAATCCTTGCGCGGGTTGAAGCGACCGCTCCTGAGCTGCGCGACAGGGCACATCCGCTGCTCGCCCTCGACGGGCAGCCGCGACGGGTTGCTGCTCTGCGGCCCCTCCCCGATCAGCGAGGCCAGACCCCGCCCGAGGCGGCTGCTCTTGGGAAGCGGTGAGTTCATGGGATAGGGACCTGTTCTTTATGTATCTTCAGACGCTTACGCCGCTTTGTTCTGACGCTCGCGCTCAATGATCTCGGTCGCGAGGCGGATGTAGGCCTGGCTGCCTGCGCAGTCGTAGTCGTAGAGCAGGATCGGCTTGCCGTGCGAGGGCGCCTCGGCTACCCGCGTATTCCGCGGAATGACCGATTCGTAGACCTTGGGCCCGAAGAAGGCCCTCACCTCCTCCGCCACCTCGCGCGACAGTGTCGTGCGCGCGTCATGCATGGTCAGCACGACGCCCTGGATCTCGAGGCTCGGATTGAGCGTGGCCCGAATCTGGTCGATGCTCTCCTTGAGCTGCGAAATACCTTCTAGCGCGAAGAACTCGCACTGCACTGGCACCAGCACGGCGTCCGCCGCCGCCAGCGCGTTGAGCGTCAGGATGTTGAGCGACGGCGGGCAGTCGATCAGCACGTACTTGAAGGCCTGATCTGCGGGCTTGGCCTGCAGTTGCGCCGCCAGCGCGGCGACCGCGTCGCGCAGCTTGTAGGCCCGGCCAGCCTCGCCCGAGAGATCGGTTTCGAGCCCGACCAGATCCTGGTTGGCCGGAACCACCGAAAGGCCCGGAATGGCCGTCGGGACCGCCACGTCCTGCAGGCTCGCGGTCCCCATCACAGCGTCATAGGAGGTACGCGAGCGGCCCTCCGCGGGCACCCCGAGGCCCGTTGAGGCGTTGCCCTGCGGATCGAGGTCGATAACGAGCACGCGCTCGCCGATCGCGGCAAGCGCGGTGCCGAGATTGATTGCTGTAGTCGTCTTGCCGACGCCACCCTTCTGGTTGGCGATGGCCAAGGTCCTGAGTTTCTGAGCCGGGCCTGTCACGGGACTAACCCTCCGTCCTCGCAGCCAAATTTCGCACGATCACGATACGCGCCTGAGCATCCGTCAGACTGGGGGCGAGCGCAGAATCGAAATCGAATCGCTTTTTCGCCTCCTCCACTTCTACCTCGGCTTCACGACCCTTCGGAAACAGACCCACCGTCTGGGGAGAAAAAAACGGCTGAACGAGCCCCAGGAGCTTCGGCAGGGGTGCCAACGCGCGTGCTGTGATCACGCTGTTTATCCGAGACTTAGCCTGAGTCGCGGCATTTTCGCTCCGTTCGGCGCGAATCTCCACAGCAACGCCCGTTTTTCGGGCCACCTCGGCCAGGAACGCCGCCTTGCGGGAATCGCTTTCGATGAGGGTCATGCGCGCCTCCGGATCCCGCTCCGCCAGCATAATGGCCAGCACGAGCCCGGGGAAACCTCCGCCCGACCCCAGATCGAGCCACCTTTTTCCTCCCTGGGCGTCCGCTGCGTCCTCTATTTCCCCTCCCCCTTGTGGGGGAGACCGGGAGGGAGGAGGAAAAGAGGGCGGCGGCGCCAGCCCCAACGCCAAAAGCTGAGCCGAATCCGCGAAGTGCCGGTGCCAGACCTCGCCCAGCGTGGCCGGCGAGACGAGGTTGATGGTCCTCTGCCAAGTCTTGAGCAGCGCCTCGTAAGTCGCGAGCCGGTCGAGCGTTTCACGTGAAACGCCAAAGGCTTCCTGGAACGCCTCGGCCGTATCGATGCGGCCGCCGGCCGGCCTCATGACGCCCGCTTCCGCTGCGTTTGCTTCTTGACCGCCGCCAGGATGAGCAGGAGCGCCGCCGGTGTCATGCCCTCGATGCGGCCCGCCTGCGCGAGCGTCGCCGGCCGCTGCTGCGCGAGCTTCTGGCGCAGTTCCGCCTTGAGACTCGGCAGAGTTGCATAGTCAAAGGCGGACGGAATCTCGACTCCCTCGTCCTTCTTGAGCGCCGCCACATCGACTTCCTGCCGCCGGACGTAGGAATCGTAGCGCGCGTCGATTTCGATTTGCGCCGCGATTACGGGATCGACTTCAGCAAGCTCAGGCCAGATATCAGCAAGACGTCGGAACTTCATGTCAGGATAGGACAGAAGTTCGAACGCGGTTCGCCGCCGTCCGTCCTTGTTGATTTCGATTCCGTTTCGTTCCGCTTCGCGCGGTGTGAGCGTTTTTTGAGAAAGAACATGAGAAAGAGACAATAAGTTATTGTTTTTAATAGAATACAGCCGTGAACGAAGCGCGGACACGCAGCCAATGTTCTCACCCATCGGCGTCAAACGTTGATCCGCGTTATCCGCCCGCAGCCGCAGGCGAAATTCCGCGCGCGAGGTGAACATGCGGTAGGGCTCGGTGACGCCGCGCGTGACGAGATCGTCGATCATCACGCCGAGAGAGGCGTCCGCGCGCGAGACGACGAAGCTCCGCTCCCCGCCGCCGGCCTTGAACGCGGCGTTGATGCCGGCCGCCACGCCCTGCGCGCCGGCCTCCTCATAGCCCGTCGTGCCGTTGATCTGCCCAGCCAAGAACAGCCGCTTGAGCCGCTTCGTCTCGAGCGTCGGCAACAACTCGCGCGGATCGACATAGTCGTACTCGATGGCGTAGCCCGGCCGCTTGATCACCACGCGAGAGAGCCCCGACAGCGTCTTCAGAAACGCCTCCTGCACCTCGGCCGGCAGCGAGGTCGAGACGCCGTTCGGATAGACCGTGTCGTCGTCGAGACCTTCCGGCTCAAGGAACACCTGGTGCGCCTCGCGGTCGGCGAAGCGCACCACCTTGTCCTCGATCGACGGGCAGTAGCGCGGCCCGCGCGAGGCGATCTGCCCCGAGTACATCGGCGAGCGCGCGAGGTTGGCGCGGATGATCGCGTGCGTGGCCGCGTTGGTGGACGTGATGGCGCATGTGACCTGGCGGTTGGTGATCCGCTCGGTCAGAAACGAGAACGGCACCGGCTCCGCGTCCGCCTCCTGCTGCGGAAGCGCGTCCCAATCGATGGAGGCGCGCGCGAGCCGCGCCGGCGTGCCCGTCTTGAGCCGCCCCATCCTGAGGCCGAGCCCGTAAAGCCGCTCGGAAAGCTTGAGCGCGGGCGCATCGCCGACCCGCCCCGCTGGTTGAGTTCGATCACCTAAGTGAATGAGACCATTTAGAAAAGTCCCAGTTGTCAAAACCACCGCGCCGGCCCGGATCTCCTCGCCCGCCTGCGTGATCACGCCGCCCACCTCGTCGTTGGCGACGATGAGATCCTCGACCGCGCCTTCGATCACGGCGAGCCCAGGCGTTTCGTTGATCGCCTGCTGCATGGCGCGCTTGTAGAGCTTCCGGTCCGCCTGCGCGCGCGGCCCCTGCACGGCCGGCCCCCGCGAGCGGTTGAGCAGCCGGAACTGGATGCCGGCCGCATCGGCGACGCGCGCCATGAGCCCATCGAGCGCATCGATCTCGCGTACGAGGTGCCCCTTGCCGAGCCCGCCGATCGCCGGATTGCAGCTCATCTCGCCGATTGTCTCGAAGCGGTGCGTGACGAGCGCGACGGACGCGCCCATGCGTGCGGCGGCCGCGGCCGCCTCCACGCCCGCATGCCCGCCGCCGACGACGATCACATCGAAGTTCCGCCCGGCCATCCGCCGATCAATCCAGTTAGACCATGATCGCTTCGGACCCTATCAGTCCGAAGCGTGAATCATCGGTCTCATCAAAGAGGAGCCGCATGATCGCGGAGAGATACAGGACGCCCGCATGCGGGTCAAAGCGCGGCAATGACGGCCCGAGCCCGCACGCATCACCGGCGCACCGTCATTTCATGTGGAAACGGAGGACAACGCACACCTTCCGCGCCGGCAGATCTTGGCTGCGCCACTTTGCGAGCCAACGCTCGACCCTGCTCACCACGGTCGGGGGAATGCAGGAATGCGTAAGGTCTGTGTGGCGTCTGTCGCGGTGCTTACGCTTTCCGCCTGTGCCGGGCGCGTGCCGCAGCCGGCCCCGCTGGTTCTGGTGTCGGATCGACAACTCGACTGCACGGCCATCGAGGCCGAGACGCGCGTCAACAATCAGCGCATCTCCGACCTCGCCATCGAGCAGAGCTGGAAGGTGGGCCAGAACGTCGCCGCCGGCATCGTCGGCTTCATGGTCTGGCCGGCCTGGCTGGGCCTCGACTTCCAGAACGCCGCCGGCAAGGAGGCCGAGGCGCTGTCTCAACGCAACATGTATCTGCTCGCGCTGGCCAAGGATCGCTGCGGTCCGCCGACCCAGACCGCGCGCGCGGCGACCGATCCCCAGCCGCTGCTGTCGCCCCTCGCCTCCAACGCCGAGATCCTGTCGACGCTTAGCCTCGCGAGCCATTGATCGTTTCGCAGTGATTCACGTGAAACAATTGATGCCGCTTTTGGACCCCCGGAATGGATTCACGTGAAACATCCCTCAAAAAATTGGGGGTGCTCATGGTTTTGTGTGGATATACCCATGAGCCCTCAAATTCATTCCGCCCAGTGACTTGTTGATCAGGATCCTTCGCTTCTACCGTCCAAGAACATTTTCATCGGGGACGGGCCATGTTCAAAATCATAATGGGATGCCTTTGTATCGTTGTGCTTGGTGGCTGCGCGGGTCGCGCACCGCAATTGACGCCGGTGGTGCAGGCAGTCGATCAGCATCTCACCTGCGAGCAGATTCAAGCTGAGGCAAAGATCAACAACGATAGAATTTCCGATCTCGCCACAGAACAGGGTTGGAAAGTCGGACAGAATGTTGCCGCAGGGGTAGTAGGGCTCTTTATCTGGCCTGTCTGGTTTGGCATGGACTTTCAAGACGCCGCAGGCAAGGAAGCCAAAGCGCTGTCGCAACGCAACGAGTACCTGATGACATTGGCGCAGACACGCTGCGGACCACCTATGCAAACCGCCAGTATTCCACGCTGAGCTGTTTCTGATTCACGTGAAACACGTCATGCCGATCCGGCGCCGAAATGGATTCACGTGAAACATCGCATGCCGCTGCGATAACGCGCGCCCGCTACTTCCCGATGCAGAAGCGGCCGAAGATGTGGTCCAACACATCCTCGACATCGACGCGCCCCGTGATGCGCCCGAGCGCGTCGGCCGCGCGCCGCAGGTCCTCGGCCCGCAGCTCCACCTCATGCGATGATCCCGCGAGGAACGCCTCGAGGCTCTCGCGGCAGGCCTCCACCAGCCGCCGGTGACGGACCTGCGTCATCACCGGCTCGCCCTGGTGACCGATGCGCTCATGAGCGATCACCGTCAGCCGCTTGATCAGATCCTCGAGCCCCGCGCCGGTCTTCACCGACAGCGGCACCATGTCGTCCGGCAGCGCCGGCGCGCCGTCCCCGTTCGAGAGCAGATCGATCTTGTTGAGCACCAGAAGCGTCCGGTCGGCAACCGCCGCCAGCTCCGCAGGCAGCACGGTCTGCGGCGCGCCCGCTTCCGTGAGCCAGAGCGCGAGGTCCGCCGCCTCGGCCGCTGCCTGGCTGCGCCGCATGCCCTCGCGCTCGATGGCGCCCTCCGTCTCCCGGAACCCCGCCGTGTCCGAGACGATGACGGGCAGCCCAGCGAGATCGAGCCGCACCTCGATGACGTCCCGCGTCGTGCCCGCCTCCTCCGACACGATGGCCACATCGCGGCGTGCGAGCGCGGTGAGCAGGCGCGACTTGCCCGCGTTGGGCGGACCGGTGAGCGCGACGCGGAACCCCTCGCGCAGGATCTCGCCGCGGTGACCGTCATCGAGGTGACGGATGACCGCTTGAGCGATCACCGTGATGATGGATGTCGCGTCGGCGAAGGTCTTGGCGCCGATGTCGCCTTCATCGGCGAAATCGAGTCCCGCCTCGATGAGTCCCATCGCCTCGATCAGGCTCGCCCGCCAGCTCTCGTAGAGATCGGAGAGCGCGCCGGAGGCCTGCGCAAGCGCCTGGCGACGCTGGCCGTCCGTCTCCGCGTCGATGAGATCCGCGAGTCCCTCGACCTCCGCCAGGTCGAGCCTCCCCGCCTCGAACGCACGCCGCGCGAACTCGCCGGGCTCCGCCAGCCTGAGCCCCGGCAGCACGCCGAGCGCCGCCAGCACCGCATTCACCACGGCGCGCCCGCCGTGCAGGTGGAGCTCGGCGACGTCCTCGCCAGTGAAGCTGGCCGGGCTCGGAAACCACAGCACGACCCCGCGGTCGAGCTTCTCGCCGGTCTCGGGGTGACGGATAAAGCGCCCGACGGCCCGGCGCGGGGCAGGCCGCGGCCCCGCCATGAAGTCGACCACGCGCCCGGCTCCCGGCCCGGAGACGCGCACGACGGCCACGCCGGCGCGTCCCGGCGCGCTCGCCAGCGCGAAAATTGTCGACTCCGACGGCTGGGCTTTCATGACGGGGACTTTACTCTGAACGCCTGAGCGCGCATTTGCGACTTATCAAGAAACGGCAGCGCGCCCGAACCGCAGGACCATACCATGAGCCGCAACCGCCTCGGCGACGAGAGCAGCCCCTACCTGATCCAGCACCGGGACAACCCCGTGCACTGGTGGGCTTGGGGACCCGAGGCGCTGGCCGAGGCCAAAAGCACGGGCAAGCCCATCCTCCTCTCCATCGGCTACTCCGCCTGCCACTGGTGCCACGTGATGGCACACGAGAGCTTCGAGGACGAGACGACGGCGGCGGTGATGAATGACCGCTTCGTGAACATCAAGGTCGACCGCGAGGAGCGCCCCGACATCGACGCCATCTACATGGGCGCCCTGCACCGCCTGGGCCAGCAGGGCGGCTGGCCGCTGACCATGTTCCTCGACAGCGAGGCGCGTCCCTTCTGGGGCGGCACCTATTTTCCGAAGGCCCCCACCTACGGCCGCCCGGCGTTCGTCGACGTGCTGACGCGCATCTCCGACATCTACCGCAACGAACCGGACAAGGTGGCCAACAACGCCGAAGCCCTGATGAAGGCACTCGCTGAGGAGTCGGATTCGGGAGCGGGCTTTCATGTCACCGATCAGATCCTGCGCGAGGTGACGGTGCGTCTCGCACGCGCCGTCGATCCGGTCCACGGCGGCATCGCCGGCGCGCCGAAGTTTCCGCAGTGGAGCTTCTTGTGGATGCTTTGGCGCGGCGCCATCCGCTACGGCCACGAGCCTGCCAAGGCCGCGGTGGTGAAGACGCTCGAGCGGATGAGCATGGGCGGCATCTACGATCACCTGGGCGGCGGCTTCGCACGCTACTCGGTGGACGAGCTCTGGCTGGTCCCGCACTTCGAGAAGATGCTCTACGACAACGCGCTGCTGATCGATCTCATGACCGAGGTCTGGCGCGAGACGCAGAGCCCTCTCCTGCAAGCGCGCATCGCCGAGACGATCGACTGGATCGCGCGTGAGATGATCACCGACGGCGGCGGCTTTGCCGCGGCCCTTGATGCCGATTCCGAAGGCGAGGAAGGCAAGTTCTATGTCTGGTCACCGCAGGAGATCGAAACCGTCCTAGGCCCCGACGATGCCGCCTTCTTCAACCGCGCCTACGACGTCACGCCCGAAGGCAACTTCGAAGGCCACACGATTCTGAACCGGCTCGCCGCCGAAGGCCTCGGCCCACCGGAGGAGGAAGCAAGGCTCGCCGCCCTGCGCACGAAGCTGCTGGCCGAGCGCGCGAAGCGCGTACGTCCCGGCTGGGACGACAAGGTGCTCGCCGACTGGAACGGGCTCGCGATCGGCGCGCTGGCGCGTGCAGGTATCGTGTTCGATCGTCCGCAATGGGTGACCATGGCGCGCGAAGCCTTCACCTTCGTCACGCAAAAGATGACCGGTGCCGATCGTCTCCTTCACGCCACCCGTCACGGGAAGGGACGCGCCCCCGCCACCGCCGGCGACTACGCCAACATGATCTGGGCCGCGCTACGCCTCTACCAGGCCACGGGAGAGCCCGACGACCTCGCACAGGCCATTCGCTGGATCGACGTCCTCGATGCGCACTACTGGTCGGACGATGCCGGCGGCTACTTCACGGCGGCCGACGACACGCAGGACGTTATCGTTCGCCTGCGGACGGCAACCGATGACGCCACCCCTTCCGCCAACGCGACCATGGTGGCCAATCTCGTGGCGCTTGGAACCCTCACCGGCGAGCCGCGTTACCCCCAACGGGCAGAAGTTATTCTGCAAGCGTTCTCAACGGACTTAGCACGCAACCTCGGCGGACATACGGGCCTGTTGGCTGCGGCAATAGACCTCTTGTCCCCACAACTCGTGGTGCTGGTAGAAGGCGGCGATAAGGTCGGCGACACCCTGCAAGCCGCGTTGAGCGGCCTCTCGGTTCCCGGCGCTCTGGAGATCAGGGTGAAAGGCGCAGTTGGCGAGGTCGGCCCGCCCGCGTTGCGCGGTAAATCAACAGACGACGGAAGATCAACCGCGTACGTCTGCTCGGGTCCGCAATGCTCGTTGCCTGTCACGACTGCGGGTGATCTGCGGCGTCTTGTCCTCGACGTTCGATCGATTGTCTAGGATCAAGGTTTCTTACCGAGGAAGTAAAGAAAAATGCTGTGAAATCCGTGTTTAGCATAGCTAAACTTCCGGCGAGCGAAGCATACGCCTATAAGCGTATGAAAAGTCGGAAAAGTTGAGATGAGGTCTGCATGACGTCGGGATTCGCACGGGCAGTCGTCCGCTACGGCTACTTCCCCTTCATGTTTCTCGGGCTGAACGGCGCCGCCTATTACGTCGTCGTCAACGGCCATTCCTACGCCTGGATCGGGCTCCTGCTCGTGATTGCGATCGGAACCGCGTTCGCGGCCGAGCGCATCCTGCCGTGGTATGAGGAGTGGAACCACTCCCACGGCGACGAGCACACCAATGTCGTGCACGCCATCGTCTACGAGCTGCAGAACCTCAACGGCATCCTGACGATTCCGCTCATGGGCTGGCTGTTCTCGGGCGGGCTCAACGCCGGCATCTGGCCGCGCGACTGGCCGATCTGGGCACAGCTCCTGATGGCCATCGTCCTCGCCGACTTCGCGCTCATGTACCTTCACTACCTGAGCCACCGCTTCTCGTTCCTGTGGCGGCTGCATGCGGTCCACCATGGCGTATCGCGGCTTTACGGCTTCAACGGCCTCGTCCGCCACCCGCTGCACCAGGTCATCGACATGGTCCTCGGCACGGCGCCGCTCGCCATCGCCGGCATGCCGGTCGAGGTCGCGCTGCTTCTGGGCTTTGCCATCTCCGTGCAGCTCATCATCCAGCACTCGAACGTCGCCTACGCGTTGGGACCGTTCCGGAACCAGCTCTCCATCGGGCAGATTCACCACCTGCACCACGTCAACTGGGGCAAGGAGGGCGACTGCAATTTCGGTCTGTTCCTGACCATCTGGGACCGCCTGCTCGGCACCTTCCATCCCGAGCCGCCGCGGCCGATCACGGCCGGCGACATGGGCATCGACGAGGTGCCCCAGTTCCCGAAGGGCTATGTCGAGCAGCTCGTGTTCCCGATCCACTACAAGCCCGGGCAGGGCCAGCCCCAGCCGATGACGGCCGCCGCCAAAGCCCGCGCCCTCCACGACGCCGCGGAATAGAACCCGGACCACACCGAATCCGAAGGGCCATCCATCGCTGGGTGGCCCTTTCTCGTTTTGCCCGCCTGTGATTTGTCGGAACCGGTCCGCCTCAATCGTCCTAGGCCCGCATCAACCAAGCAACAGGTGCCGCATGAAGTACATGATGTTCGTCACGATTGACGATGATCCCAAGGTGCATGGCAGGAAACCCGCAGGCGCCGAGGCCTGGATTGCCGAAGCCGGAGACAGGCGCATCACGGGAGACAGGTTGCGGCCGACATCGGAGGCCAAGATCGTTCGTGTCCGCGACGGCACAACGATCGTGACGGATGGCCCGTTTGCGGAGTCGAAGGAAGTCATCGTCGGATTCGACATCCTCGAGTGTGCGAGCTTCGCGGAAGCGATCGAGATCGCATCGAAGCATCCGATCGCAACGGTGGGCGCCCTCGAGCTGCGGGCCTTCTGGCCGTTCGAATCCTGAATGCGAAAAGAAGAAAGGCCGCACCGCCGCCTTCCTGGATGTTCGATCAGGTGTTCATCGACTGGAAGAACTCGCCGTTGGTCTTGGTCGAGCGCAGCTTGTCGATGAGAAACTCGATGGCGTCCATGGTGCCCATCGGGTTGAGGATGCGCCGCAGCACGTAGACCTTCTTGAGCTGGTCCTTCGGCACCAGCAGGTCTTCCTTGCGCGTGCCGGAGCGCGCGACGTCGATGGCCGGAAACACGCGCTTGTCGGAGACCTTGCGGTCAAGAATGATCTCCGAGTTGCCGGTTCCCTTGAACTCCTCGAAGATGACCTCGTCCATGCGGCTGCCGGTGTCGATGAGCGCCGTGGCGATGATGGTCAGCGACCCGCCTTCCTCGATGTTGCGCGCCGCGCCG
>NZ_JADZBI010000197.1 GCF_020852195.1 Hyphomicrobium sp. | reverse complement strand
TCGGTGACCTCCTCGTTGGCGTTGGCGACGATCTCGCCCGTTTCCTTGTTCACGAGGTTCTTCGCGAGCGTGCGGCCGAGCAGGAAGTCCGGTTCGACGGAGAGCTTCTTGATGCCCGCGGCTTCCATCTCGCGGATGTGCTTCACCGTGATGCGCTTGTCCTTCTGGATGATGACCTTGCCGGCCTTGGTCGCGATGTCGAACTTCGCGATTTCGCCCTTCATGCGGTCGGCGACGACCTCGAACTCGATGCCCTTCTTGGTGACGTGGAAGGTGTCGAAGACGAAGAACTCGGCGAGGATGCGCTCGGGGTTGTAGCCGAGCGCCTTCAGCAGGATCGTCACCGGCATCTTCCGGCGGCGGTCGACGCGGAAGTACAGGAAGTCCTTGGGGTCGAACTCGAAGTCGAGCCAGGAACCGCGATAGGGGATCACGCGGGCCGAGAAGAGGAGCTTGCCCGAGGAGTGCGTCTTGCCGCGGTCGTGCTCGAAGAAGACGCCGGGCGACCGGTGCAACTGGGAGACGATCACGCGCTCGGTGCCATTGATGACGAAGGAGCCGTTTCGGGTCATCAGCGGGATCTCGCCCATGTAGACCTCCTGCTCCTTGACTTCCTTCACCGTCGGCTTGGTGGCTTCACGATCCATGATCGTGAGGCGGACCTTGGCCCGAAGCGGGCTCGCGAAGGTGAGGCCGCGCTGCTGGCACTCGACCACGTCGAAGGGGGGTTCGCCGAGCCCGTAGCTCACGAACTCCAGCCGGGCATTGCCGGAATGGCTCGAGATCGGGAAGACGGAGGTGAAGGCGGCCTGAAGGCCTCGCTCGCGCCGCGCGTTGCCGGCGACCTCGGACTGAAGGAAATCCGCGTAGGAGTCGATCTGGGTCGCAAGCAGGAACGGGACGTCGAGGACGGCGGCCCGCTTCGCGAAGCTCTTGCGGATGCGTTTTTTCTCGGTGAACGTGTAGGTCATGATGGCTCCGGTACATCACGGGCGCGGGGCGCCCGTGCACCCGACTGTGGTGCATTGCTCATGGCCTGGTGGCTGGCCTCTACCAGCCGCTGGCGGACAGCCCCGCCGGGGGCACCCAGCTTGCTGGGGATTCCGGCACGGGCCCGACCAAACCTGCCTTCCGCAGTCGCTTCAGAAGGCAAATAGAAACCCGCGAGGGCTTTTATTTGGCTTCGGGAACGGCGTTGGAGCGGACACCGGCAAGCCGGTGCCGCTCAACGCCAAGTTGCAGTTGACGCAGCGCCGATTTACTTGACTTCGACCTTCGCGCCCGCCTCTTCCAGCTTCTTCTTCACGGCTTCGGCGTCGGCCTTTCTCACGGCTTCCTTCACGGGCTTCGGCGCGCCGTCGACGAGATCCTTGGCTTCCTTCAGGCCCAGGCCCGTCACTTCACGCACGGCCTTGATGGTGTTCACCTTGTTCTCGCCCGCAGCGGCGAGGATGACGGTGAACTCGGTCTGCTCTTCGACCGCGGCGGCGGCGGCGGCCGGGGCGGCAACGGCAACGGTGGCCGCGGCGGCGGACACGCCGAACTTCTCTTCCATGTCCTTGATGAGCTGCGAGAGCTCGAGGACGGTCATGCTCGCGATGGCGTCGAGGATTTCCTGCTTGGCGATAGCCATGTTTCGTTCTCCTGGTTTCGTTTCAGTGATGTGTTGGGAAGGATCCGGCGGGCCCTAGGCGGCCTGCCGTTCCTTCTGGTCGCGAACGGCGGCCAGGGTGCGCACGAACTTCGAGGGCACCTGGTTCAGCGTCTGGACGAACGTGGTGACCGGCGCCTGCATGGTCCCCATGAGCTTGGCGATGAGTTCATCGCGGCTCGGAAGGGACGCGAGACTGCCGACCTCCTTCGCGCTCATCACCTGGCCGGGAATGGCCCCGCCCTTGATGACGAGCTTGTCGTTCTCCTTCGCGTAGGCGTGGAGCAACTTCGCGGCGGACACGGGGTCGTCGGAGACGCCATAGGCGAGCGGACCGATCATCTGGTCGGCCAGCTTTTCGAAAGGCGTTCCCTGGACCGCGCGGCGCGCGAGGGTGTTCTTCAGCACGCGAAGGTAGACGCCGGAAGCCCGCGCTTTCGCGCGAAGCTGCGTGATCTTCTCGACGGGCAGGCCGCGATACTCCGCAAGCACGATGGCTTGCGCCTTGGCCAGCCGTGCCGAGAACTCCGCCACGACTTCCTTCTTACCTTCACGATTGAGACTCAAGGTCTTTCTCCTTCAGTGATTCGACGCGCAGTGCCTCGGGGACTTTGGGAATTCCCCGAAAGGCGGCTTCGCGCCACCATAGCGACCTTTCGTCAGGAGAACGGCTCCGCCCGATGGGCGGGAAATCCTGTCTGGGGTGCGCTATCTGCGTAGGCTAGGGACCCGGAACGAGCGCCCCGCATTGAGCCCCGGAGGGCGCCTACGGTCTTGGATAACCCGCAGCCGGCCCGAAGCGGGCCGGCTGCGGCCCAAAGCTACTGCGCCGAACCGGCGTTGGAGCCGGCCAGCGTGGAATGATCGACCCGGATGCCGACGCCCATCGTGCAGGAGACGGAAACCTTCTTCAGGTAGACACCCTT
>NZ_JADZBI010000196.1 GCF_020852195.1 Hyphomicrobium sp. | reverse complement strand
GAACTTCAAGCGCGGCGTGCTCACCGACCGCTGCAAGAAGACCTGCGTCGAGGCCTGCGGCGACCGCAAGGCCATTGATTTCACGCAGAAGGAGGAGGTGAAGGAAATCCAGGTCGGCACCATCATCGTCGCCACCGGGTTCAAGCCCTTCGACGTCCGGCGCGTGCCGCAGTACGGCTACGGCACCTATCCCAACGTGTACACCGCGCTCGAGGTCGAGCGCCTCGTCAACGCCTCCGGCCCCACCGCCGGCGAGGTGATCCTGCGCGACGGCCGGCGTCCCTCGGCCATCGCCATCATCCACTGCGTCGGCTCGCGCGACAAGAAGACCAACCGCTGGTGCTCGCGCGTCTGCTGCATGTACTCGATGAAGCTCGCGCACCTGCTCAAGGAGCACTCCGGCGCCGAGCTCTACAATTTCTACATCGACATCCGCGCGCCGGGCAAAGGCTACGAGGAGTTCTACGACAAGCTGAACGAGGAGGGCGTGCACTTCATCCGCGGCCGCGTGGGCGAGGTGACCGACTGGGCCATGATCCCCGAGGAGGAGGGCAAGCTCGTCATCCGCGTCGAGGACACGCTCGCCGGCGTCGTGCGCCGCATCCCGGTGGACATGGTCGTGCTGGCCACGGGCCTCGAGCCGCACGCCGACGCGCAGGACGTGCGTCGGATGTTCAACATGAGCTGCGGCACCGAGGGCTTCTTCCTCGAGCGGCACCCGAAACTCGCGCCGGTGAACACGTTCACGGACGGCGTCTTCATCGCGGGCTGCTGCCAGGGCCCGCGCGACATCCCCGACACCGTGGCGCAGGCCGGGGCGGCGGCGGCCGAGGCGCTCGCGCTCATTGACCGCGGCTTCATCATGCAGGAGCCCAACACGGCCTACATCCTCGCCGACTGTTCCGGCTGCAAGTCCTGCATCCCGCTCTGTCCGTACACCGCCATCGCCTTCGACGAGGCCACCGGCAAGGCCGTGATCAACGAGGCGCTGTGCAAGGGCTGCGGCACCTGCGTCGGCTCGTGCCCGTCGGGCTCGATCGGCCAGCACCTGTTCGAGGACGACGAGGTGTTCAGCGAGATCGCCGGATTGCTGACCCGCGAACCACCGCCGGCCGTCGCCACCCCGTCATGAACCCTCCGACTCCGGCAACCGGCACCGCGTGGACGCCCCGCATCGTCGCGTTCTTCTGCAACTGGTGCACCTACACCGCGGCCGACCTTGCCGGGGTGTCGCGGCTGAAGTACGCGCCGAACGTGCGCGTCATCCGCCTCATGTGCTCGGGCCGCGTGGATCCCCAGTTCATCCTCGAGGCGCTCCGCCGCGGCGCCGACGGCGTCCTCATCGGCGGCTGCCACCCGGGCGACTGCCACTACGTCGAGGGCAATTACAAGATGCTCCGCCGGTACCGCCTGCTGCAGCGCATGCTGGGCGACCTCGGCATCGCGGCCCCGCGCGTGCGGCTGGAATGGATTTCCGCCGCCGAGGGCGAGCGGGTGAAGAGTGTCATCAACGACATGACCAGACAACTGCAGGCGCTCGGTCCCCTCGATCTGCCCGGGAAGTTCACGGACTGGGATGCGGAGGTGATCGCGCTCGCGCGCGAGGCGCAGGCGAAGGTCGCGGCCGAAGCCGAAGCGGAGGTGGCCCATGTCTAAACCCAAAGTCGCCTTTTACTGGTGCGCCTCGTGCGGCGGCTGCGAGGAGACCGTCGTGGATCTCGCCGAGGACATCCTCGGCGTGGTCGAGAAGGTGGACATCGTGCTCTGGCCGGTGGCGCTGGATTTCAAGTACCACGACCTTGAGGCCCTCGCCGACGGCGAGATCACCGCGACGCTGCTCAACGGCGCCATCCGCTCGTCGGAGCAGGAGGAGATGGCGGTGCTGCTGCGGCGGAAGAGCAAGTACCTGATCGCCTACGGGGCGTGCGCGCACCTGGGCGGCATTCCCGGCCTGGCCAACCAGTTCGACCGCGAGGACATCCTCCGCTTCAACTATGAGGATGCGCCGACGGTCGTGAACGAGGCGAAGACACGACCGCAGCTGGAATTCACCGAGGACGGCCGTTCGCCGCATCTGCCGGAGCTGCGGCATGTCGTGCGCACGCTGGACCAGGTGGTGGACGTGGATTTCTACATTCCCGGCTGCCCGCCGACGCCGAACCTGACCAAGGCCGCCTTTGCCGCCCTGCTCAGCGGCAACCTCCCGCCCAAGGGCTCCGTGCTGGCGCCCGACACCGCGCTTTGCGAGGAGTGTCCGCGCAAGGCCACCAAGCCGGCGGACGTGGCCTTCACCGCGTTCCATCGTCCGCACGAGCAATTGCTCGATCCGGACAAATGCTTCCTCACGCAAGGGGTCGTCTGCATGGGCCCGGCGACGCGCAGCGGCTGCGGCGCCCAGTGCACCTGCGGCAACATGCCATGCACCGGCTGCTTCGGTCAGACCTCGCGGGTGCGCGACCAGGGCGCGAAGATCCTCTCGTCCCTCTGCGCCAACGTCGCGGGCAAGACCGAGGAGGAAATCAACCCCGTGCTGCAGGGCATCCCGGACCCGGTCGGCACCTTCTACCGCTATGGTCTGCCGTCGAGTCTCCTCCGGCGGCGGGTGGACCTGCCGCATGCCTGAACCTCACTGCCTAATGTAGGAGCGGGCTTGCTCGCGAT
>NZ_JADZBI010000195.1 GCF_020852195.1 Hyphomicrobium sp. | reverse complement strand
GCCGCCGCGCGGGCCGTACATGCCGACCGCATGCACCTCGTCGAGATAGGTGAGAGCGCCGTACTTCTCGGCGAGATCGCAGATCGCCGCGATCGGCGCGATGTGCCCGTCCATCGAGTACACGCTCTCGAAGGCGATGATCTTCGGCGTGGCGGCGGGAACCTGCTTCAGCTTCGCTTCGAGATCGGAGAGATCGTTGTGGCGGAAGATGCGCTTCTCGCCCCGGCCATGCCGGATGCCCTCGATCATCGAGGCGTGGTTCTTCTCGTCGGAGAAGATGACGCAGCCCGGGAGCAGCTTCGCGAGTGTCGACAGCGTCGCCTCGTTGGCGACGTAGGCCGAGGTGAACAGCAGCGCCTGCTCCTTGCCGTGCAGGTCCGCCAGCTCCTGCTCGAGCTCGACGTGATAGTGGGTGGTGCCGGAGATGTTACGCGTGCCGCCCGAGCCGGCGCCTACAGCGTCGATCGCCTCGTGCATGGCAGCGATGACCTTGGGATGCTGTCCCATGCCGAGGTAGTCGTTGGAGCACCAGACGACGATCGGCCTCGCAGCCACGCCCGTGACGTGGTCCGCCGCGGGAAACGCTCCGCGATGACGCTTCAAGTCCGCGAAAACGCGGTAGCGGCCCTCCCGCCGGATCGCATCCAGGGATGCCTTGAAGTGCCGTGCGTAGTCCACCATCGACGTGTTCCTCGAACCCTTTGTTCTTCGGCTCGCCGACGTTCTAGTGGCAGACCGACATTAACGCTAGCATCGCGCAGCAAGTGTTATAGTGCAACGGCACTTATGTCGCGGCGGCTCTGTTCGAAACAACGCCATTACGGGACTTAGCCCGTCACCTTTTCGCAGATTATTGCGTCGCAATACAGTCCGTGCATTGACGAAGATCAAGCATTCGCTCTCAAGCCGAGCGATGCTGCACGTCAATAGGACGTGGCGATCTCTGCCACGCCGTCGCGATTGTAAAGATCGCGCCGGAACTGGATGGCCCCATCCTCCGTCGCCCAGGCGGTGATGTAGACAAAATGCAAGGGCACCGGCGTCGCCAGCCGCACGTCTTTGCGCTCGCCCGTTTCCTTCATGTGCGCGATCTTGTCCTGGTCCCACCCGTCGTTCTGCCCGAGCAGCCAATAGGCAAGCCGCTCGACGTTGTGCACGCGGATGCACCCTGAGCTGGCCGCTCGGAAATTGCGCCCGAAGAGTCCTTCCGACGGGCTGTCGTGCATGTAGACGGAATCGCTGTTGGCGAAGTTGATCTTGACGAAGCCGAGCGGGTTGTCCTTCCCGGGCGGCTGCCGATACGCGTACGATTTCACCGCCGACGAGCTCCAGTCGATGCTCTCGGGATCGACCTTCTTGCCGTTGCTGTAGGCCTCGATGCCGGTCTTGATGAGGACGTTCTCGCCCTTGGCCTGCATCTCGCGGCCCTGCGGGATGAGGTCCTTCTGGATCACGGTCGGCGGCAGCCGCCACACCGGATTGAAGTTCATCTCCGTGATCGACGAGCGCAGGATCGGCGTCGGCCGGTCCACCTTGCCGACCACACCCGTGTGGCGCGTGATCACCTTGTTGAGCGCCACTGCCTCGACCTGCGCCGCCGGAATGTTGACGATCACGTACTTGCGCTGCGGCTTCACCACCTGGGTCAGCTCGCCGAGCCGCTTGAGGTTGACCTTGAGCTGCTTGAGGCGATCTTCGGCCGAGACGTTAAGCGCCGCCACCGTCGGCTTGTCGAGACGCCCGTTCGGCGTCAGCCCGTTGGTCGACTGGTAGGCCTTCAGCGCCTCGACCAGCGTCCCGTCGAGCGCCTCGCTACCGGCCGCGTCCGCGCTGAGCTCGCCCGACACGATGAGCCTGTCGCGCAGCTCGACGATCGCGAAGTGATCCTCGCCCGGCTTCACGAGCGCGTCGGGAACCATGTTCCAGCCACCCGCCGCGACGATCCGCTCATAGCGCGCGATGGCGGCCTTGGTGGCGGCGACATTGGCCGGCGACAGCGTGGGGAAGCCCGGAGGCGGATTGCGCTCGAGCTCCTTCAGCATCTCGCGCTCGGTGACGTGGCTGCTGTTTCCGCCGCCGCCCGGAGGACCGAACGTGAGGTTCCAGAAGTCGTCCATGGCGAAGGCCGCGCCGCCGGAGAAAAGGAACGCGACCGCAACTGCCCCGATCCGCCGGCCGCTTCCGCCACGGATGCCGCTCATCGATGCCATGAAGTTCCCCCGCCAGACGTTTGCCGGGATGTCACCCACCGATGGGGGTGCATTGCCTCGGCCCATTACCGTTCGCTTGCACGCTCGCGCAGCAAGCCCCAACAGCCACGACCCTTACGAGACACAGATTTCGCGGGAGAATTGCATGTTCCGGACCGGACCAAAAGCCCCCCGCCCCTTCCCTGTGCGGGGGTGATGCGGCTCGGTCACAAGGAAAAACACGTAACGAACGGGCCCTGCACCGCCTCGTCAGTCCACACGGCACCCACTCTTGGTGGACCGCATTATTCCGACCCTAAGTCCTATTAACACAAGATTAATCATAGTCCCCTTTGCTCTGATGTTGGAGACACAGGGCCAGCGCGACCGCACAGGGGCAGGCATGGTTGCCATCTCAACGACACTCGTCTCGGGGCTCTCGCTCCTAGAGATGTCGCGCAGCGTGTCCGACCCCGGAAACGCGCTCTCGTTCCTGCAATCCGACGTCTTCAGCGCCAGCAGCAAACGCATCCACGATGCACTGATCGGCACGTTCGCCGGCAGCGCGGGCCTTAAGGAGACGTACGCAGCGACCTTCGAGGCGACGTTCGACCGGCTGAGCAAGTACGTCACCTTGCTGGCCGGACCCGAGCAGGCGAATTCCGAGGAGCAACGGATAACGACCCTCAGGAACGCGGCGCATAACGCGCTCGTCGACACCATCATGACCAACCGCGGGAGCTTCCCGCCGGAAGGATTCACCATCCGCACGGAGTATCCCGGCGGCGCGTGGGGCACGACGGAGATCCCGCCCGGTCGCACCACGCCGCCGGGCTGGCGGACGACCGTCGAGTCCCTCGATGCCGCGATCGCTGAGCGCAGCCCCGCAGGGCGAACACCAAACCCAGCCGTCTCGGTCGGCACGGCCGGCTGGCGCGCCGCCCAGGCTCTTGCGGGAGCGGCGGCCCTCGGAACGGACAGCGCGGCCGTGAAGGTGCTCGAGGCGATGCTGGAAGCCAACCAGACCGCCCGCGAGCGCACGGAAGCGCTCTACCACACCACCTAGGACGAAAGGGGGGCACGTCACCGCGCCCCCCCTGAAACTAGAGCCGATAACGGATCTGGTCCGTCCAGAACCGCTCGAGGCGGGCGAGCGCCTTGTTGAGCCCCTTGAGCTCGTCGCTCGACACCTGCGCCACGGCCTCGACCGAGCCGAGCTGCCGCTGATAGAGCTTGGCGACGACCTCGGCCGCCTGCCGGCCCTTGGCCGAGAGCGACACGCGCACGCTGCGCTTGTCCGTCTCGCTGCGCTCGTAGTCGACGTAGCCCATCTCGACGAGCTTCTTGAGATTGTAGGACACGTTCGAGCCCATGTAGAAGCCGCGGCTCTTGAGCTCGCCGGCCGTCAGCTCGTTGTCGCCCATGTTGTAGAGCAACAGCGCCTGCACGGCGTTGAGGTCCGAGCTTCCCGTGCGGTCGAACTCGTCCTTGATCACATCGAGCAGCAGGCGGTGCAGCCGCTCGATGAGATGAAGGCTCTGGACGTACTCGGAACGAAGATTGGGATCCTGATCCACGGGCGCGCGACCACGCCCCGCGTTGATTGCGGTACTCATACCCTGCCTCACTACCTGTTTGACGCGACCGGTTTTCCGGTTCTGATTAGAGGCTACGGGAAACCCATAAAAATTAGCTCAATCTTCTAAGTAAAAACCGGGTAAAACGGCGTGCCGGTATTGGGCGTCACGCGCGCAGCGCCTGCATCTCCTCGCGCGTCGGCAGCACGAGCTCGCCCGCCCCGAGCGGCGCGAAATAAGCCTCGACCATGGCGTCCGTGACGTCCTCGAGGCGCGCGGGAGACCAGCGCGGCGCGCCGTCCTTGTCGATCAGCGCCGCGCGCACACCTTCGTGGAAATCGGCGTTGGCCTCGAGGCATCGCACCGCCAGGCGATAGTCGATGATGAGCGTCTCCCTGAGGTCGCGCGCGCGCGCGTCGCGGAGGTGGCGGTGCGTGATCTTGAGCGAGAGCGGCGAGCGGCGCCTGAGATCCGTGGCGACCTGTTGCGCCCAATCGCGCAACGGACCCGAGACCTCATCGAGCCGCGCCACGATCTCCTCCACGATGCCGGCCGAGAAGCAGCGGTCGATCAGCACGCGGTAGGGCTCGAGCTCGCCCGGCCCGCAGTCCTCGTTGCGCTCGTCGAGGATCGTATCCACCGGCCAGGTGTCGGCGAGCGCCGCCTTGATCTCCTCGAAGCGCGCGGCGCTGATGCAGTGGGTGACGAGACCCAGCCCATACGCCTCCGCCCGCCCGATGGTGCGCCCGGTGAGGCCGAGATACATGCCGACATGATTGGGAAGACGTGCCAGCACGTGGCACACGCCCACGTCCGGAAAGAGCCCGATCGTCGTCTCAGGCATCGTGAACGTGTAGCCCTCTCCCGCAACGCGGTGCGTGGCGTACAGAGTGATGCCGACGCCGCCGCCCATCACCATGCCGTTGATGAGCGGCACCATGGGCTTCGAGAAGCACTCGCACTGCCAGTTGAGCGCATACTCGTTGGCGAACGCCTTTATCGCGGCCGGGAGGTCCGTGCGCGCGAGCCCGATCACCTCGCGCACGTCCGCCCCCGTCGAGAACGCGCGCGGGCTCTCCGACTGGAGCGCGACCGCATAGACCTGCGGATCGCGCGCGAAAGCCCACAGGCTCTCGGACAATTTCGACAGCATGCGCTGCGTGAGGGCATTGAGCGCCTTCGGCCGCGCCAGCGTGACCAGCGCAAGCGACCCCTGGATCTCGACTTTCAGCGTCTCGTCTTCCGTCTCGGTCATGTGTTCCCTTCCGTGGACTCGCAATTCGCCCGGCGCGCGCCAATGTGTAAGCAGGAGACGATTGCCTTTTGGAGCCACATTTGGCGGCTATACAGTCTCCGTCGACGAGAGGAAACTGCCTGCCTGATTCGCGGGTGCAGCCTCGCGGTCCGGGCTTCGTCCGGCCGGTTCGTTTGAACCCTCGAGATCAAGGATTGCGATGAGCCTCAGGAACGCCCCCGTCATGCGGCTTGGCTGCGCCGTTGTCGCCCTGCTCCCCGTGCTGGGTGCCACGGCGCACGCACAGGGTCTCCCGGACGCGGTGACGGATGCCTTCGAGACCATCGTCATCGACGCCACCAAGGCGGCCTCGAAAGCGACGGCGGCCGCCAAGGATGCGCTTGCGCCTGAGGCGCGCAAAGCCAAGCGCAAGGCCAAGAAGAAGAAGGACGACGCGCCGGAGCCCGAGGCAGCCTCCGAGACGTCCAGGAAATCGGGGGAGAAGCCGGCCGACAAGACTGCCCCAGCGAAGGACACTAAGGACCAAGACGCCACCGACAAGAAATCCGCCAAAGCTCCGGCCGGAAAGGACGCGCCCCCCGAGCCGGCGGCCAAGGCCGCAGACGGCAAGGACGAGGCCGATCCGAAATCCGGCAAGGCGGCCGAAACCGCCAAGAAGCCGCCGGGCCCGCCGACCGAGTGGCCGGCGGTCGAGGTGGAGCTCGCACGGGCGCGCTGCACGCAACTGCTGAAGGACGTGGACGCCGTGACGATCCCGGAGCCGCCGTTCCGGAAGGGCGACTGCGGCAGCATGGCGCCGGTGCGTCTCATCTCCATCGGCAAGAGCCCGGAGATCTCTCTGTCCCCACCACCCGTCGTCAGTTGCGACATGGTCGTCGCCCTCACCAAGTGGATGAAGGAGGACGTGCAGCCGGCCGCGAAACGGCATCTCGGCGCCGAGGTAATCCGCGTCGAGTCGATGAGCGACTATTCCTGCCGCATGGCCTACGGGCGTGTCGGCAACAAGCTCTCCGAGCACGGCAAGGCCAACGCCCTCGATATCCGCGGCTTCATCACCCGCAAAGGCAATCAGGCCGTCGTGCTGGACCACTGGGGCGAGACCCGGCGCGATGTGCTGCGCCAGCTCGTTGCCGCCAAGGCCGCCGAAAAGGAGAAGGCCGAGCGCGAGAAAGCCGAGAAGGAGAAGGCCGCCGCCGGAAAGGCGGTGGCCGGCAAGGCGGACGGCCCCACCACGGTGACCGTACTGCCACGCAAGACGATCGCCGAAGGCCTGGCCAAGGACGGCAACAAGTCGCTGGCCGTTCCCGCGTCGGTGACCAAGGACGGCGCGCTCGATGCCAAACCCGGCAAGTCCGGCCGCACCAAGGACGCCGTGCTGCAGATGGACGGCAAGAAGAAGGACAAGGGCAAGCGGCGCTCGCGGGAGGAGGCGGCTCTGCTCGCCGCCCTGCCGCCGGAGGAAGCCGCCAAGGTCAAGGCGCCGGGACCGAAGACCGCGACCGCCCGCTTCCTGCACGACGTGCACGCCGCCGGCTGCCGCATCTTCGGCACCACCCTCGGCCCGGAGGCCAACGAGGCCCACCGCAATCATTTCCACGTCGACATGGCCGAGCGGAAGTACAAGAAAATCTGCGATTGACCCTGCCGGCCGCAAGGGCTTGCATCCCGCCGCCGAAGGCGGGATTGTCCGCCGATCGCAGTCCCGAGACAGATACCGTGACCATACCGAAATCCTTTCCGGCCCGCGGCGCGGCCTCCGCACCTTCCGCCGTCGGCAGCTATCCGGCGGTGCGCATGCGCCGCAACCGCCGGGCGGACTGGTCGCGCCGCCTGGTCTCGGAGCACACGCTTTCAGCCGACGACCTCATCTGGCCACTGTTCGTCATCGAGGGCGAGCGCCGGCATGAGCCGGTCGCGTCCATGCCGGGCGTCGAGCGCCTGTCCGTGGACCTGATCGTCGAGGCGGCGCGCGAGGCCGAGGGCCTCGGCATCCCCGCCATCGCGCTCTTCCCGAACACCGATCCCAAGCTGCGCACGGATGACGCGCGCGAGGCGGTGAACCCGGACAACCTAGTCTGCCGCGCCACCCGCGCCGTGAAGAAGGCCGGGGTCGATGTCGGAATCGTCCTCGACGTGGCGCTCGATCCCTACACGAGCCACGGCCACGACGGCCTGCTCGTCGATGGCGAGATCAGGAACGACGAGACCGTCGCCGTGCTTGTCCGCCAGTCGCTGGTGCAGGTCGAGGCCGGCGCCGACATCCTCGCCCCATCCGACATGATGGACGGCCGCATCGGCGCCATCCGCCGTGCGCTCGAGGACGCGGGCCACACCGGCACGCAGATCATGTCCTATGCAGCCAAGTACGCGAGCGCCTTCTACGGGCCGTTCCGCGACGCGGTGGGCTCCGGCGGCCTCCTGAAGGGCGACAAGCGCACCTACCAGATGGACCCCGCCAACAGCGACGAGGCGCTACGCGAGGTGGCGCTCGATCTCGCAGAGGGTGCCGACATGTTGATTGTGAATCCCGGCCTGCCATACCTCGACATCGTGCGCCGCGTGTCCGAGACCTTCCGCGTGCCCACGTTCGCCTATCAGGTCTCCGGCGAGTACGCGATGCTGATGGCCGCCGCCGACAAGGGCTGGCTCGATGCGGACAACGCAATCCTGGAGAGCCTGCTGGCGTTCAAGCGCGCGGGCGCCTCCGGCGTCTTTACCTACTTCGCCCCCCACGCCGCCAAGCTGCTCCGCTGACCGTGGCGCGTTGCGCTGTCGCGCGAGGATCCTGCCGCTGTCTCGTTTGTGGAGACTGGCATGAACCCCCGGCCTTCGCCGGGATGATGTTGTTATGTGGATGCCGTCAGCCTCCTTCTGACGTCATCCCGACGAAGGTCGGGACCCACGCAAGTTCCCGCTTGCTCGACGTCACAGGCTTGGACGGGACGGAAGCGATTGAAGAATCGCTTCCGGGTGAGGAGGCCTTGCGCGAGTAAGAATGGAAGCCGCTAAACCTCGCCGCCGAGGGCGCGGTTGGCGCGCCACGAGAACGGGTGTCCGACGAGGCGGCGGTAGAGGCGCGGCGCCAGCGGCAGCACGGCCCAGCCGATGAGATTGAGCACGGCGGCGCCGACCTGCAGTGGGCCGAACTCGATGTCGAGCGCGATCAGCGCCAGCAGCAAAAGCGACAGCACGGCCATCGCCGCGGAGAGACCGATGTAGAGGATCATGAACGTTGCGTCATACGCGATGGAACGGGAATCGATCATGGGGGGCCTCCGAACGCCTCGGCTGCACGTATCCTGACAACACACGCCGCCGCCCGCGGTTCCGCGAGGAACAGCCGGTGCTGCATGCTCGCGACGCGGATGTAATGCATGTGGAAAGAATGAGCGAGAAGCGAGATTCGCGGTAGCCCGCAGCGGGCGTTTTCGGCGCGGCACGGTGTGTTCCTCCGTCCCGTGAGTCTCCGCCGACACAGTCGGCCGCCGGTTGCCTGCTACCTGTCGCCCACTGCCTAACCGATCAGCGGCGCACGCGCCGCCGCTGCATCTCGGCGGGCTCCTCCTCGGTCGGCACGAAACCCTCGATGCCGCCCTCGCCGCCCGGCGCGACCGGCTGCTGCTGGGCCACCGCATTGCGCGGCTTCTGGCAGTCGGTGAGCCAGACGTCGAACACCGGGTGCTCGACGGCGTTGAGGCCGGGGCTCTGCGCGAACATCCAACCCGTGAAGATGCGCTTCTCCGTGCCGTCGAGCCCGACCTCGTCAACCTCGACGAACGTCGTTGTCTTCGGCTGCTCGGTTGGCGGGCGCGAGTAGCAGACGCGCGGCGTCACCTTGAGCGCACCGAACTGCACCGTCTCGTTGATCGGGATCTCGAGCGTCTTGATGGTGGCGGTCACCTTGTCGAGCGCGGAGAACACCGCGACGCGGTTGTCGAGCCGCTCGACACCACTGGCGGAGGAGGCAACGACGAACGGCGCGAGCGCCGCCAGGACGACGGCGCGCATCGCGAGCGGGAACCAGTGTGGCCGGTGGCCGGTCATCAGGAAGGCATCCCCATCAGGACGGAGAGATCAGCCCGTGCAGATCCATCATCTGCGACGTAACGATGGCACGGCCAAGGCCCTGTCTCGGTGAAGGTTACTCGGGACGCCAAGGCTTGTAGTCGCCGGTGGCGCGGGGCCGCTGACCCGTGCCGAGGATCGAGCCGGCCGGGCGATAGGCCTCGGGCGTGCCGGTCATGTTGGGCCGATGCGGCTTCTGCCAGGGCTTCGGCGTATAGGCCTCCTCGGTCGGCGGCACATCGACGGTGTAATGCAGCCAGCCGTGCCATTCGGGCGGCACCTTCGAGGGCTCGGCGAGATCGGTGTAGGTTACCCAGCGCCGGAGCCGGCCGAGCGGCCCTTCCGGGCCGACGCCCTTGAGCTGCTCGTAGTAGCGGTTGCCGAACGAGTCCGAGCCGACGTAGCGGCCCTGGCGCGCGATGGTGAGCCGCGTGCCCCAGGTGTTGCCGCCCCACCAGCTAAAGATCTCGCTGAAAATCCCCATCGAAACCAAGCCTCCGCACTGCGTTCTCCCATCGATTACAGCGCATGTGGGAGGACCGCCAGCACCTCTTCCGCCCCACGCCTGCGGCACGCTGCATACGCCCCGTCGCTGCGATGCCTCGAGTTGCCGCCACAGTCTTTGCGGCACATTTACAACAGCCATTCGCCGACCCGACTCGGGCTATCGTTTGACTGGACTTGGCGAGGCCAGCAATTCGGGCTTTTGCACACGCCCTTTTTTGCGGCACCCGGCATCGAAGCCGCATTTTCAGGCCATTCCAGCTGTCAATCCCCAGCTTGCTAACACCACTAGATATAGATGCGGTTGCGTCTGCGACCCACAAAATATAGCCCATCACAGTTTCGCCCTGACTCGAATCAGGCTAGCTTTCCTTCATCGCCGGGCCGCGTGAGGGGGAAAGTTCTGGGGGCGGCCCGGCGAGCTTCAGAAGTGCTCATCAAAACAATGTAGCGCCTGCGTCTACGACAGCTCGACGCTGTCCGGAGGAACGCCAGATCTCTTGGCGGGCCGCAGGTGAAGTGTGTCCAAACAACAACCGCGTCGTCATCCCGTATCTCGTAGCGCCGCACGTCCGAACACCGAAACTGCACGAGGGACAGATGAAGATCACGCGGCGCTTCACTCACGCTGGCAAGTCTCCGTACGAGAGCATCACGTTCCGCCGCGCGACTTCCGAGATAAAGAATCCTGACGGCTCCGTCGTCTTCCGCCTCGAGGGCTTCGAGGTCCCTGAGGACTGGAGCCAGGTCGCGGCCGACATCCTGGCCCAGAAGTACTTCCGCAAGGCGGGCGTCCCTCGCCGGCTGAAGAAGGTCGAGGAGACGCAGGTTCCCTCCTGGCTCTGGCGCTCAGTCGCCGACGAGCGCGCGCTTGCCGCCCTGCCCGAGGCCGAGCGCACCGGCGGCGAAGCGGATGCCCGCCAGGTCTTCGACCGCCTCGCCGGCACCTGGACCTACTGGGGCTGGAAAGGGAAATACTTCTCCACCGAGGAGGACGCCCGCGCCTTCTTCGACGAGCTGCGCTTCATGCTCGCGACGCAGCGGGTGGCGCCGAACTCGCCGCAATGGTTCAACACGGGCCTGCACTGGGCTTATGGCATCGACGGCCCCGGCCAGGGGCACTTTTACGTCGATCCCTTCACCCATCGGCTGGTGCAGTCGAAATCGGC
>NZ_JADZBI010000194.1 GCF_020852195.1 Hyphomicrobium sp. | reverse complement strand
GTGTAGTGGAGATGATGGGGACCGGCCCAGATGTAGATGAAGATCAGCGTCCAGAAGTGCACGATCGACAGGAGATAGGAATAGACCGGCCGCTCCACGCGCTTCGGGATGAAGTAGTACATGATGCCGAGGAAGCCCGCGGTCAGGAAGAAGCCGACCGCATTGTGCCCGTACCACCACTGCGTCATGGCATCCTGAACGCCAGCGAACAGCGAATAGCTCTTGGCGCCGAGCAGCGACACCGGAACGGCGAGGTTGTTGACGATGTGCAGCAGCGCGATGGTGACGATGAAGGCGAGGTAGAACCAGTTCGCCACATAAATGTGCGGCTCTTTGCGCTTCCACAACGTACCGAGGAAGACCAGCAGGTAGGCTACCCAGACGATGGTGAGCCACAGATCGACGTACCATTCGGGCTCGGCGTACTCCTTGCCCTGGGTCGAGCCGAGCAGATAGCCGGTGGCGGCGAGCACGATGAAGACCTGATAGCCGTAGATGACGAACCACGGCGTCCAGTAACCGACGAGACGGGCACGCGAGGTGCGCTGCACGACGTAAAGCGAGGTGGCGAGAAGCACGTTGCCGCCGAAGGCGAAGATGACGGCGGAGGTGTGCAGCGGCCTCAGGCGGCCGAAGTTGGTCCACGGCAGGTCGAAGTTGAGAACGGGGAAGGCGAGCTGCCAGGCGATGATGTCGCCGACCAGGAAGCCGGCGATGCCCCAGAAGACCGCGGCGGCGGTTGCGAACTTGATGGGGCCGTCGAGATATCCGGCTTGCTCGTCGGCTCCGCCCGGGCGCGGGTTGGAGATGATGTAGAGGCCGGCGCCGAGGCTCGCGAGCAGGAACAGCGTCCCGTGGAAGCGGATCACCTCGTCAAGGCCGGCAAAGGCCAGGATACCTCCGATTGCGACACCAATGGCAGCCGCCAGCAGAGCGCCGGCTCCCGACAGCGCGATGACCTCTTCGCTGGTTGCTTTCATGGACCCCTCGACCGGTGCTGGAAATCACCTGCGGAGAGATAGACGCGGTCGGGGCCCCACTGCTTGATCGCGATCAAGCTGCGGCGAAACGAGCACCGCTAACACTGGCTGCGCATACCGAAGGGAGACCGGGCCGAAGGGAGACCGGGCCGCCATGTCGAGTGTTGCTCTCAGAACGCTGGCCGAACGCTACGCCGCGCCCGTACCCCGCTACACGAGCTATCCAACGGCCCCGCATTTCAACAGCGCCGTCGGGGCGCGCGAAGCCGCTGCGTGGATCAGCAGCCTGCCATCCGGCGTCGCCCTCTCGCTCTACGTGCATATCCCGTTCTGCCGGGCGCTCTGCTGGTACTGCGGATGTGCGACGACGGTGGTCAACGGCCCTCAACCTGTCACCGCCTATCTCGGCACGCTGCAAGAGGAAATGGCGCATGTCGCGGCGCTCGTTCCTCCGTCTCACCGGGTCACGCACCTGCACTGGGGCGGCGGATCGCCGAACTCCCTCGCGGCGGGCGAGATCTGCTCGCTCGCGGAACGGACGCGCGAGATGTTACACCTCGACGCGGCGGCCGAATTCGCCGTCGAGATCGATCCCCGCTTCATGGACGGCGCACGCGTCGCCGCCTTTCGCCGGGCGGGCGTCAACCGCGTCTCGATCGGCGTGCAGGACTTCGATCCCAAGGTGCAGGCGGCGATCAACCGATACCAGCCGTACGAGGTGACGCGGCAGGTCGTCACGTCGTTGCGGGAAGCCGGCATCACCTCCCTCAACATCGACCTCGTGTACGGGCTTCCGGGCCAGACGCAGGCGAGCGTTGCACGCACGCTCGAGCAAGTGCTTACGCTCGATCCCGACCGCATCGCCGTGTTCGGCTATGCGCATCTGCCGGAGAGGATACGCCATCAGCGCCTGATCGACACCTCGGCGCTCGCGGGGCCGGCCGACCGGCTCGGACAAGCGAACCGCGTGGCGCGCAAGCTTCTCGCGCACGGCTACGTGCGCGTCGGGCTCGATCACTTCGCGAAGCCGACCGATCCGCTCGTCACCGGCCCCATCAACCGCAACTTCCAGGGCTATACGACCGATACGGCGGAGACGCTGATCGGCTTCGGCGCCTCTGCCATCAGCCGCTTTCCCCAGGGGTATGCACAGAATGCCGCTCGCGTGCCCGACTACCAGGAGCGGGTCGCCAGGCGCCGCCTGGGCACTGCGCGCGGCGTTGCCCTGTCGGAGGACGACCGCGTGCGCAGCTACGTCATTGAGCGGCTGATGTGCGATCTCGTGTTCTCGGAGACGGACCTTTCGGCGCGGTTCGGCGCCGAGGCGGCCGCGCCGGTGATCGCGGACTCGCGTCTCCTCCTCGAGGCCGACCGCGACGGGCTTGTCGCGCCGACGCCCGATGGAATGTGCATCACGGAGCGGGGGCGGCCGTTCGTGCGCAGCATCTGCGCCTGCTTCGACGCCTACCTCGACCAGTCCACCGCGCGCCATGCGGTGGGCGTCTGATCCCTCGTGTCATCGACGAAGGGAGTCGTCCTCCTCGTCCTCGGCCTTCTTACGCTGCTCATAGCGCTGCGCCTCGTACCTCAGGTACGTGATGATCTTCCAGATTTCATCCTGGCTCAGCGCATCCTTGAATGCGCCCATCTGGGTGTTCGCCCGCCCCTCCGAGATGATGCGGAACATCAGCTCGTCCGAGTTCGCGCCGCCGGGGCCCCAAGCTCCGTAAATGAGCTGGGGACATTTGCCGCCGATACCGCCCGTGCTGTGGCATTGCTGGCAATTGCGGCCAAACAGGTCCGCACCCTCCGTGATCGCCGCGCGGTCGCCGGCAAACGGATTGGGGGAAGCTTGCGGCGCGGCAGACTTCTGCTCGCCCGCGGACATGGCGGCGACGTCGTCGGCGATCCCGGCTAGCGCCATCAGGCCTGCAAGCGCCACCGAAGCGAGGATCAAGAGCGCAGGCCGCATCTGTACAGTCTTATGCATTCATTTTTCCCGATCACAGAAATCCGGGGAGCGGCAGCCCCCGGATTGCCTTCTGTTCGCCCGACGCGGTCGGGTGATTTTTTCACGTTCCTAGAGCGCGATCGGTTTTGATTGGATCGGGATCGCGCTCTAGCCTTTTTGATAAGATCGATGATCGCGCTTCGGACTGATGGGGTCCGAAGCGATCACGGTCTAGTTAGGCAGCCCGAACAGCATCACGCCGCCGCCACGGTTGTGGGTCTTCAGGAACTCCGGATAGGCCAGCGGCCACAAGCTGCCGCCGCCCGGGCCGTACACGATGGCCACCACCTGCTTGCCGTTGACCGTGAAGGTCGTCGGGTTGCCGTGGATGCCGGTGCCGACGTTGAAGCGCCACAGCTCCTCGCCGGTGTCGTCGGCAACGGCGCTAAAGTAGCCCTCGGCATCGCCCGAGAACACAAGGCCGCCCGCAGTGCTGACCAGCCCGCTCGTGGCCGGGAAGCTCTGCGGCTTGGTCCAGACAAGCTCGCCGGTCGTGCCGTTGAAGGCCTTGAGACCTCCGGTGTACGGGTTGACCGTCAGAACCTTCGAGCGCAGGAACCACTTGCCACGCTCGAACTTCTGATCCTTGAGCTGGATGTTCATCGAGCTGTCGATGAACGGCACGTAGATCATCTTCGTGCGCAGGCTGTAGGTCGCAGGGTGCCATTCCTTGCCGCCGTCCAGCACCGGTGCGATATCCTCCACGAGACGGTCCTTGACCGGGACCTTCGCCGGATCGGCAATCGGGCGGCAGTTCT
>NZ_JADZBI010000193.1 GCF_020852195.1 Hyphomicrobium sp. | reverse complement strand
CGCTCTTGAGCGCCTCGTCCGAGAAGCGCGAGCGCCCGCCGGCCCCGGCTTCGACCCGCACCTTGGCGCCGAGCGCCGCGAGCTTCTTCACCGTCTCGGGCGACACCGCGACGCGAGGCTCATCCGGCCCCTCGGCCGTCACAGCTATGGTAACCATCGGACCATCCCGTTGACACGCTCGCACGCTGCACGCGGGGGACGAGACCGGCCAGGCCGGCCTTCGGCATCCCCCGACATTCGGAGAGCACCCGGTTTTCCGGAGCGGCACGCTGCGCCAGATCGAAGTGCCGGCGCTGTCCGGAGTCCGAGAACGCAGGTGCGAAAAGAGGTGAGGCTAGACGAGGAAGTACGCCATGCCCGACAACAGGATGACCAGGAAGATGATGGCGGTCTTGGTCCAGGCGAGGAAGTTGGCGTAGGTACGGTTGTGCTCGGCGTAGTCCATTGCCGGATGACCGCCCGAAGTGTTGACCCCCATAGTGATCCTCCCGTGCTGTTGCATCGTTGTCGAAGCTTGGTAACCCAAGCTTTGCAGCGCATCAAGCCCGCCGCTGGGCTCGCAAGACGCATGTCTATTGGCCGATCGGCACAACAAAGGGCCTAAATCTGGGCCCAATCCGATGTCAGTACCCATTCCGGCCCGACCAAAGGCTAACGGAGCATGTCCCAGGAGCGGATCATGAGCACTCGGAGAGGCACGAGCTTTGCCGTCGCGGGCGCCCTTTTGATACTGGCCGCCGCCGGGCCGGTCGCCGCGCTCGAGGAGCCGCCGGACGAGATGGCGGCGCTCAAGGCGTGCGAGAAGCGTCTCTGCACCATGGTGCTGGGCAAGAAGCCGACCGGCGACGACCTCGCCTGCGACGTGCAGAAGACCTGGGCCAAGTCCACGCTCAAGGAAGGCGAGAGCAAGGGCATGTCGTGGGGCTTCGGCGACGCGCGCTGCAAGGTCGACCTGAAGCTCGGGCGCGCCGACGTCGTGGCCGCGCTCACCCGGCCGAAGCACACGGTCCGCGTCCCGCCGCATCAGGTGAATTGCGTCGTCGAGCGCGAGGGCGAGCTGAAGCCCCTGACCGCGCGGCTCGCACCCAAGCTCAAGTTCAAGGACGGCAAGGCGGACAAGGTCTGGATCAACCTCGAAAGCATCGAGGGCCCGAGCGACGTCAAGTCGACGATCTGGGCCGCCGCGCAGCTCGAGGACACGCTCGGCATCTTCCACCGTCCGATGATCAAGTCGATCAACAAGTTCCTGCACCGCCAGTGCGCCCGCCGCTACGGCCCGGAGGCCGAGGCGGCGAAGAAGGACGACGCCAAGAAGACAAAGGTTGCCTCCGACAAGAGCGCGAAGCCGGCGGCGAAAGAAGCGCCGCCCAAAGCCAAGGCCTCGACCACCGGCCCCTGAACAGCATACCGCAATGACCTGCCACCACCGGTCCGCTCGCTCCTGGCAGACTTGCGTGGGTGCCGGTCTCCGCCGGCATGACGGAATTTTTGATGAAGCCGATTGCCACACACTCGACGTCATCCCGGCCAAGGCCGGGACCCACGCCAGCTCCTGCGCACTCTCCAGCTAGCTGCAAGCACGATCGGTCGGCAGCGCGCATCTATATCCTGCAACGTCGAGATTCTGAGATTTGTCTGGATGCCGGCCTTCGCCGGCATGACGGTGAAGTTGGGCTATTGGCATCGGGAAAATGAACGTCACCCAGGCAGCGGGAAGAACGCGCCGCCGCTCCAGAGGCCGAGGCCGCCGTCCGGGCCCTCGACCGCAAGCTCCACGAGATCATAGACCAGAGCGCGCGTGGCCAGCGCCTCGAGCCGCCCGCGCACGTGGACATAAGGCTTGAGCCCGTCGCCGGGACCGACGACGACGAAACGCAGCGGATGCTCCGGCCCGCAACGCACCACGTCGTCGACGTTGGTGCGGAACAGGAGCGACTGCCCGCGCCCCGCGCCCGATGTCTGCATCTCGACGGCGAGGAACGGCGCGTCGGCAACGGCGACGTCGACCTTCTCCGCGGGCGTCACGAGGTAGAACCGGCCGTCCGCGTCTCCTCGCAGCACGCGCGCGAAGAGCTTGACCAGCGCCCGCCGCGGGATGGGGCTACCTTGGTAGTGCCAGCTTCCGTCGCGCGAAATGCTGAGCCCGATGTCGCCACAATAGGGAGGATCCCAGCGCTCAACCGGGGCCGCGCCGTTCGCATCGGCCTGTTTCAGGAGATCCTCGAGCCTGTCCATCACCCGCGCCGCCGTCCTCGGCTAAAGAAATTCACGCTCCGAAACAACATGTTAAATCATATGCTCGGAAGCCACCGAAGGCGGCCGGCCAAGCCACTCCACATGCCCGGATTCCGGAACATTGCCCACGCTGCACCAGTTTTCCATGGGGACCTGGGGCACGGAGCGGCGCCGAAGCCGGGCGACGCAGGCGCGCAAGGACCACCTGATCAACGAATAAGGAGGTTCCCCAGGGCGTCTTACCGAGGTTTAACTTGACCGGGGACCGGTCCAGCCGGTCACATTCTAAGCTTACGCGCGTCAGCGCTTTGCGACGCCGCTCCAATGACAAGCGAGAGCCGGGATACTCCATGAGCACTGTTATCCAGACGGACGCGACGATCGTACCGAGGCTCGAGGCGGCGGCCGAGCGCGTGAAGCGCGCACACAAGGCAGCCGCCTCGGTCATCTTCGGCCAGGACGTCGTCATCGAGCGCACGCTGATCACGATCCTGTCCGGCGGCCACGCCCTCCTGATCGGCGTTCCCGGCCTTGCCAAGACGCTGCTCGTCGAGACGCTCGGCCGCGTGCTCGGCCTCGACGCCAAGCGCATCCAGTTCACGCCCGACCTCATGCCCTCCGACATCATCGGCTCCGAGGTGCTGGAGGAGGCGCCGGGCCAGCGCCGCTCGTTCCGCTTCATCAAGGGCCCGATCTTCACCCAGCTCCTGATGGCGGACGAGATCAACCGCGCCTCGCCCAAGACCCAGTCGGCGCTGCTGCAGGCCATGCAGGAGCACCACGTCACCGTGGCGGGCACCCGCCACGACGTGCCGCAGCCGTTCCACGTGCTCGCCACCCAGAACCCGCTGGAGCAGGAAGGCACCTACCCGCTGCCCGAGGCGCAGCTCGACCGCTTCCTGCTCGAGATCGACGTCACCTATCCCGACCTCGCCGCCGAGCGGCGCATGCTCTACGCCACCACCGGCACCGACGAGCGCAACGTCGAGACCGTGCTGACCGCCGTCGACCTGATGGCGATCCAGCGCCTCGTGCGCCAGATGCCGGTGCCCGACAAGGTCGTCGAGGCGATCCTGAAGCTCGTGCGCTCGGCGCGCCCCGGCACCGGCGCCAGCGCCGAGACGGACCGCTTCATCGCCTGGGGCCCCGGCCCGCGCGCGAGCCAGGCGCTGACGCTCGCTGTGCGCGCCAAGGCGCTCGTCGACGGCCGCCTCGCCCCTTCGATCGACGACGTGATCGAGCTCGCGGAGCCGGTGCTCAAACACCGCATGGCGCTCTCCTTCGCCGCCCGCGCCGAAGGCCAGGAGCTGGGTGCGCTGATCGCCCGCCTCGCCCACGCGGTGGAGTGAGCGGGATGGCGGCGCCCCGCGGGCACCTCCCGGGACAATCGGGCCAAGGAAGCGACGCGCGGGTGTTCACACTCGAGCGCGACGCCCACGCGGTCGCCGAAAAGCTGCCCGACCTGCTGCTCGAAGCCGACCGCATCGCGCAGACCGTGGCGCACGGCATTCACGGCCGCCGCCGCGCCGGCCCCGGTGAGACCTTCTGGCAGTTCCGCACCTACGAACCCCAGGACGCCGCCCAGCTCATCGACTGGCGCCGCTCCGCCAGCTCCGACCACCTCTACGTCCGCGAGCGAGAATGGGAGGCCGCCCATACCTTGTGGCTGTGGCCCGACCTCTCGCCCTCGATGGCGTTCCGCAGCCACCTTTCCCAGGTAACGAAGCGCGACCGCGCGCTGGTGCTGATGCTCGCCGCGGCCGAGCTTTTGGTGCGCGGCGGCGAGCGCGTGGGCCTGCTCGGCGTCACGCAGCCGACCACGAGCCGGCGCGCCTCGACACGCATCGCCGAGGCCATCGCCTCGCACGCCGACGCGCCCCAGCTCGCATCCGGCAAACCGTCGCCGACGCGCGTCAGCCGCTTCTCGGGCCTGATCCTGTTCAGCGACTTCCTCGACCCCATCGATGAGGTGCGCCAGAGCATCGAGACGCTCGCAGCGGGCGGCGCCACCGGACATCTGGTCCAGGTGCTCGACCCTGCCGAGGAGACGTTGCCTTATGAAGGCCGCACCGAGTTCCTGGCCTCCGAGGGCGGCGAGACCTGGATCGCCGATCGCGCCGAGAGCCTGCGCACGCGCTATCAGGCCCGCCTCAAGGCGCACCGCGACGCGCTGCAGGCGCTCGCCGTGCGGCTTGGCTGGACCTTCCTCGTCCACCACACCGACCGCCCGCCGACCGAGCCGCTGCTGACCCTCGTCATGCGCCTCGAAGGGCGCGAGCACGGCTACCGTTGGAGCGGCGCGGCGGCAGGCTCCGGGGCACCCCCGAGCGGCGTGGAAGGGGTCTCATGAGCATCGGCGCGCTGGCCTTCCTCAATCCATGGCTGCTGGCGGGACTCGCCACGCTGCCCCTGATCTACTGGCTCTTGAAGACTGTTCCGCCGCGCCCGAAACAGGTCGAGTTTCCGGCAACGCGCATCCTCGTCGGACTCGAGAACGAGGAGAAGACGCCGGCCAAGACGCCGTGGTGGCTGCTGCTCGTGCGCCTCGCCGCCGCGGCCCTCGTCATCCTGGCTCTTGCCGAGCCGGTCCTGAACCCGGCCCGCGACCGCGTCATGACAGGCACCGGCCCCGTCGTGGTCGTCCTCGACAACGGCTGGGCGGCCGCCAGCGGATGGACGCGGCGCAGCGCACTCGCCGAGGAGATCCTGGCCGAAGCACAGCGCCAGAGCCGGCCAGCCATCGTGGCCGAGACGGCGCCGGCGACGAAATCACGGACGCTCGCGCTCGAGGCACCGAGCGAGGCGCGCGCGACGCTCGCCGCCCTGCAGCCGCAGCCGCATGCCCCCGACCGCAAGGAGACGCTGGCGGCCCTCAACGCCACGCTCGCCGCGACGGGCACCCAATCCGCCAACATCCTCTGGCTCGCCGACGGCATCGACCACGACGGCGCCGCGGCAGCATTCGCCGAGGGACTCGAGAAGGCAGCCGGCGAGGGCACATTCGCCCTGGTGGAGGACGCGGGCGGCGACGAGCCGCTGGGGCTCACGGCCGGTGTCGGCGCCGACGGCAAGCTGACCGCCACCGTGCTGCGCACCGGCGGACCGGCGCGCGCGGGACGCATCGATGCCTTCTCCGCTCGCGGCCAGCGCCTGGGCGAGGCGACGTTCACGCTCTCGGGCGGCGCCTCGAACACCGACGTCGCCTTCGATCTGCCGCTCGAGATCAGGAACCAAGTGACGCGCATCGAGCTCGCCTCCGAGCGCTCGGCCGGCGCCGTGAGCCTGCTCGACGGACGCTCGCAGTGGCAGCGCGTCGGCATGATCTCGGGCGAAAGCCAGGAGCAGGCCCAGCCCCTGCTGGCGCCGCTCTACTACTTGGAGAAGGCCGTCCAGCCCTATGCCGAGATCGTGCGTCCGAAGGACCACAACCTCGCCCAGGGCATCGGCACGGTATTGAAACAAAAGGCGAGCGTGCTCATGCTCGCCGACATCGGCACGCTGTCGGGCGAGGTGAAGGACGAGGTGCAGGCGTGGGTCGAGCGCGGCGGCGTGCTCGTGCGCTTCGCGGGGCCCCGACTCGAAAGCGGCGGCGACGACTTGCTGCCGGTCGCGCTGCGCATGGGCGGACGCACGCTCGGCGGCGCGCTCTCGTGGTCGAGCCCGCAACCGCTCGCCGACTTCGACGAGAGCAGCATCTTCGCCGGCATCACCGTGCCGAAGGACGTGACGGTCTCCCGCCAGGTGCTGGCCGATCCGGCGCTGCTGACGCCCACCGTCAAGGTCTGGGCCCGCCTCGCCGACGGTACGCCGCTCGTCACCGCGGTGACGAAGGGCCACGGCCAGATCGTGCTGTTCCACGTCACCGCTAACTCCGACTGGTCGAACCTTCCCATGTCCGGCCTCTTCGTCGAGATGCTGCGCCGGATCACGGCCCTCGGCAGCCTCGCGCCCCAGGGCGGCGGAGAGGCCGACACCGTGGCCGACAGCACCGCGCCGGCGGAGACCCAGGCCCAAGACGCCTTCGCGCCGGTGCAGACGCTGGACGGCTTCGGCATCCTCCGTCCGCCGCCGCCCACAGCCGAGGCGATCCCTGCTGCAAACATTGCCAAGGTGAAGGCTAGCCTTGCGCATCCGCCGGGGTACTATGGGGCACAGGGGAGTCCGCGCGCGCTGAACGTCCTCGAGCAGGAGAGCGTCCTCGCACCACTTCCCCGCCTGACGGGGGCCCCACGCATGCTCTACGAGACGCAACCTTCGACACCGCTGGCTCCCGCGCTGCTGACCAGCGCCCTCGCCCTCATCTTCACCGACATCGTGGCGGTGCTGGCACTGATGGGCGCGCTCGGCTGGCTCGCCTCCCGGCTGAGGCCGCGCGCGCCGACGGCCGCCGGCCTCGCGCTCGCCGCGCTCCTCACCGCCGCCGGCCTCGCCCTGCCCGACCACGCGGCGGCACAAAGCGCCAACGAGGACGTCTCTCAGATGCCGGGCGGCGGCACCGCCCAGAAGGCAACCGAGAACGTCACCCTCGGCTATGTGCTGACCGGCGATCCCGGCGCCGACGCCACCAGCAGGTCCGGGCTCGAAGGGCTCTCCCGCGTGCTCGCCGTGCGCACGGCCGTGGAGCCCGGCGAGCCCATGCCCGTCGACATCGAGACCGACGAGATCGCCTTCTATCCCGTCCTCTACTGGCCGGTGATCGCGAGCGCCAAGCCGCTGCCGCAGCCCGCGCTGGCCAAAATCGACGCCTACATGAAACAGGGCGGCATGATCATCTTCGACACCCGCGACTACGGCAGCGGACTGCCGGCGGGCACTAACCTCGAAGGCCGCAACGGCGCCGCGCTGAAGCGCGTGCTGGGCGCGCTCGACGTGCCCCGCCTCGAGCCGGTGCCCGAGGACCACGTGCTGACCAAGTCCTTCTACCTCCTGCGCTCGTTCCCCGGCCGCTGGGAAGGCGGGCAACTCTGGGTCGAGGCGACCGACAACGACGGCGACAGCCGCAAGGCGCGCCGCGCCGATGGCGTCACGTCGATCATGATCACGTCCAACGATTTCGCGTCCGCCTGGGCCCTCGATGGCTCAGGCCGGCCGATCTATCCCGTGGTGCCCGGCGGCGAAAGCCAGCGCGAGATGGCGCTGCGCACGGGCATCAACATCGTCATGCACGCGCTGACCGGCAACTACAAGGCCGATCAGGTGCACGTGCCCGCGCTGCTCGAGCGCCTTGGGCAATGACGCGCGTCGAGAAGCCGAGAGCCGGGCCTGACGCCCGCGCGAGGAGAAAGGCATGAACTGGTCGATCGAGTTTGCGCCGCTGGTCCCGACCCCGCTCATCTGGGCGGCGGCGATCGTCGCGCTCATCCTCGTCGCCGTGCTGGTCCTGCGCAAAAGCCGCGGCGCCTTGTGGCGCGGGCTCGCGCTAGCCGCCCTCATCGCCGCGCTTCTGAACCCGACGCTGCGCGAGGAGGAGCGCGAGAGCCTCGCAAACATCGCCCTCGTCGTCGTCGACGAGAGCACGAGCCAAGCGCTCGACAAGCGCCCCGACCAGAAGGCCGCCATCCGCACCGAGATCGAGGCGCGCCTCGGCAAGATCAAGAACCTCGAGGTCAAATGGGCGACCTCGGCCAAGGGCGACACCACTGCCGGCCAGGGGACGCAACTCTTCGCCGCGCTCAACTCCGCGCTGACCTCGACGCCGCCCGACCGCATCGCGGGCGTCATCCTCATCACCGACGGCCAGGTGCACGACATCCCGAAGTCCACGTCCGCGCTCGGCTTCGACGCCCCCGTGCACACACTCCTGACCGGCACGCCGAACGAGTTCGACCGCCGCATCGAGACCATCGAGGCCCCGCGCTACGGTCTCGTCGGGCAGTCGCGCGACATCCGCGTCGCGGTGCGCGAGGCGGGACGGCGCCCGGGCTCGGGCGGCCCCGTGTCGCTGAGGGTGCGTCGCGAAGGACGCCCCGACGAGATCCGCACCGCGGCCATCGACGAGCACGTCACCATCGAGATGCCGTTCCCGCACGCCGGCACCAACATCCTCGAGGTCGAGCTCGAGACCGCACAGGGCGAGCTGACGCCGGCCAACAACCGCGTCGTCATCGTCGCCGAGGGCGTGCGCGAGAACCTGCGCGTGCTGCTCGTCTCGGGCGAGCCGCACGCCGGCGAGCGCACCTGGCGCAACCTCTTGAAGTCGGACGCCGCCGTCGACCTCGTGCACTTCACCATTCTGCGCCCGCCCGAGAAGCAGGACGGCACGCCGATCAACCAGCTCTCGCTGATCGCCTTTCCAACCAAGGAGCTGTTCTCGGACAAGATCCGCGACTTCGACCTCATCATCTTCGACCGCTACGAGCACCGCGGCATCCTGCAGCTCGCCTACTACGACAACATCGCCCGCTACGTGGAAGGCCACGGCGGCGCCGTGCTGGTGGCGGCCGGCGACGACTACGCGGGCATGACGAGCCTCTACCGCACGCCGCTGTCGCCGATCCTTCCCGCCGCGCCGACGGGGCGCGTGCTCGAGGAGCCGTTCCGCGCCAAGATCACCGAGGAAGGCTTCCGCCATCCCGTCACGCAGGGGCTCCTGGGCGCCAACGTCATCGGCCCCGACCGTCCCGCCACCTGGGGCCACTGGTTCCGCCAGGCCGAGGTGCGGCCCGACCACGGGCGCGTCGTCATGCAGGGTGCCGAGAACCAGCCGCTGCTGGTGCTCGACCGCAAGGGCAAGGGCCGCGTCGCCCTCCTCACCTCCGACCATGCCTGGCTGTGGGCGCGCGGCTACGACGGCGGCGGCCCGCACACCGATCTCCTGCGCCGCCTCTCGCACTGGCTGATGAAGGAGCCCGACCTCGAGGAGGAGCGCCTGATCGCCTCAGCACGCGGGTTGAAGCTCACCGTCGAGCGGCGCACGCTGGAAGATGGCGTCTCGCCCGTGACCATCTCCGCGCCCGGCGGCGAGCGCACCGAGATCACGCTCGAGCGCGAGCGTCCCGGCGTGTGGAAGACCACGCTCGACGTCAAGCTGCCCGGCCTCTACACGGCCGAGACGCAGGCCCCGTCGGGTCCGCTGACCGCCGTTGCCCACGCCGGCACCGAGGATCCGCGCGAGATGAGCGAGGTGGTGGCGACGGACGCGAAGCTGAAGCCGCTGATCGAGCAGACCGGCGGCGGCACCTTCTGGACCCGCACCGACGCGGCGAGCGCCGGTCGCGACGTGGCGCTGCCGCGCGTCTCGCTGATGTCGGGCGCGCGCGTTCTGGCGGGCTCCGGCTGGATGGGCCTCAAGGACCGCGAGGCGTTCGTGACCAAGGGCGTCAAGCTGACCCCGATGTTCACCGGCCTGCTCGCGCTCGCGACCCTGCTCGCCCTGATGGCCATGGCCTGGTGGCGCGAGGGGCGTTAGTACGGGGTTGCGCCGTCGTACGAGGATCCTGCTGGCGTAGCGATTGTGGTTGCCGACGTGGGTCCCAGCCTTCGCCGGGATGACGTTGAGAGGAGGCAGGCGGCATCCAGACAACAGACGTCATCCCGGCGAAGGCCGGGACCCACGCCAGGTTCCGCTTTCTCGACCTCGGATGATCACCACCGGAGCGGCCGACGGGAAGCATTCGGCTACGGCTTCCGCTTCAGCACGCTGATGCGGCCATCACCTTCGAGGCGCGCCACGCGCACATCCCGCACGTTCTCGATCTCCTTCTCGCGCAGTTGCCCCATCAGCTCGTCCTCGGTCAGCATCTCGCCGCGCAGAGCCGACGGCACAAAGCGTCCGTTCTCGATCAGCGTCACGGACGGCGCGGTGAGGATCGGCCGCAGCGCGGGGAACCGCCACGCCAGCCAGTCGATCACGTACTCCCAGAACACGATGGTGAGCACCAGCACGACGGCCTCGGTAACCGACTGATAGTCCTTGCCAAGCCCGTTCTGCGCCGCGTCCGCGATCAGCACAATAACGAGCAGGTCGGCGGGGCCGAACTGCCCCGCCTGTCGCCGCGCGATGAAGCGCAGGATGGCAAACAGCGCCAAGTAGAGGATCGTCCCGCGCACGACCACCTCGATAAGCCCAAGGCTGGGCACGAAAACCGCGTTCCAGTCGATGCTCATGACGGATCCCCATGGCTGCCACGCCGAGGGAACGCGCGGACGCCTCCATCCGTTCTGTGAGCATGTCATCCACGCTCGACAGAATGGCGTGTGCCGTCGTGAAGCGCGCAGAGGACAAGGCGCTCTCCATCGTCACGGCCGAATCCTGCACCGCAGGCGCGCTCGCGACCCTGCTCGCCGACACGCCGGGCGCGGGCGTCTGCTTCCACGGCGGCTTCGTCACCTATGCCAAGGCGTGCAAGACGGCGCTGCTCGGCATCCCCGCGCCGCTGATCGCCGTGCACACGGCCGTGAGCCGCGAGGTGGCGCAGCGCATGGCGACCGGCGCGCTGGCGGCGAGCGGCGCCGACATCGCCGTCGCCATCACCGGCGTGCTTGGACCGGAGCCGGACGAGGACGGCAACCCGGTCGGCCTCCTGCACATCGCGGTCGCGACACGCGGCGGGTCCGTGCGCCATGTCAGAGTACAGTCCGAAGAGAGATCCCGCACCGCCAACCGCGAGCGGGCCTTGTCGGAAGCCCTGCGCCTTCTCGACCGCATGCTCGCGTGACAGCCGTACACTCGTAAACGGCAAGCTTCCGCTCCGAGCGCAAAAGCAGACATCGAAGATCGTCGACCCAGGTCACCTATAGACCAATAGCGGACATTCACTTGGGCGGAATCTGTTACTTTTTCCGCCAGAGGGGCTCATGGAAAGGCCTCCCGGGGGTAGGGAATCGATGACCGAACGAATGGACGAGGCCGCCGCCGCGACGCGGCTGATGGAGATGGCGATCGCCCATTGGGCGGGCGAACTTCTGTTCCAGGCGGCGCGGATGAACCTGGCGGACAAGTTCTCGGGCGACGAACCGCGCAGCGCGGCGGACCTCGCCGCCGAATACGGCATGCGCCATCGCGAGTTCTACCGATACCTCCGCTCGCTGACCGGCCTCGGGCTGCTCGCTTCCGCGGGCGGCGACAGCTTTCGCCTGACCGACCTCGGCGCGGCGTTGAAGGAGGGCGCGACCGGCTCCACGCGTTCCGCCGTCATGGCGCTCCTCGGCGACATGGTGAAGCCGGCGTGGAAGGAATTCGAGCACGGCTTGCTCACCGGTGACCCCGGGTTCGAGAAGGCCCACGGGATGGGCCTGTTCGCGTATCTCCAGAACAACCCGGGCATGGCGCAGTTCTTCAGCGAGACGATGGTGGGCTTCCACGGCCGCGAGCCGCCGGCGGTGGCCGAGGCCTACGACTTTTCGGGAATCGGCTCGCTGGTCGATGTCGGCGGCGCCTCCGGCAACATGCTCGGCCATGTGCTGTCGCGCTATCCGGACGTGAAGGGCGTGCTCTACGACCTGCCCCACGTTGTGCCGGACGCCCCGCAACTGCTGGCCGCGCACGGCGTGGCCGATCGCGTGACGATCGAAAGCGGCAGCTTCTTCGAGCGCGTGCCCGCCGGCCACGACGCCTATCTCCTGAGCCACATCATCCACGACTGGGATGACGGCGAGAACGCGACGATCCTGCGCAACGTGCGCGAGGCGATGAAGCCCGACGGCAAGCTGCTGATCGTCGAGATGGTCCTGCCCGAGAGCGACGAGCCGCACATGGGCAAGATGCTCGACATGATGATGCTGCTCGTCCCCGGCGGCGAGGAACGCACGCCGAGCGAGTATGCGGCGTTGCTCGAACCGAACGGGTTTCGGGTTGCTCGTGTCGTGCCAACCGCGTCGGCGGTCAGCGTAGTGGAGGCGGTGAGAGCCTAGCGTTCCCCGTCCGGAAGGATCACTTGCCGAAACGTATGTGCGACGCCGGCACTGCTACCTGCCCAGCCCATCCATTCGCTTCTTGCCCGAGCGGGCGGACCCGGCGGGTCAGAGACACTACCACCCGGCCATGATCTCCCGTCTGATCGCGCTCTAAGCCGCACCGCCGGCGCCGGTCTTGACGACGACGCGGTAGCCCTTGGCTTCCAGCTGCGCCAGCACGCCTTCGAGATGCGAGCGGTCGCGCGTCTCGATGACGAGGTTGAGCTCCGTGCCGCGCGCCGGCAGGTCCGTGAACACGCGCTGGTGGTAGACCTCGACGATGTTGGCACCCGCCTGCCCGAGCACGGCCGAGACGCGCGACAGCTCGCCCGGCCGGTCCGGGATGTCGATGGTGAGCCGGGACAGCCGCCCCTCGCGCGCCAGCTCCCGCGTCAGCACGCTGGCGAGCAGGCGCGGGTCGATGTTGCCGCCGGTCAGCACTAGGCCGACCTTGCGTCCCTTCCAGCGCTGCCGGTCGGCCATCAGGGCGGCGAGCCCCGCCGAGCCCGCGCCCTCCACCACCGTCTTCTCGATCATCAGCAGCGCGAACGTCGCGCGCTCGAGGTCCGTCTCGCTGACCAGCACGATGTCGTCGACCAGCCGGCCGATGATCTCACCCGCAATCGCGCCGGGATCCGCGACCGCAATGCCCTCGGCCAGCGTGTCGCCGCGCGTCGGCAGGTGCGTGCCCTTGACCAGGTTGTACATCGAGGGATAGAGCGCGGCCTCGACGCCGACGATCTCGATGTCGGGCTTGAGCGCCTTGGCGGCGACCGCCATGCCGGCGATGAGGCCGCCGCCGCCCACCGGCACGATAAGCACCTCGAGATCGGGCGCCGCGTCGAGCATCTCAAGCGCCACCGTCCCCTGCCCCGCAATGACGAGAGGATCGTTGTAGGGATGCACGAAGACGAGGCCGTGCTCGGCGCCATAGACGCGCGCGAAGCGCGCCGCATCCTCGAGCGTCTTGCCCTCAAGGATCACGTGCGCACCCCAGCGCTTGGTGTTCTCGGCCTTCACCGCCGGCGTGCCTTCCGGCATCACGATGGTCGCCGGAATGCCGAGCCGCCCCGCGTGATAGGCGACGCCCTGCGCATGGTTTCCGGCCGACATGGCGATGACGCCGCGGCGGCGCTCGGCCTTGGTCAGCGCCGAGAGCCGGTTCAGCGCGCCGCGCTCCTTGTCGGACGAGGTGACCTGCAGGTTCTCGAACTTGAGCCAGATGTCGGCGCCGAGGTCGTGGGAGAGCGTCGTGCTGCGGTCGCAGGGCGTGCGCACCACCGCGCCCTTGATGAGCTTGGCCGCGCGCTTGACGTCGTCGAGCGTGACGGGAGTGAGCGTGTCCGTGCTGTCGGCCATTCGGTCCTTGCCTTGAGAGTGAGCCGCCCGTCCAGGGGGTTGAGCCCCAGCCTGAATTCGCTACAACGGCCGCACGACAGAGAAAATAGCGAGGGGAAGCGCATGGCCAAAGTGGCATGGATCGGCTTGGGCGTCATGGGCTATCCCATGGCGGGACATCTCTTGACGAGGGGCGGGCACCAACTCGCCGTCTACAACCGCAGCCCTGCCAAAGCGGAGAGCTGGGTGGCGGCCCACGGCGCGGGCACGCACCATCCGACGCCTGCCGCGGCCGCGGACGGCGCCGACCTCGTCTTCGCCTGCGTCGGCAACGACGACGACCTGCGGCAGGTGACGGCCGGCCCCGACGGCGCGTTCTCCACCATGCGCCCCGGCGCCATCTTCGTCGACCACACCACAGCCTCGGCCGACGTCGCCCGCGAGCTTAGCGCGGCGGCCAAGACGCGCGGCCTCGCTTTCATCGACGCGCCGGTGTCGGGCGGGCAGGCCGGCGCCGAGCAGGGCCAACTCACCGTCATGTGCGGCGGCGACGCGGACGCCTTCGCCACGGCCGAGCCCGTGATCCGCGCCTTCGCCAAGGCCGTGCGCCTGATGGGTCCTGCGGGCTCCGGCCAGCTTGCCAAAATGGTCAACCAGATCGCCATCGCCGGCCTCGTGCAGGCTTTGTCGGAAGCCATCGCCTTCGCCGAGAACGCGGGCCTCGACGTGGCGGCCGTCATCGACACCATCTCCAAAGGCGCGGCGCAATCCTGGCAGATGGAGAACCGCTGGCAGACCATGCACGCGCGCCGCTTCGACTTCGGCTTCGCCGTCGACTGGATGCGCAAGGACCTCGGCATCTGCCTCGCCGAGGCCAGGCGCAACGGCGCCGCCCTGCCGGTGGCCGAGCTGGTCGACCGTTTCTACGCCGAGCTCCAGGAGAAGGGCGGCGGCCGCTGGGACACCTCGAGCCTCATCGCGCGCCTGCCCTCGCCCGTCTCAGGAACCTGACCGCGGAATGACGACCGCGTCGCGAATTGATCTAAGATCCCGGACAGAATCGGACGACCGATCCATCCGGAGGTGAAGCCATGCCCATCACGGCCTTCTACGCTTCGCTGTTGGCGTTCCTGTTCGTGCTGCTGTCGGCGCGCGTCATCACCCAGCGCCGCGAGGCCAGGGTCGAGATCGGGGTGGGTGAAAGCTGGGAGCTGCTCAGGCGCTCCCGCGTGCACGCGAACTTCGCCGAATACGTGCCGATGGCGCTGCTGCTGCTCGCCTTCGCCGAAAGCCTCAAGGTGCCGTCCATCGCGCTGCACGCACTCGGCCTCGCGCTGCTCGTGGGACGCCTCGTGCACGCTTACGCACTGTCACAAAACCCACACATCCTGAGGCTGCGCGTTGTCGGCGTAACGTTGACGCTGACGACAATCGGCCTCGCCGCCTTCCTCTGCTTCCTCTTCGCAGGCCTCAACCTGATCGTCTGACTCCTCCCCCTTGACGGGGAGGACGACAACCATCAGCCGCTCTTGCGCTTCTCGTTGGGCGGGCGCGCGAAGGTGAGCGGCAGCGCAGTCGTGTGCTTGATCTCCTCCATGGCGAACGCCGAGGACACCTTGGCGATCTCGATGTTGGAGATGAGCTTCTTGTAGAACACATCGTAGGCCGCGATGTCGGGCACGGCGACGCGCAAGAGGTAGTCCACGTCGCCCGACATGCGGTAGAACTCGACCACCTCCGGAAAGTCCGACACCGCCTTGTGGAAGCGCTCGAGCCAAGCCAGGCTGTGCTGGTCGGTCTTGATGGAGATGAACACCGTTACGCCGGCGTTGACCTTGACCGGGTCGAGCACCGCCACGCGCCGCTTGATGACGCCGAGCTCCTCGAGCTTCTGGATGCGCCGCCAGCAAGGCGTGGTCGAAAGGCCGACCTCTTTGCCGATCTCGGCCACGGGGCGCGTGCAGTCCTCCTGCAGGATGGCGAGAATTTTGACGTCCATGTCGTCGAGCATGAAGAGACCGCACGGTTGAAATGGAATTCCGAAATATCGAGCTTTGGTAACATCAGTTTGTTCGGCCGTCCGGGTCAAGCGATTTGATCGGTTTATTTTTATCCTGGGCGCACGAGGTCGGCCACCTCGCGCCGGAGCACCGGCAGCAGCTCCGTCTCGAACCACGGGTTGCGCTTGAGCCAGGCGTTGTTGCGCCAGGAAGGATGCGGCAAAGGCAGGAATCGCGGCCGGCGGTGCCGCGCCAGAATCTGCCGGAAGTCGCGCACGGTCTCGCCGAGCGTGGCGCCGCATTCGGCCCCAAGATGCCAGCGCTGCGCGTACATGCCGACCAGCAGCACGAGTTCGAGTTGCTTGAGCAGCCCGAACAGGCGCGGACGCCAGAGCGGCGCGCACTCGGCCCTGGGCGGCAGGTCCCCGCCCGCCGCGTCGAGACCGGGAAAGCAGAACCCCATGGGAATGATGGCGATGCGCGTTTCGTCGTAGAACTCGGCATCGCTGACATCCATCCACGCGCGCAGGCGCACGCCCGAGGGATCGCTGAACGGCACGCCCGACGCGTGCACCCGCGTGCCCGGCGCCTGCCCGACCACGGCCAGCCGTGCCGTCGCCGAGACGCGCAGGACGGGGCGCGGCTGGTGCGGAAGCGGCACGCCGGACGGCGCCGCACGGCACTGCCGGCAGCTCCGGATCTCGCTGACCAGCCGGTCGAGCGCCCGCGTCACGCAATCAGAGGTCCCTTCACCCCGCGTTCGATCAAATCTCGCGGACGAGCCCATCCTCGGCGATGCTGACCGCGGGATGCGCAATCGCGGCGCGGTTCGCCAGCGCCTCCGGCCCGAGGTGCGTCAGCAGCACGTGCTTGGCGCCAAGCCGCGGCAGGTTGGCCTCGATCGTCCGCCAGTTGAGATGATAACGGGCCGCGCACGCGAAGGCGAAGCATTCGCAGATGAAGAGGTCGGCCCCCTGCGCGGCGGGCACCAGCGTCTCCACCCACTCCGTATCGCCGGAGAACGTGAGCACGCGGCCATCGACCTCGAAGCGGAGCGCGTAAGGCGTCGCCCCGGACGGATGGCTGACCACGAACGGCGTCACGGTCACGCCCCCCTCCTCGAGCGGCTGGAAGTCCTGCCAGGTCCGGAAGCGCAATTCGAAACGACGTTCAGTTTGGGTCGAGCCCGGAAACAACGCCTCGGCCGCCGCCGCGAAGCGGGCCTCGATCCCTGCCGGCCCGACCACGGTAAGCGGCGCCCGGCGCTCGGATACGTGCACGGCGTGGATCAGCCACCACACCAGCCCGCCGAAGTGGTCACCGTGCAGATGGGTCACGAAAATCGTTGAAACATCATTCGGATCAAAGCCTTGCCGAAAGAGGCCGGTCAGCGAAGTGGCCCCGCAGTCGATCAGGAAGGCGCCCCGGCTCCAGGCGACGTGAAAGCAGGTCTGCAATCGCCCCCCCGAGCCGAAGGCGTCGCTCGATCCGATGATGGTCAGCTTCATGTCGGCTCCCGCGCGCTTACGCCGATTGATCTTGCACCCTGCAGCGCTGCGCGCCGCACGCCTGTTCCCCCGGGAACAGACCTTCCCCCGCGAACAGACCGAGGTGGGGGTTCGGCCGGGGGTAAACCCATCGTTAGCTAATTCTGGGGGAGAGTAGCCGTGGGCAGAAGCCACGACCTATCACCCTCTCGAGACGCGCGACAAGGCCCCCTCTCGCCCGCGACCGAAGGCGTGCATTGGCCGTCGTGAACCCCTGCACGGCGGACGCGCATGGACAAAGAGACAAGAAAGAAGATTCTTGCCGACTTGAGGCAGCGTCACGCGGCCCGCAAGCACGCCGACCGGGACGTGAAGGCGGCGCGCGACCGTCTCACGCGCCGTAGCGAGATCAAGCCCGAGTTCGAGTACGAACTCATGGCCGTGTTCGCGCACAACGAGCTTTCCGCCGCCGTCACCATCTGGGCGCTCGCCGCCATCTTCGCGCTCGCCTCCATGTTCTGGGCGCCGTGGGCCGAGGGTTGCCTGTGGCTGCTTCTCGTCATCGCCTCCAAGGTGATCCTGCTCGAGCTGTGCCGCCGCTTCGTCGCCCAGGCGCGCCCCGAGGACGACCTCACGCCCTGGCGGCGCAAGTTCTTCCTGGCCGAGCTTTTCTCCGGTCTCGTCTGGGCGGCCTTCGCTCTGGTCGGCATCGACACGCAGAACGAGGCGGCGCAGTCGGCAGTGTTCTCCTCGCACGTCTTCATCTTCGCCTCGCTGATCGTGCTGCTCGCGGTCAGGATGACGTTCACCTCGACCATGATGAGCCTGCTCTACGTTGGCACCATCCCGATGACGATCGCGGTCTCGACGCGCCTCGTCATGCTGCACGAACCGTTCTACTACGCGCTCGCCACCATGGCGGTCGGCGTGCACATCTACTTCGTGTTCCTGGCCAAGGGCCTGCGCCAGACCACGCTGCAGATGCTGGCCTTCCGCGCGCAGAAGGACATCCTGATCGCCGAGCTCGACGAGGAGCGGCTGCTGTCCGACGAGGCGCGCCGTCGCGCGGAAGCCGGCAGCAAGGCCAAGTCGCGCTTCCTCGCCACCATGAGCCACGAGCTCAGGACGCCGCTCAACGCCATCATGGGCTTCTCCGAGGTGATGAAGGACGAGATGTTCGGCGAGCACTCGACGCCGCTCTACCGCGAGTATGCCAACGACATCTACGACAGCGGCCGCCATCTCCTGCAGCTCATCAACGAGATCCTCGACCTGTCGCGCATCGAGGCCGGCCGCTACGAGCTGGTCGAGGAGCGGGCGCACCTGGGCGACATCGCCCAGGACTGCCAGCGCCTCTTGGCGCTGCGGGCCAACGGCAAGGGCCTCAACGTCTACGTCAACATCGCGCCCGACCTGCCGCAGGTGTGGATCGACGTGCGCGCCATGCGCCAGATCTGCCTCAACCTGCTCTCCAACGCCATCAAGTTCACGCCCAAAGGCGGCAGCGTCACCATCACGGTGGCGCCGACGCCGGAAGGCGGACAGATGCTTTCCGTCCGCGACACCGGCCCCGGCATTCCCCCCGACGAGATCCCGAAGGTGCTGCAGGCCTTCGGCCAGGGCGCGCTCGCCCATGAGACGGCCGCAGGCGGCACCGGCCGCGGCCTGCCCATCGTGCAGAGCCTGATCGAGCTGCACGGCGGCGCGTTCGACCTCGCCTCGGAGCTGCGCAAGGGCACCGAGGTGCGCGTGACGCTGCCGCCCCAGCGCGTGCTGACCACGGTCGCCCCCTTGCAGCCGCTCGGCGCCGAGCGCCACCGCCAGCCGACGCCGCCCCCGTCGAGCCGCCAGCCGCACCTGCGCGTCACGCCCAAAGCCACCACCCCGACCGCGCGGCCGCCCCGCGTGGCCTAAGGCACGCTTGCAGCACACGCGACGAGGGGAACTGAACGGTCGGCATGTTTGACGCGGCGGCCGCGCTTGAGCGGAGGGGGCGGAGCCCCTAGATTGCGGGCCATGGAATCCCCCTGCATCAGAATCTGCGTCATCGATCCGGCGGACGGCCTCTGCGAAGGCTGCCGCCGCTCCCGTCATGAGATTGCCTGCTGGACGTCATACACCGACGCCGAGCGCCGCAGGATCATGCAGGAGCTCAAGACCCGCACGTCCGTGGTCAAGGACAGAATGCTTCGGGAAACGCCGTAGCCATGCTCGCAGTCCTGCTCGCCGTTCTCATCGGCCTGATCGCGCTCTTCTGGTCGCTCAACGGCGATACAGGCGAGGTCTCGACGCTGCTCGCCGACAAGTTCGGCTATCTCGTCGGCCTGCTCGCCCTCGGTGGCCTCTACCTCTTCGCCTCGACCGGCGACTATCGCGGACGCGGCCGCGACGCCGTGCGCCATGCGGTCATCTGGCTCGGCATCGGCCTCGCGCTGATCGTCGGCTACACCTATCGCGAGGAGCTGCGCACGGTCGTCTACCGCGTGGCCGGCGAGGTCCTGCCGCCGGGGCACACCATCCTGGTCGACACCACGCCCACGGGCGAGCAGGCCGTACGCCTGCGCCGCCAGGGCAACGGGCACTTCGTCGCCCGCGGCACGGCCAACGGCGTGAGCTTGTCGCTCCTCGTCGATACCGGCGCCTCGACCGTCGTCTTGAAGCCCGCCGACGCCGCGCGCATCGGCATCGATACCAACGCCCTTTCCTTCACCACGCCCGTCTCGACCGCCAACGGCACCACCTACGCCGCGCCCGTGCGCCTGAAATCGGTCTCCGTCGGTCCGCTGGAGGTGCGCGACGTCGAGGCGCTTGTCGCCCAACCCGGCGCCCTGAGCGAGAACCTGCTCGGTATGAGTTTCTTAAAGCGTTTGCGCTCCTATGAGTTTTCCGGCGATTTCCTGACCCTCCGCGGCTGAGATCGCCACCCAAGACAGCGGCCCCGAACCGCCGAGGGCCTGCACCGGGAGCGTCCGCACCATGGCCCTGTCCTCCGGCACGCGATCCTTGCTGGGCGAGCTGGCAAGCTGGACTGCGGCCGCCGCCATCCTCATCGCCGGCGTCGTCCATAACGACACCGTGCGCGCCACCGTGGGCGATGCCCTCGGCCTCGGGGCGGAATCGCCCGCAAGCCAGGTTGCATCGGACGCCGAACCGGCGGCCGCGCCATCCCACGGCGGCACCGAGGAGCTACGGGCCCATGCCGACGGACACTATTATGCCCGCGCCGAGGTCAACGGCCGCCCGCTCGACGTCATGGTCGACACCGGAGCCTCCATGGTTGCATTGACATACGAGGACGCCGAGCACGCCGGCCTGCGGCTTCGCCCGTCCGACTTCACGGCCCGCGTCATGACGGCCAACGGCGCCGCCGCCGTCGCCCCGGTGACGCTCGACCGTGTCAGCATTGGGCGCATCACGGTGCGCGACGTACGCGCCGCCGTGAGCGAGCGTGGCCGGCTCGACAAGACCCTGCTCGGCATGAGCTTCCTCTCGCGCCTCGAGCGCGTCGACATCAGCGCCGGGCGCCTGACCCTGATCGAGTGAGACCCGGCGCCGCGCCGGTGAACGATTAGCCACGTTGCGCGTTTCTAGCGGCCCGTCCTTGGCCGACGCCCCTGCGGTGGGGCATAAAGGCGCCGTGCACCGCACCGCTTTTTGCCGCATTCCGTTTCCATCACCCATCCGTCTTGCTGAGCCTTCGCAACCTCTCTCGGCAACCCCGAACAAGGTCTCTCGATGTTTCCCAAACCCCGCGCCGATTTGGTCCCCAACACCGCAGATTTCGAACGCCTTCCCCTCGTCAAGCCGACCGGCTTCCGCGAGTACGACGCCCGCTGGCTGTTCCCACAGGAGATCAACCTGATGGGGCTCAACGCCGTCGGCCTCGGCATGGCCGCGCTGTTCGACGAGCGCGGCGTCAAGAAGCGCATCGTCGTCGGCCACGACTACCGCTGGTACTCGGGCTCCGTGAAGCAGGCGCTGATCACCGGGCTCCTCGCCGGCGGCTTCGAAGTGCACGACATCGGGCTCGCGCTGTCGCCCATGGCCTACTTCGCGCAGTTCGCGCTTGACGTCGAAGGCGTGGCCATGGTTACCGCCTCTCACAACGACAACGGCTGGACCGGCATCAAGATGGGCCTCGCGCGGCCGCTGACCTTCGGCCCCGACGAGATGAGCCGCCTGAAGGAGATCGTGCTCGCGGGCGCCGGGAAGCCGCAGTCGGGCGGACGCTACATCTTCGTGCCCGACCTCGCCGAGCGCTACATGAAGGACTTGGCCGATCGCCCGCGTCTCAAGCATCCGCTGAAGGTCATCGCCGCCTGCGGCAACGGCACGGCGGGCGCCTTCGCGCCCAAGGTGCTGGAGGCCATCGGCTGCGAGGTGGTACCGCTCGACGCCGAGCTCGACCACAGCTTCCCGCGCTACAATCCGAACCCCGAGGACATGGAGATGCTGCACGCCATCGCCGAGGCGGTGGTCAAGCACAAGGCCGACGTCGGCCTCGGATTCGACGGCGACGGCGACCGCTGCGGCGTGGTCGACAACGAGGGCCACGAGATCTTCGCCGACACCGTGGGCGTCATGCTCGCGCGCGACATCGCCGCCCTGCACGACAAGCCGGTCTTCGTCGCCGACGTGAAATCGACCGGCCTCTTCACCACCGATCCCGTGCTCCAGGCCGCCGGCGCCAGGACGCTCTACTGGAAGACCGGCCACTCCTACATGAAGCGCTACACCTTCGAGCAGAAGGCGCTGGTCGGTTTCGAGAAGAGCGGGCACTTCTTCTTCCAACCGCCGCTCGGCCGCGGCTACGACGACGGCCTCGTCGCCGCCATCGCCGTCTGCGACATGCTGGATCGCGCGCATGGGAAGACCATCGCTGACCTGCGCCGGGCGCTGCCCAAGACCTACCAGTCGCCGACCATGTCGCCCCACTGCGACGACGAGAAGAAATACGGTGTGGTGGAGAAGGTGGTTGCCGATTACCAGGCGCTGGCGAAGAACGGGGGCATCATTGCCGGCCAGAAGATACGCGATCTGGTCACGGTGAACGGCGTGCGCGTGACGCTCGAGGACGGCACCTGGGGCCTCGTGCGTGCCTCCTCCAACAAGCCGGAGCTGGTGATCGTGGTCGAGAGCCCGGTGTCGGAGGAAAACAAGATCGCCATGTTCCGCGACATCGAGGCCCGCCTCGCCAAGTTCCCCGAGGTCGGCGAGTACAATCAGAAGATCTGAGCCTATTCCCCGTTGCCCCTGGGTCCCGGCTCTGCGCTCAGGCTGACGCCTTCGCTTGGCCCGGGACGACAGGCAGCGGAAGAACCGTCTCGCCGTGTCATCCCGGCCGAGCGGCGTAGCCGCGAAGAGCCGGGACCCAGGGGCCACTTGCCCTACCCTAAAACATCGAGACGAGCAGCCGCAGCGCCACGAGCGCCAGGAACACGGCGAAGGCAAGCTCGAGCTTGCGCCGCGAGATGCCGTGCGCGACACGCACGCCGAGCGGCGCGGCCAGCACGCTCGCCGACATGATGATGGCCGCGCCGAGCACATTGACGTAACCGAGCGAGAACGGCGGCAGCTCCGGGTTGCCCCATCCGGCCCACACGTAGCCGAGAAGCCCGGGGATGGCGATCAACGGCCCGAAGCCGCTCGACGTTGCGACCGCCTTCAGGATGGACCACCCGCAGAGCGTGAACAGCGACACCAGGAACATTCCGCCGCCGATGCTCATCAGCGTCGAGACGAGGCCGATCGCGAAGGCCGCGACCCGGATCGCCGCATTGTCGGGAACGTCGTTGGAAATCCGCCAGTCGTCGCGGCCCAGCGCCATCTTGATAGCGATGAAGCTGCCGCAGACGATCCACACCCACTTGAGCACGGTGCCGTTCACGCTCGAGACCAGCGCGATGCCGGCGAGCACGCCGGCGACGATGAACGGCGCCAGCCGGCGCACCACCGCCGTGTCGACCGCACCCTTCTTGAGATGCGCCCGGAACGAGGAGATCGCCGTCGGCACGATCACCGCGAACGAGGTGCCGAGCACCAGATGCATGCGCACGCTGTCCGGCACCTGGAGAAACGTGAACGTCTCGAACAATACCGGCACCAGGACGCCGCCGCCGCCGATGCCGAGCAGGCCGGCGAGGAAGCCGGTCATGACACCGCCGGCGAGCAAGGCAAGCACGAGCCAGACGAGGTCGCCGTTCGCGAGTGTGGAATGCATGGGAGAATGCGTCCCTATTCTGCCGCCACGGCGCTGGACGCGCGCCCCTCGGCAAGCGCGATCGCGTCCGTCAGGACATCGAGACCCGGCCCGTCGCCGACGCCGTGCTCGGACAGGTGCCGCCGGAACTGACGCGCCCGCGGCTGCCCGTGATAGAGCCCGAGGATGTGGCGCGTGACCGAGTTGAGCCGGCCGCCCTCGGCGAGGTGGCGGCGCACATAGGGCAGCAGCCGCTCAAGCACCTCGCCGCGCGCGGGCACCGGCACGTCGGAGCCGAACAGCGCCTGGTCGACGCCGGCGAGAATGTAGGGCGTCTGATACGCCGCGCGCCCGAGCATGACGCCGTCCACGTGCGCGAGATGTTCGGCGCACGCTTCCAGCGTCTCGATGCCGCCGTTGAGCATGATGGTGAGATCCGGCCGCGCCGCCTTGAGCCGGTAGACGCGCGCGTAGTCGAGCGGCGGCACCTCGCGGTTCTCCTTGGGCGAGAGGCCGTCGAGCCAGGCCTTGCGCGCATGCACGATGAAGGTCGTGACGCCCGCGTCCGCGACGGTAGCGACGAAGCGCGTGAGATCGGCCTCGGTATCCTGGTCGTCGATGCCGATGCGGCACTTGACGGTGACGGGAATGCGCACGGCAGCCGACATCGCGCGCACGCACGCCGCAACCAGTTCCGGCTCCGCCATCAGCGAGGCGCCGAAGCATCCCTCCTGCACGCGCGGCGACGGGCAGCCGACGTTGAGGTTGATCTCGTCGTAGCCGAACGCCTCGCCGACCGCCGCCGCCTCGGCAAGCTTGGCCGGATTGGACCCGCCAAGTTGCAGCGCCAGCGGACGCTCCTCCGCGCCGAAGCCGATCAGGCGCGCGCGATCGCCATGCAGCACGGCCTCGGCCGTCACCATCTCCGTATAGAGCCGCGCATGCCGCGTCATGAGGCGATGAAACGTCCGACAATGCCGGTCCGTCCAATCCATCATCGGTGCAATGCAGAATCTATGTGATTGATTTTTCACGTATTTTGACGCACTCTCAAAGGGTAAAGCGTGAACGTGAGCGCCCGCGTGTGCACTCATTTTCACGGAACGTCCCGCGAATTCTGCGTGTCACTGCACAGGATTCGCACACGCAGGGAGTGAGTGCACACGATGGCAACCTTCGCAAGGCTGGAGTCCGGTCACTGGCGTGCTCAAGTTCGCCGAAAGGGGCGCTACGCGTCGGACACTTTTCTCCGTCGGCGGGATGCCGAAACCTGGGCGCTCGAAGTAGAGCGCGCGATCGATCTCGGCCAGACCTCGCCGACCAAGTCTAGGAAGGCGCCGACCACATTCGGGGATTTGATCCGCATCCACGAGAGCGACCTCCAAGATGTCGGCAAGATAATCCGGCGATCGAAGGCTGCTGTGCTAGCCGCCTTGAAGGAGACACTCGGCAAT
>NZ_JADZBI010000263.1 GCF_020852195.1 Hyphomicrobium sp. | reverse complement strand
TCGTAGCCACTCGACATAATCAGTTTGGTCCAATAGTTCCGCGGCGGTCACCCGGTGTTCTACCACTCCACCTACCGCGTGGAGGTCTGGCAGTCGTTTGTCAATCGCCTTGTGACGCTCGGCTTGCTCCAGCTTGGCACATTCAATCGCAATTTTCATACACGCCGCATAACCGCGTGCGTCGCCATTGCGGGCACTTCGCGATGCCAGTGCAAAGCCCCGCCGCAATAACGCCGATGCCTGTTGTTCTGATACGACACCCAGCGAAATCATATTCGCCGCCAAGCGAGCATCGGCACGTAAGTTGTCCGACCGCGTGAACAACGCCCCCCCTCCCCCCTCGTCTTCGGGTTCCGGCACGCCGTTTTGTGCAATCGCAATCATGGCTAACTCCCCACGGTGACGGGGACTACGATCAGAATGGTTTCTCCGCTGTCGGGCGTGATCGACAGGACCACGTTGATTGTGTCGGTTGTGGTGGCACTGCCGCTGAGGACACACTTGACTTTGGCGGCGGTGCCGAAGACACCGAAACTCGGAACAGTCATATTCGCGGCTTGTGCGCCTGAGAGGGTTGGGGGGCTCATGGCGTCCACCAAGTCGCCGGCTGATAGTTGCGTGCCCTTCAGTTCCACGGCCCACCAGAGCGTTTCGCCAGCCCGCATGCGGATGCGGCCGTTAACGCCGAAGGTCCCATCCCCACGGCTACTGACGACAAGGATTCTGGAGCTTGGGACGGAGATGTGCTCGATAGGTCCACTGGCTTCGGCAACTGGGGTTACGATGCTGATCGTGTCGCCGGCGGCCATAGTGAACACGTCCGGGTCAAATTTAAGGGCTACGGTTTTGGTGCTGCCCGTGTAGTCGCCAATGGTACCGAACGCTTTTTGCGTCGAGGTGCTCGCGTCTGTCACTATCGCCACGCAGTTATTGTAGGCGTCATCATCCGTGCTGCCGGCGGTCAGTGTAAAGCTCGTTTGGCTGGCCAGTGTTGCGATGGTTGTGGTCACGAGTGCGGTGGACCCGGCACTACTCACCGCCGCATCCAGCCTCGCCAACTGCGTAGCCACGGTGGCTGCCCCGTTGGTCGTGGCAAGTAGCCCGTCAATCTGCGAAGCGTTCGCGGCCGTGCCGTTGTCCCACACGACGCCGCCTGTCGCCTGCGAAACGAACGTCGAATACGTGGCGGAAGTCTCTGTCTCGGCTAGCAGTGTGATGTTGCTCGTTGCCCTCGCAGCCGCTACGGCTCCGTCCGTTGTCTTTCGTGTGTAGCCAATGTTCCGTGGCCAATCCTTATCGACCGCTGCCACGGAAACCAC
>NZ_JADZBI010000192.1 GCF_020852195.1 Hyphomicrobium sp. | reverse complement strand
GCTCGAGAAGGTGAAGAACCTGAAGCGCGCCCAGGTGGAAGGCGAGATCCGCTGCTTCTGAGCCGGCACGCCGCGCATTGGCTGGATAGAGAAAAGGGCGCTTCGGTCGAAGCGCCCTTTCTATTGCGTCAAGGAAGACGAGGACCCGTCACGAGCCCTTCGGTCCCGCGTGGCCCTTGAAGACCCGGCCGTCGGTATCCTCAGCGGTCACCTCCAGCGTCTCATCGCCGCCGCCCGCATAGGTGAAGCGGATATGCGGATCCTCCGAGAGCGAGATGCCGCCTTCCACGCGGAAGATGCGCTCGCCGCCACGCGTGACGTCAATGACGCGCAGGAACTTGGCGGGGATGTAATAGCCGGTCGCCTGGTTGAGCTGCAGGCCCGAGTACTGCGGATGGCGGATCTTGATCTGCCCTTCCCGTTGCCCGTCGGCCGTTCCGGCAATGAGCTTGATCTGCATCTTGCCGGCCTCGGCCAGCACCGCATCCGTGTCCTTGAGCGCCGGCGCCGAGCAGCCGCCGGCCGCCTTCACGAACTTCGTCGCCATCAGGAGCCTGCCGTCCTGCGTCTCTACGATGGCGCGGATGTTGGAGTACATGTCGACGCGCACGCGCGTTTCGAGCACGCGCTCGCCCTCGCCCGCCGCCGGTCCGAAGTTGAAATCGGCAACCAGCGGTGCCGGGTTCTTGTCGATCACTAGCGAGAGCTTCTTCACGGACTTCGCCACGCCGGCGGGAATGCGCACCGTGAGGGGCACCAGTGCCGCGTCCTCGGCGCGGTAAGGCGCTTCGAGCACCACCGCCGAGGTGTCCTCGACCACAGCGCGCTCGCCGAAGAGGTCCTTCTGCAGCGCCGGCCAGATGTCCTCCTCGGCCATGGCCTGCCCGCTTCCGGCGATCAGCATGCCGAGTGCAAGCCCGAACAACCCACGAAGGACCCGGGGAGCGGCTGTCGTGCGGATGGCCTGCAACATGATGTGTCCTCCGGTACCGGCGCTTCAGCGCGCGTTGCTTGGCTGGGCGCTATTCCCATTCGAGCTCGGCGAACGCCGCCGAGACGTTTCTCGCATGATAGTCCTCGAACAGCTTCCATGCACTCTTTTCCGAGAGACCGACTGTTGTGGTGGCGTCGGAGAGTGTGCGGTTCTCCTTGATCATCGCGCGAATCTCTCGCGTCAGAACCTCAAGATAGTGCTGAACGGGCTTTGCCGCATCGGGCCACGCCATGGCCGCCGGCCCGTGCCCGGGCACGACACGCTGGGCGGGCGCCTGCGCGAGGGCATCGAGCACCGAGATCCAGCCGAGAATCGAGCCGTCGAGGGTCGGCACGTGCTCCGAGAACACGAGGTCGCCGAGAAACACCGTGCCGGTCTCACGGTCGCGGACGATCAGGTCGTTGTCCGTATGCGCCGTCTTCTCCGGCGTGAGCTCGATGGCACGCCCCCCGAGGTCGAGCGTCGTCGTCTCACTGATGGCCAGCGTCGGCAGCACGATTTTGGTGTCGGCAAAGGCCTCCTCGCCGAGCGCCTCCTTGTTGACGGCGAGGTAGCGCTCGGCCCGCGCGCTCAATCCCCGCGCCAGCTTGTGGTGCCCGACGAAGGCCGGCTGGTCGGCCTCGAATGCGGCGTTTCCGAGCACGTGGTCCGGATGCATGTGGGTGTTGATGACGTAGCGGATCGGGAGCGGCGTGACCGAGCGGACCGCGGCATGCAGCCTGGCCCCCACCCGCGCGCTGCCGCCGGTATCGATGACCGCCACCGCCTCCCGCCCAACGATGAAGCCGGCGTTGGCGATGTCACCTTCGTTGTCGGGTGCGGAGTGGGCGACCTGCCCCTGGTGAGCATGGACGCCGGGCGCGATCTCCACGGCGAAGGAGACCGAAGGAGAGGCGGCGGCCTCCGCCTGGGCCGTGCGGCTCGCCCGCGGGAGCGCGGCAGCGAGGGCGGCAAGAGCGCCCGCGGCCCGCAGCAGCGACCGTCGATCAGGGTGGGGTGAATCTCGGTCCGGCACAGCGCTACCTCCTTGCAGAGACGGCGGAAGAACTAAGCGGAGGCGATCCAGGACGCAACACGCCGCGTGCGGATGCGACGCGCGGGAATATGTCCCAGCACGATCAGGAAAAACAGACCGAATTACAAACGGATGGGAGGGAAAAATGCCAAAACAGATGAATTTCAGGGGCAAAAATTATTCACATAAGAAATTTGAAGTCAATAGGGCGACACGACACCTTGCAGCGGGAAAATTTAGGCGTGCACCGCAGCATTATATCCCGCAGCGCAAAAAACTTCGATAAAACGGCCGATAAAATGGGTCAGAATGCTTGTCCTATCGGTGTTGCAAGAAAAATGATCTCACGGATTGTCTTGCGGACCTCACGAGAAAGTGTCTAAAAGGTTGCCACGGTAGCGATGGCTTCAGGGGGCTTGTCAGTGCAAGGGCCTCCATTCGTAAGTCAGCGGCAAGACAAGGGAAAAATCCCGAACGCCGTCATCCGGGCTGTGACACGCTGTCGTTCGCTGCCGCTTGCAAGCGTGGCAAGAACTTTAAGGAGGAAGCGCGATGCGCAGAAGTGCACTCGCATGCGGGCTGCTCGCCACTGTCGCTCTGAGTTCGCCGGTTTTGGCGAACGAGGACGTCATCAAGGCGACGTCAGATCCGAACAACTGGGCGATGCAGCAGGGTCAGTACGCCGGTTGGCGGTACTCTGAGCTCGACCAGATCAACACTTCGAACGTCAAGGACCTCAAGGTTGCTTGGCAGTTCTCGACCGGCGTTCTTCGTGGTCACGAAGGTTCGCCCATCGTCATCGGCGACCGGATGTATCTGAACTCCGCGTTCCCGAACAACGTCTTCGCCCTCGACATCTCGGACCCCGCTGGTCCGAAGATCCTCTGGAAGTACTCTCCGAAGCAGGATCCGTCGGTTATCCCGGTCATGTGCTGCGACACGGTTAACCGTGGCGTTCAGATCGCCGGCGATACGCTGATCCTTGGCCAGGCCGACACCACGCTCGTCGCGCTCGACGCCAAGACCGGCAAGGAGAAGTGGAAGGCTGTCAACGGCGATCCGAAGAAGGGCGAGACCCACACGGGCTTCATCCTGATCGTCAATGACAAGGTGATCATGGGCACGTCCGGCGCCGAGTTTGGCGTCCGTTGCCACGTCACCGCCTACAACCTGGCCGATGGCAGCCGCGCTTGGCGCGCCTACTCCATGGGCCCGGATTCTGACATCCTGATGGATCCGGAGAAGACCATCTCGCTTGGCAAGCCGGTCGGCAAGGACTCCTCGCTGAAGACCTGGACGGGCGACCAGTGGAAGATCGGCGGCGGTTCGACCTGGGGCTATGCCTCTTACGATCCGGAAGCCAACCTCTTCTACTATGGTTCGGGCAACCCCTCGACCTGGAACCCGGCTCATCGTGCTTGACCGGACGGCAAGCAGATCGACCAGAAGTGGTCGATGACCCTGTTCGCTCGTAACCCCGACACCGGCGTGGCCGCCTGGGCATACCAGATGACCCCGTTCGATGAGTGGGACTACGACGGCGTCAACGAGTCGATCCTCACCACGCAGACGTTCGATGGCAAGGAGCGCAAGGTCCTGACCCACTTCGATCGTAACGGCTTCGGTTACACGATCGATCGCCTGACCGGCGAGCCGCTCGTTGCCCAGCCCTACGACGAGGATCTGAACTGGTCGACGGGCGTCGAGCTCGACAAGTCGAAGCCCAACTACGGTCGTCCGACCGTCGTCGCTTCGAAGTCGACGTTCCTCAACGGACCGGACGTCAACACGAAGAACGTCTGCCCGGCCGCTCTGGGCTTCAAGGATCAGCAGCCGGCAGCCTACTCGCCGCTGACGAACCTGTTCTACGTGCCGATCAACAACGTCTGCATGGACTACGAGCCCTTCAAGGTCTCGTACACGCCTGGTCAGCCGTACGTTGGCGCGACACTGTCGATGTTCCCGCCTGAGGGCAAGACGAACACCGGCCACTTCACGATTTGGGATGGCGTTGCTGGCAAGATCGTTCACCAGCATGACGAGCCCTTCTCGGTGTGGTCGGGCGTTCTGACGACCGCTGGCGGCCTCGCCTGCCACGGCACCCTTGAGGGCTACTTCAAGTGCCGCGATCAGAAGGATGGTGCTGAGCTCTTCAAGCACCGCCTGCCTTCGGGCTCGATCGGCAACGTCATGACCTACGCGCTCGGTGGCAAGCAGTACATCGGCCTCTTCTCGGGCGTCGGTGGCTGGGCTGGCATCGGTCTCGCGGCTGGTCTCGACAAGCCGACGGACGGCCTCGGCGCCGTGGGTAACTACGCTGGCCTGAAGTCGTACACCGACCTCGGCGGCACCTTCACGGTCTACACGCTCCCCTAACAGGGGTTGGTAGAAAACATGAACCGGCGCGGGGAAACCCGCGCCGGTTTGTTGCTTGAATGTAATCTTCAAAATGCTTG
>NZ_JADZBI010000191.1 GCF_020852195.1 Hyphomicrobium sp. | reverse complement strand
TCAAGGCGTAGGCGCTTACATAGTCGAGCTTCAGCGTGATGGTGAGGAAGAACAGCGCATAGAACTGTCCCGTGTACCACACTACGCCCTGGCCTGCGGTCGCGCCGAGCAGGGCGAGCAGCACGTACTTGTTGTTGGGGTAGCGAAAGAAGCTGTCGGTGATGGGCTGCGTGGAGCCCTTCCCCTCCGATTTCATGCGCGTGAAAACAGGGCTCTCCTGCAGCTTGAGCCGGATATAGACCGAGAAGATGAGCAGGATGAGCGAAACGAGGAACGCAACGCGCCAGCCCCACTCGGCGAACGTCTTGGCGTCGAAGAAGTAGAAGCGGCAAAGACCGATGACGAGCAACGCCAGGAAGAAACCCAGGGTGGCTGTCGTCTGGATCCACGAGGTCGCAAAGCCACGCTTTCCGGGACGTGCATGCTCGGCGACGTAGGTCGCGGCGCCGCCGTATTCACCGCCCAGGGCCAGTCCCTGCAGGAGTCTCAGGGTGACGAGCAGGATGGGGGCCGCCCAGCCGATGCCTGGCACGGTGAAGCCGAGAATGGTCGAGTCGGAAAACGTCGGCAGGAGGCCGACGGCGAAGGTCGCGAAGCCCATCACGAGGATGGTGATGAGGAACGTATACTTGCGGCCCACGAGGTCGCCGATGCGCCCGAAGATGATGGCTCCGAAGGGGCGCACGAGGAAACCTGCGGCGTAGGTCGCGAAGGCCGAGAGCAGCGCGGCCGTGTCGTTTCCCGGCGGGAAGAACAGGGCGGCGAAGAACGGTGCCAGCGTCGCGTAGAGGTAGAAGTCGTACCACTCGAAGACTGTCCCTAGGGACGACGCGACGATGACGCGCCGTTCCTCCCCCGAAATTCCTTTTTGCGGTTCGGATGCGGTCTCCGTGCCTGCAATGGCCATGTGCGTTTCCCCTTGCGTGTTTTTTGGTGCGACAACTCTACGCAGGCGGCCTGTTATATTGCGAATCACGTGTTTTCATAAGGAAATGAGCCGTCGCGTGCTAAGCGCGTGCCAAAATTACCGCATGCGCGCCTCCCTGTGAGGGAGACAATGGTCGAAAATGAATAGGTCCGCTCCTCGTATGTCTGTTGAATAGTAGCGCGGGACCGGCGTTGCGTCCGGCAAGCTCGGGCAAGGGGCCTTCCTTCCGCCTTCAATCGACGGCGCCCAGATGGCTAACGGGGATGCGGTCCGGCCCTGGGGCTGTGGGGCTCTTGGCGACAATGAGTCCGTCGACCGTGAAGCTCTGCTCGGGCGTGTGCTCGGCTACGATGACGTAACCGTGTCCATCCAAGATCCTGCGGGACTCAATGTGCAGATCCATCGTTTGCCCTTCCTCGAGCCAGCGGTGGGTCGAAACGAACACCCAGCCAATTCGACCAGTGGACAGTAGCTCGCTCGAGCCAAGAAGTGCGCGGCGCTCCCAGCCCTGGATGTCGATGTGCAGGATATCGATGTGCTGGAGAGCGAAATCCTTGGCCAGGGAATCCACAGACACGCGGGGGACCTTCGATGCTTCTGCGCCCGTCTTGAACTCGGATTGTTTCTCGTCAGGCCCGTCCGATACGGCAGCCTCCAGGATCGTCGCATCGTATGTATTGAGTGCGAAATTGGCGCGGCCAACGGCCAGACGCTCGCCGATCGGCTCGACCACAATGACCCGTGCATCGGGAAACACCGATTTGAGCCATAGCGAATAATAGCACCAATACCCGCCGAGCTCGACCATCGTCGGACGTGGCCCAAGGGCTTGCAGAACAGCGTGGAAGACACTCTCCTCTTGCGGCTCGTGATGGCCCCTCAAGTGGCGCACAAGCTCGGTCATCCAGCTTCCGTAGTACTGGTCGGCCAGTACCTTAACGCCGTTGTGCATAATCTGAACCCTGCGGCCGTCGCTGTCGATTACCGCTCCGGCATCGGCGTGTTTTGGAATTGCATCGGCGTCTCGGCACGACGCTGCGAGCTTAATGCGATCCTCGTTGCTCAAGGGCACGGCGCCAATTCCGAGGCTCTGACGCATCCTGTCCGGTTAGACACCTCTACTCCTGCTTGCTGTCGAAAAATGGTCGCGAGGAGAGTCAGATTCCGCAGGCGAGCCGCCCGCACTTCCCATGGAAAGCGAGGTTAAAGGTTGGGTGTAGGCGAGACAACGGGCTTAAGCGGCCTGCCGGAGGGCGAGGTTCAGCAGGTGGCGCGACGGCGGCAGGCCGATGCGCTCGAAAGCCGTGGCGAGCAGGCCGGCCTTGCGACTGCGTGCGGCGTCGAAAGCTACGGGGTCGAATACGGTGCGGGCGAGGATGTCTTGGACTGTGCTCGCGTCATGGAATGCGTCAGCAAATACCTTGGGAACGTTCATCTCATCGGCGAGCTCGCCGACACGGGCGTCGTGGATCACGAGGACACCCGGCCGGGAAGCGGCCAATGCCGCCATGTTGCCGTGGATGCGCGTTCCGATCGCGAGCGAGACACTGGACAGGTCTTCCATCCAGGCACGCGCATCGAAGTGCATCCGGAAATGGCGAGCCAGCGTCGAGACGAAGATGTCGAGCGGCATGTCGGGTGCGAGCTGCTCGCGAAGCCGGTCGAGCTCATATGTGGCCTCGCCGTTGAGCAGTCCTGCCGGGCCATTGAAGAGCTCAGTCTCGCAGGATTGCTGGATGTAGAGACCGCCATTCGTGGCGAGCCAGGAAAAGAGACGCGCCTCGACATCCCGTCGCCAGCCATGCAGCTCGTTGGGTGCGGACGCCGTGACGGCGATCGGGAACGACTCGCGCGACTTTGCCTCAGCGAGCTGGCGCGCAATGGATTGGCCGAGGGCAACGTCCGGGTTGATAAATTGGGATGGGCAGCCGATGCGGAGGACATCGCGCAGGCCAAGCTCGTGGCAGACGGCCTCGGTGAAGGCGCCGCGTACGGTGACCAGCGCCGTCTTGGTCTTCAACAGGTCGACGAAGTCCATCACCGAACTGTTGGATCTGATTTCCGATACGGTCTGTGTCGGGCTCTCGCCATGGGCGGCCTGGGCGCCGAGGCCAAGGACAACGAGAGGTACACGGAGCGACCGCAAGAACTTCGTCAAAAGGTCCCAGCTGCCATCGGCACGCAGATGGTTGGCTGCAGGGAACACGAAAAAGTTCAATCCACGGAAGACAGTGATGTCGCCATAGCCTTTGCCGGATACGCCGATATGCTCGAGCTGGCCGTCAACGATCTCGGTGGATGCAAGCTGGAAGACGAGATTGCCGGTGTTGGCACCGGCAGCCTTCATCAGCTCTGCATTACTAAACCGATCCGGCTCCGGGATAAATCCTGGCGTCCCGAGAAAGGCCGTCTTCGTTACGCTCATGCGCTCGTCTCATCAAAATCATCACGCCGCTTGCCCCTCATCTGATCGCTACGAGGTCAGTAAGCACAAGGCCAATTGGTATAATGGAATAAATGGGGCTGGGCGAAGTTGCGACACTATGGCAGTCACGCCGAAAGCATAGTCTTCTTTCGAACGAAGCGGGGAGGTCGGAACATGGTCTCATTGAGGCGATGTGCCAATCTCGATAATGCGCTATCATGCTTTGTGTAAGGTCTATGTTTCAAACAATCGGCCTGAAGGCAATGCCGGAGACCGGAAAAGAGGTTGCCTAGACGTTCGCCTATGCAGACGCGAAGCTCATCTGTTGGCGATGTCGTTGCGGATCGCGACCTCTCGAATGGGCGTCGAGATCACGACGCCGGTGTTTCGGTCATCCTTTCAACTTTTGCCCCCGATCTGGCTGTTCTTCGGCTTGTTCTGAGTGCGGCGGCGGTCGCCTTGGGGCGGGTCGCGCGATCGGAGCTCATCATCGTCGAGAACGGCTCCCGCGACGTTAACGATGATCTGCTGCAGCTCGTACCGCAGGCCCATCTCATACGCTTGGCGGATCCCAGCCTCCTGTCGGCGCGCTGCGCGGGCATCTCCGTAGCGCAGTACAATGTGCTCGTTTTTCTCGACGACGACACGATCGTGCGCCCAGATTATGCCCTTGCCGCATTGGATCTTGCGGAGACACATCCGAGCATCGGTGTCTTCGGCGGGCGGATCCTCGCGCGGCTGGAAAAGCCCATTGCACGCTGGAAGAAACCTGCTTTGCCCTATCTGGCCGTCCGCGACAGCGAGCTTGCCTTCAAGGCCCGCTGGGGGCAGACGACGCATCCCGATGATCCGGTCGGAGCGGGCATGGTGCTGCGCAGGGTGGTTGCCGAGCGGCTTGCCAGCTACGCGGTGGCCAATCCGGAGGCCAAGCTTGGACGGGAGGGAGACGGCCTTGCCGGCTGCGAGGACAGCGCCATCTGCCTGTTGGCCGACGACCTCAAGCTGGGACGTGCCTATGCGGGGAAGCTCGAACTAGAGCACGTCATTCCGCATTGGCGCCTCAACACCGGCTATCTCATCCGGTTGATCCGATCGACCGGCGCGTCGGCGGCGAGACTCGCCTATTCTAGGGGCGGCGTGTCAGCGCTGCGGCGCCTGTCTCTGGTCGGGCTCGCCGCGCGCCTGGTGCGGGATCTTGTTCGCAACGGCCCTGCCGGCTATCTGACTTGGCAATGGTCGCTTGGGTATTGGCAAACCGCGAACACAATTGCCGACGGAAGAGTTCGGCGGCAGCCCAATACTTGACCAATCCATTCCGGCATTGCTGGATTATTCAGCTACGAAACGGTTCGTAGGCTCATTAACGGAAGAGCTTGGGTGTCGAACCAGATTTATTGACTTGCCCTGCCGGTGCGTGTCTAGTCTGATCCCGTTTCAAGGGGATCTGCTCAATTAACATATGGCGAAACGCGCGTGACTGAATTGCTGCGTATATCTATCGTTGTTCCCTCCTTCAACGCCGCGTCGACAATCGGGAGAACGCTCGATTCCATCATCTCGCAGAATTATCCCAATCTGCAATTGATCGTGATGGACGGCGCCAGCCAGGACGGAACGGTTGCCGTCATCAAGAAATACGCAGACCGCATCGCGTCGTGGAGAAGCGAGAAGGACAAGGGGCAGGTCGATGCACTGAACGCCGGGTTCAGGATCGCGGACGGCGACATCCATGGCTATCTGTGCGCAGACGACGAGTTTATGCCGCACACGCTGGCAACGGTCGCAGAGGCGGCAGCCAGCCGGCCGGACATCGATGTCTTCACCGGCGGCTGTCAGCGGGATTTCAACGGCAGTGCGACCGTGGTGACCTTGCCCGACAAGCGGTTCCTGGAGCGGCTGGATATCGTCAATACCATCGAGCAGCCCTCGACGTTCTGGCGCGCCGCATCCCACAAGGCGGTGGGCGAGTTTGACCTATCGTTTCGTTATGCGTTCGATTGGGAATACTGGTGCCGCCTGAAGAAGGCCGGCTTCAAGTTCGCCGCGATCGAGGAGCCTCTCTCGGTCTATCACTTCTCGGATTCCAACCTGACGTCCACGGGCGGTCGCAAGATCGTCGACGAGATGTACCGCATCGTGAAGTCCTATGGACCGCGGGGCGGTGCCCTGGCAGACGTTTACATGTGGCTTTACGAGGTGTTCGATCTCAGGGGCTACTACGATCATCACACCGAGATGCCGGCGTGGAAGCGCACCCTGTTCTACAGTTGCCTGGTTGCACTTTATTCTGTGTACGGTCGCGAGTATATTGATTCCTATAATTGGAACTTCGCGTCGCGCCAGGAGCGCGGGCTCGGCTGGAAGGCGGGTTGAATTTCACGCTCGGCAGGGTATTCACCAAGAAATTTATACTCGACCCTGCTCGATGTGATCTGCAGCTGGATGGATGGCGAGTTTTTCGCCTCCTCTTACTGCAGGAGATGAATCGCAGACGGACTGACAGAGAAGCTTAGCTCGGCAGTGTCATCGAGCGGAGCACCGTAGTGGTCGAGTCGCAGCCAGCCCTGCGGATATTCTGCGTTGCCCTCAGGCTGAAACAGGCCGATCGCTTCGATCTTGTTCTCCTTGAGAAATTCATAGCGTCGTGCCGTGGCGGGACCGGATGCTTGCACGCTGTCAAATTGTTGAAGGAGTCTTTCGACGAAGCGGAAGGATGCGTACGAGGGTCTGCAATAAACGTCGCCATAGCCCACCATCGCATATCCTGCTGAGGCATCTTGCCTGTAGCCCGAAATCTGTTCCGGGCGCGGATTATGGTAGCGAAACCAGAGTATCGCAGCGATGGAACTGCGCGATGCGCTTTCCAGTGTGTAGAGGACCAAGAACATAGCCTGATTATCGAGTGAAAAGGCAGGGTATCGGAAACCAATCTCAGTTAGGAAAGTCTTGAACTCTGGACGATTCGAAGCTGATTTGTTGAGTATGGTATCCAGCTGGTCGAAATGTTCAACGAACAAATGCGGTTGATAGGTATAACCGTGCACCGATAGGCCATCGCAATACTGTCCTCCGCCAGCGTCAAGAAACTTGTCAAGGAAGTCAAATGTCCAACTATGTGTACAGCCGCCCAAGACCACGATCGAAGGATCGATAGTTTTGACCATATCATAGGATACCTTGTGGAGTTCGACGAGGGTACCGCAATCTTCGTTCCAATGCCCGATAACAGATGCTTCGTTCCATACTTCGTAATGCGTTGCCCCCACTGCTTTCATCTCGTTGATCATCCAGGCAACCAGCTTTCGGTAAGCGCCCCAATCAGAAGGTGCATACCTGTCGAAGTCATAAGCAGATGACTTTCGGCTCAGTCGCTTCGGCATGTTGAATACAGGAACGATACGCGATCGTCCGGCGCCGGGAGGGAGTGGCGGTAGTGTGTTTATGCCGCGCCCAAAACGAGGGCCTCCGGCGTCCTCGACCGTAACCTTCAGAGGTATCGGAATACGATCCCAGGAGCCGCCGAGCGCGGCGATTTTGTCGTATGTTCCGGAATCCGAGATGCCGAGTTTTGTGGGCTTTCCGCTCTTTTTGCGCGCTAGAGTTCGGCAAATTGGCCAGCGCGATTCCGCCACGATGCTACCACCTGAAACGACCCTTGCCTCAAGCATGTAGTGACCAGGGTTCGCGAGAGTCAGTGTGAGTGGCGAGCTACTGTCGCGAAGCTCCGTTCGCGTGTCATAAACTTTCTCTTTTTTGCACCAGAGCGAAATGTTTAGTTCGGCGCCTTTATATCCTAAGACGAGGCCAACATGCGTTAGCGAGACGTCGAAGGTCATTAAAGCGTGCTCGGTCGAGTAGACCGGATAGTGGGTCGCTTGTGCCGTCCGCTCGAACTGGACCAGATTCGGAACCCCATACTTCGTATGTGGCACGTCCTCGATGAGAAAAATCTCGCCAAGCTGAATGTCGATGTTTTCCTCTGGGTGAGGCAGGAAGTCGAACGTCAATCCTACAATGGATGTATCAAAGAATGCTCCGTCATCGGGAACGTTGCTCTTCATGTCTTTGTCATAAACAAAAGCCGCAACGGGAAGATGAAGATTCTGGATCCTATTCGGGCGCGTTATGTCGAAGAAATCCTTCAAATTACCTCGTGCAAACCTGTATACAGTTCCCATCGCGTTTTGCATCGAAATTGTAGGAAAGCCGAAATCTCCCCTAACAATATCGGGAAACATGGCACTCGATGTTGGGGACTGCATGGTGAAACAAAGTAGCGACGACCTAGTTAGTGGTATACGGCCATCGAACGCCGCTCGCGCAACGGGGGCCATAGATGGCTTGATCTCGAACATATACGGCGGCTTCTTGGGCGGCCTTAAGACGCCAGGTAAGCGAACGGCGTCCCATTCGATTTCGATCACGTTGCTTGTCCTCAACTCAAGATTTTAGAGGGCTGATAGGTCTTGAAGGATATTGCCTAAACTTGTGAATCAGGTTCGGCACGCCCTGTGTTTCCGATAAGGCCGCGAGGATCAGATCCTTGTCGAGGTTCCTATAGGAACGAAACATCGATCTAATATATTCGTCGAAGGTCAAAGATTTCGACTTCCAATGAAATAGGAAGTTCTCTATATTGTATATTTCTCCTAAGTGGAACGCTACGGAGGGTAGCATCGGATAATGCGGGTAGCGAAGAAAATCTGTTCCCTTATCCGATACGTTTTCATTTCTTCCGATCAAGCTAATAATGCTGTTGCACACGTGTGCCAGTACAAACCGAACAGGATGATTGAAGGTGTGGCAAAGTACTCGAGAAGCGATCTGATTGGCGAATAGCTGCGAACCGGTAATGGTGCACCCCAATTCCTTCTCGCGGTTGATATTTTCTGAAACGATTCGACACACTTCCTCTTCGACCCATGACTTTGAGAAAAGTTCGCGATCCATCATGTGCTCGACGACCTGCTCGATCTCGAGGCCTTCGGCGATCAAGAAAGCAACGATGCAATCGTGATAAAGCCAGCCGGGCGTATTTAGTCGTTTTCCATTATGTTTGAGAGTGCATAGGGTGATTTGCTGCCCAGTGAAGTAAATTGACGGAAACCACTCGATAAGTGCGGTTGATCTGGCCAGATTGCGAATCGAATCTGATCTAAATTCCGTGATTGAATAGCTGTTAGAAATCGGTTGACTGACGATTGCGTCGGCCTGCGAGATGAATTCCCTTACGGATTTCAACGTGTCTTCTGAATGAGGCTCGTGGACCGGCAAGCTCTCAATCCGCCAGTCAGTCAGCACCTCCGACAGCATTTGCTTGCAAGCGGGACCTTGGCAGTTCGCGTTGATATACAGCTTCTTCATAACGTTGGCAGTGTCCCTTGGGGGCTTATCGAGCCTCATGCCCACCGATGATGTTTCCGCAGCGGCCCGTCCTCGCGTGCGAAGACGACGTCGACGTAGCCGAGCGCGTTGTCGAAGGGGCGGGTCTGGTAGCTTACGATGTCGTAGACTGCGAAGCCTAGGTTACGCATCGTGGTGATGGTGTCGCCGAAATCGGGCAGGTCGGCGCGGCCGGTTGGGTGGAACATGTTGACCTCGCAGACCGCCACATCGACCCGCCGTAGAAACTCACGACCGCCACGCATGACGTGCATGTCGTAGCCCTGGCAGTCGGTCTTGATCAGGATTGGGCTTTCAAACTCGCGCGTGCCCAACAGGTGGTCAAGTGTATCGACGGGAACGGATATGGTGTCGCCACCAGCCGAGGACGCGAACGCCGCGCCGACCTCGCCGCCTTTCTGCACGCGCATCGGCATCTCGCCGGGCTGATCGCTGAGTCCGATCAGGTGGTACTCACCCCGGTACTTTCCGAGAAGCTGTTTCATGCGTGCCTCGTAAGCTGGCACGGGATCAATCAGCACGTGATAGGCATCCGGGAAGGGCTGAAGAATTTCCTGTGTGCCCCAGGCCGCGCCCACGTCGATCACGGTTTTCGGCGTTAATCTGCGCTCGATTAGATATTGGCAGAACTCTTCGAGGCTTATCATTGGCCTTCTTGTAGTCATTTACTCTTCGCTTTGCGATATCCTGTGAATCGTCGGAAGACGCGCCCCAGCCCACCGCGTAGTCGGCGGATATCCCAAAGGTGGTTGGTTCTCGCCATTCTTGGCTGGATCGCCGTCTCGATACAATGGGGTCATGTATGCGCGTTCGATCTTTTATTCCCATTAGACATTCGATCTTACCTACAATCAGGAGTGGTCGCTTGTCGCCGTCTGTAGGACGGAACGCCGCAATGGAGTTTGAATTTGTTGCGGTGCGCAAAAACAGTCGGTATGCTTCTTTCTGTATTGTTTGTGCGACGTCGGATATGTGGTTATTTGTGCGTTTTGGAGGAGTCTATGAGGGGGGTGGTTGCGTTCCTGTTGTTGATCGGTGCTGGAGTGGCCGGCGCAGCCGCTTATTTCTTTCTGTTCCTGGGGGACAACATGCTGGCTTCCCCCGATGACTTTGGTCACAAGAGCTGGGTGATTTATAAGGGCGTAGCGGTCGCCAAGCCGACAAAACTGGAGGGTCCGCCGGGCTGTTCCAACAAGCTGACATTCGACGCACAAGGCGCGATAGCCGCGCTCGGGCACGCTTCGGTGAAGGTCGGGGACAAGGTGGAGTCCAGCGTCTGGCTATGGTCGGATTCTCCGGCGACAGTAAATCTTTACGCAGGTCGCGAGGGGGCGGGTGCCTGGGAAGGAACTGCCACAAGTGTAATGTTGACGCCTACGCCCACCGTCTACACGGTCGTTCACGAGTTCAAGTCCTCCCACCCAGGCGCGAAGTTGCAGCTGGTGGCGCCGGCGGAAGCCGTAGAGTTGAATGCGTGCGGCGCGGCGCTGAAGGTTCTAAAACCTCCGCAGGCGACATCCTGAGAAGACTGCTTGAGCTGGTCGGGAACAGACCTGCTGTTCTGCAGGGGAAACTTATCCATTCCGGCCGGCTTTACCTAGGATTTTCCGAGGTAGATTTGGGTGGCTTCTTTGACCTTGGCGCTGGCGCGAACGCCGAGCTTCTCTCCGAACCTGATCCACCGTGACTTTGAAAGATCCAAAGCGATATCGCCGAGCTTGTTCGCGAGAAGGGCGGCTTCCGCGCTTCTTTGCTCGCCTTTGTCCAACTCCTCCATCGCCCTCTGTATTGATTTCATAACGGCCGCCATCTGTTCCTCCGTGGCGGCTTCGTGAGGAGGCGGTTCCTTTGCCCGGTCCTGCTCACTTTGAAGCTCCGCCAATCGGTTCGACATCGATTCGACCTCGGCATCTTTTCCTGCCAGGTCGAGTCTCATTCGCTCCAATTGGTCTTGTAGCTCTCGACTGTGTGCGTAGGCGGAGGCGATCTCGGCTTCTTTTTGGGCCAAACCCGCTGTCATGTCTTCCTTCAGACGCTCGAGCTCGCTTTGCAGCTCTTCGTGCCGGGTTGCCGCGGCGACGCTGGCTTCCTTCTTGACGGCAAGCTCTGCCAGCGCCTGTTCGATAACCGAAGTCAAAGATCCGAAGCTGGTCTCAAGCTCGAGCTGGCGTCCGATCGCGGCGGCTGCCAGCTTTTCCTGCTCGGCCAATAGCGATGCGCTCTCCGTGCGCGTTCGCTCCAGTTGGCTTTCCAGCTCTTGGCTATGTGCGTGCGCGGCGGCGATCTCGGCGTCCCTTTCGGCCAGGCTGGTCGCCATGTCCTCCTTCAGGCGCTCGAGCTCGCTTTGCAGCTCTTGATGCCGCGCTGCTGCCTCGGCGCTGGCTTCGTTCTTGGCGGCGAGCTCGGCAAGCGCTTGGTCTATGGCTGAAGTCAACGACCCGAAGCTGGTCTCAAGCTCGTGCTGACGGCTGATCGCGGCGGCTGCCAGCTTCTCGTGTTCGGCCAACACCGATGCGCTTTCCGTGCGCGTTTGTTCGAACTGGCTCCATAGCTCTCGGTTATGTGCCTGCGCAGCGGCGATCTCGGCGTCCTTTTTCGCCAGGTTCGCCGCCATGTCCTCCTTCAGGCGCTCCAGCTCCCTTAGCAGCTCTTGATGCCGGGCTGCTGCCTCGGCGCTGGCTTCGTTCCTGGCAGCGAGCGCTTGTTCGGCGGTAGTTGTCAGTGATCCAATGCTCGTCTCAAGCTCGAGCTGACGTCCGATTGCGGCTGCTGCCAGCTTTTCTTGCTCAGCTAATAGCGATGCGCTCTCCGTGCGCGTGCGTTCCAATTGGCTTTCCAGCTCGTGGCTACGTGCGTGCGCGGCGGCGATCTCGGCGTCCTTTTCCACCAAGCCGGCCGCCATGTCTTCCTTCAGGCGCTCGAGCTCGCTTTGGAGCTCCTTATGCCGGGCTGCTGCCTTGGCGCTGGCTTCGGTTTTGGCGGCGAGCTCGGCAAGCGCTTGCTCTATGGCTGAAGTCAACGACCCGAAGCTGGTTTCAAGCTCGTGCTGACGGCTGATCGCGGCCGCTGCCAGCTTCTCGTGCTCGGCCAACACCGATGCGCTTTCCGTGCGTGTTTGTTCGAACTGGCTCCATAGCTCTCGGTTATGTGCCTGCGCAGCGGCGATCTCGGCGTCCTTTTTCGCCAGGCTCGCCGCCATGTCCTCCTTCAGGCGCTCCAGCTCCCTTACGGCGTCGCCATGTTGTGAGATTGCTGCGGCGGCTCCTCTGAGGCGGCCAAGCTCGTCGTGCAGAAAGCCTGTAAATGAAGTCCATGCTCCGGGTCCCTTGAGCAACGGAACGTATCTCTCGAACCGCGCAGCAATCTCGCCGATTCGTTCGTCTGAACCGGTGATGAGGCTTGCAATGCGCCCCAATTGATCGCTGACTGCGTTCAATTGTTCAAAGAGCGCTTCCCGCTCCTGGGCTACCGTATTGTTCTCGGTCGCCAGGGTGTCCTTTTCGCAGGCAAGGGCGCTCGCTGACCCCATCACCGCACCCAGGCGTTCATCCAATGCCTCAAGCGCCTGGAACATTTCCTGCAAAGAGACTTCGGAAGGGTTTGTGAGCAGCCCCCGCGCCGGCGGCCGAACATCATCTTCTTTCGTCAGGACCGTGTGGATTGCCACCATTGACTCGAGCAAACCTGACAAGCGCGTATAGATGTTTCCGCTAGCGGCTTTGAACTGGTGCAGCTCCCGAGCTGCGCGGCCTCGCCTGACGAACTCATCAACTTGATTGACTGTCTTCACGTGCGCCTCAGAAAGGCGCGCGTTTACAACGCCGACGTCTTTTGTTGCGATGATGTTCTTGTGCCAAACAGGAAACGATCCGGAAAATTTGCGCAATGCTTTCTTTTCGGGATCGAACTCGCACAACGTGAATCCGCAAGATATAAGAGCCTGTGCCAGATCGGATGTGCTTCTTCCTTGCTCCTGCAGGTTCTGCTCGGTGAATTCGACGAGAAGGGTAACATCAGTCGATTGGGACAAATAATCGTGCGCTTGGGTGATTGCCTCGTATTCCGAGCCTTCGATGTCAATCTTCACGAAAGTGAATTTCGACTTCGGGAGGGTGTCTATAACATCCGCCAATGAGATGGCTGGCACGGTTATAAAATGGCCCTGCGCGGGAGTGGCGTCCGATGCAACGATATGGGAGTAGGCTTCATTTCCACCGGTCTTTACGAGGAACTTCACCTCTTTTGCGCCGGCGGGGGCGCCGACCGCAGCGGAAACGACGGTCTTTACGATCTCGTCTGTCGTGTCGCCGGGTGACCGGACGCCAAGGTTCTTGCGGATCAGGAAGTTCAACTGCGAATTTGCTTCAACTGCAACGATATGTGCGAGGTGGCCGGTCACCTCGTCAACCAATGCGCTATAAAGTCCTGCATGCGCGCCAATATCGGCAAATGCATCGCCCGGCCTCATTAGGAGAGCCGTGAAGGCGATGTCCTCGAATTCAAACCAACCTTGCCGCAGAAATTTCGCTACCGCGTCCGCGGGAGGGAAGTAGACCTCTCGCCCAAACAGCAGCGTAAGCTTGTCGAGCCCATAGGCTTGAGTTTCGTTCGCTGCCAGATACGAAACGTTCGCCAAGTCCCCTTGCATTCCGGCGCCAAGCGGCCCATGCGAAAATTCCTTGTTCAGCACCATGACCTCTGTCTTACGCCTCCCGGCCGGCGCTCCTCAGCGCATGTATGGTTGCAAGCAGATCAGTTGAGTCCTTCCAGCCACTCCGCTCCCTCAAAGCCTGCAAGTATCCGCGATCCCAATAAATCATTCCTACAGCCTCAATTAGACCGTTTTTCGACCATCTATGCATGAAGTTCTCGGCGAGCATCTTGGTTTCCCTGGCTGGAGGATTTGCGACGGCGCGACCGCTTATCGTCTCAATCAGTACGAAACAATAGCCTTGACCCTGTAGCAACCGTCTCAAATAAGAGTACGTGAGCCGCCGCTTCGTAATGTGGTGCTTCAAGTGGAGTTGGGGGCGATAGCCGCATTCAAATCCCATGCGATGGGCGATCCGGCTCAGGAGAGAATCCTCACCGGACATCAGCATGGCGCCGGATCGACCTAGCCGGCCGACTACTTCATGAGTCTCGACCAACGCCGCATAGGCCTCGGCAACAGGTCGCCGGACAACGATGCCTGCGCCGATCGGCTCATGGGGCCCCCAAGTTTCTCCGGACCCTGTAAGATCGTCGGATCCGACATCGCGGACGCCGAGATGGGGCAGAAACGCTCTCTTTGGGCCAGACACCTTTCCTTCAAGGACACCAAAGCAGCGCCCACCGAAGGTGCCGAGATTCGTTTCATCCTTGGCAATTCGTAGCGCATTCTCGAGGTAGTCAGGCGCCAACTCGTTGTCATCGTCTACAAATACGAATACATCCGTGGACCCCGCGTAAATTCCCGCAACGCGGGCGAACACAAGTCCTTGGCGCTTCTCCACTTGCAGATCGACCTTGTGCAGGCACAAGCGCTGCAGAAGCTCGCGCTGCAAGGGCGGCTTGGAATTGTTGTCGACGACAATGACTTCATAGTATCTCGGTGATAGCGTTTGCGTGCTCAAGGAGCGCAACGCTTTTGCCAGAAGGTCAATTCTGGGATTATACGTGCAGACGATGACCGTTAATTTGAGATCGGCTTGAGGCACTGAGGGGAATTCGACGCGATAAGCCTGAAAAAGATGAACTGAACGACGAGCTGAGAGCTGAGTATAGAAGTTTAGTTCTGCAGCGCAACATGAAATGGCCGCTCATCTTTCTGCGGCCTGCCGATGTGGCTGTCCATAGTTTGCTACACTAGAATTAATCCATAAAGTAAAATAGCTGAGCTATTGATCGGCGATGCTGAAGCGGTCGCTAGATCAATAAAAAGCGATCTCTCTATTTCGAAGACGAGAATGGGAGCAGCCGCGCAGCGTCAACGAACCGCTTAAAGGTTCTCGGCGGAGCTTGATGATGATCGCAGCCGATGAACTTGATGTCGCCTCTAGCTGACGGCCCTAGCTTCAGTGGTGGCCAATGAGCTGCTCAACTTGAGAATTGTCCCGTGATCCAGAGGTGCAATCATGCGCTCTCCGGCTACTTTTCGCGTCCAGAGCTGAGCGGCTCCGCTAGCCGTTGCTGCAATGTAAAAGGGGATTGCTTCGCGCAATCGCAGGCAAAGGTAAGTGCGCCTGACATCAGCACCCGTTCGATAGTTGAACCATACGATCGAACGCTCGTTCCAATCAAAGTCCGTCAGCACGCAACACTCCTTAGGGACGGAGCCCAAGACACATATCTATCAAGTATGCAATTCTAGAGCTCTCTTTTTATACAGATTTTTGGATATCTTCAATGGTCTTGCCACAGACGGCCTGGAGTGTGTGGCTTCTGCGCTACTGGGTGCGCTAACTGGTTGAACGGTTGCCTTTAAGGCATTGTCGGAACGACGTTTGCCACGCAATGCGGCATGCGTGATGTTCGTTTCCCAAGGTGGAAGAGTATTTGGATGTCTCCCCTCTCGCGCGCGCTCACGGTTTCAGGCAAGCCGCGCCTCGCCATGTTTGCGCGTCATTCGCTGCTGGACGGCAGGGGTGCAGGCTACGTCTTGCCGCCGGGCGATGAGCGTGGCCACGCCTTCCTTGGCCGCTGGCCCCACAATCTGGGTGATCAGTTCGTGGCGTCCGCGCTCGGGCGGCTCCTCGATTTTGATGAGTTCTACACGCTGACGCGTGAGGCCACGGTCGAGCAATTCGACATCATCAACAACGAGTGCCATGCCGTTATTGCCGTCATGCAGAACGCACTCTATCCGGGCTTTTTCGGCACTCAGCTTCCTGTTTCCTATCTCAAACAGCTCAAGATACCGGTTGTCTTGCTGTCGCTTGGCCTGCAATTCCGGTTTGGCGATGCGATCAAGCTGACGAGTGAGGACGTCGAGTCTCTCAAATGGCTTCACGACCATGGCGTGAGCTCGCAGGTCCGCGGCTACATGAGCCAGGAGCTTCTGGCGCGCCACGGGATCCACAACACCAAGGTGCTTGGGTGTCCAAGCCTTCTTTGGTCAGGGAAGCGCGCTGTGAGGTTGAGGGCGCCGACCTACAGGAATGTCGGATTTACGATTACCGACATGGGCGCTATTCCCGCGCTGCACAAGTTTCAATTCGAGATCATGGAGAAGACCTTCAAGCGGGCGGAGCAGTTCGCGCTAATCGCTCAAGGCGGCGAGTATGTGCTTCAGGATTTCTTGACCGTGCGCGACGGTGTGCATCCGTCGCTTCGCGAGGATTTTCTGGTCGAAGGTACGTTGGGCGCGACACGCGAAACTGCCAAGACCGATTATTGTGGTGGGCTCAAGCCCGGCCAGCTCGTGAAATCCTATGTCACACGCTATTCCCTGGACGAGAAAGGCAAGAGCCTGGATTGGTACTATCGGGATATTTCGGAGCCGTTGCGCAACAACATCAGGGAGCGAGCAGTCTTCTCCTCGTGCTTGTCCGAGTACCTGCGGCGTGCGCGCGAGCTATCGTTGATCGTTGGGACGCGCCTGCATGGGAACATTCTCGGGATTTCCCAAGGGACTCCGGCGGTCTTTGCCGTGCACGACTATCGCCTGAAGGACATGGTCGAGTTCCTGAAGCTCCCGCATGTGTCATTTGAGCGCGGCGAGACAGACTTCGATTTGAGCGCTTGCGACTGGTCCGCTTTCGAGCAACTGCTTCCCTCCATCTACGACGGGTTCGCAGATTTCTTCGATGAGCACGGATTAACTCATATGCTTAAAAAGGAGGGGTGATCCGTGCCGCGCAGCACAGCGGAATTGCGGCCGGTCGCGACGGTTTGCACCGCGGTTATTTTGTCGTAAACGTCAGCCGATTTTCAGGCTTGCGGCTGCAGCCTGAGCCTGTTGGGGGTGCCTCGTCCCTTGAAACCGCTTGTCGTGTATGAAGCCAAGGCCGGACAGAGCCATCTGCAAGATGCGCTGAGGGATCTGCGCGAGGGTATCCAGCGGCACGTGATCTGGCGCGAACTCGTGCGCCGCGATCTCTACAATCGCACCAAAGGCGCCAGCCTTGGCAGGTGGTGGATCGTCATTGGACAAGCGATCGCGATCGCCGGCATTGGCTTCGTCTATGCCAACCTGTTCAATGTGCCGCTCAACAGCTACCTACCCTATCTCGCAACCGGCCTTGTGACGTGGGGCTATATCGTTTCCCTCATCAATGAAGCGTCCGATGTCTTCGTGTTTTCGAAGGGGTATCTCACGCAGACTCGCTTGCCGTTGAGCATCTGTGTGTTTCGCTTCGTCACGCGCAACATGCTTCTTTTTGCTTACAAGAGTTCCATTATCGTCGCGACGCTGCTCGTTTTCCAGGTGCCCGTCGGATGGACCGCCCCGCTGGCGCTGGTGGGTGTCCTTCTCATTGCGGCGGCGGGGTTCTTCACCGGTGTCATCCTGGGCTTGCTGAATGCGAGGTACCGCGACATCGGCCAGCTCGTCACGTCGCTCACCGTGTTTCTGTTCTTCGTAACGCCCGTTTTCTGGAGGCCGGATCGTCTCGGCGATTTTTCTTGGATCGTTGACTACAATCCGTTGTTCCACTTCGTAAGCTTGGTTCGTTCGCCGTTGCTCGGTGATCCGATAGACGGCTGGTCATTCATGATGACAGGAGGAACAATCGCCGTCTTGGCGCTCATTGCTTCGCTCGTCTACAAGTTCATGGGGCGCGAGGTGATCTACTGGCTATGATGGACGATGCGATTTGTCGATCCGAGATCACGCTCACGAATGTTTCCATCGCTTTCCCACTCGTCCGCTATCAAGCGCGACAGTCATGGGTGGCGGAGGCGCCGACAAAGACAGGTGGGAAGATCGAGAGATCCGAGCGGGGAGTGACGCGGATCTGTGCCCTCGAGGACATCAGCCTGACTGTGAATGCCGGAGACCGGATCGGCATTCTCGGTCATAACGGTGCGGGAAAATCGACACTGCTGCGTGTCGTCGTCGGCGTCTACCCGCCCAGCAAGGGCGCTGTCAGGGTGCGGGGGCGGATCGCGTCGATGATCGATATCCACACGGGCTTCGACAACGCTTCAACCGGGATCGAGAATATCCGGCTACGGGCGATGTTCATGAACATTCCGCCTAAGCTCGTCGAGGACAGGCTGCCGGACGTCGCCGAGTTTGCAGGGTTGGGTGACTATCTGAACCTTCCGCTGGCGACCTATTCGTCGGGCATGCGCGCACGGCTTGCCTTCGCGATCGCGACGGGATTCGATCCGGAAATCGTCGTCATGGACGAATGGTTGTCGGCCGGCGATCGCGCATTCCGCGAAAAGGCGGAGGCGCGGATGGACACCTTCGTGGATCAGGCCGACATTCTCGTGATCGCATCGCATTCGGATCCGCTGCTGATGCGCGTGTGCAACCGGGCCATCGTGCTTGATGGTGGACGCATTGTTTTCGACGGCCCCGTGAAGGACGCTATCGAGCTTCGAAAAAGCACCGCTTAGCGCTGGTTGCGCCTGTGCTCGCAGCACAAGCTTCGCCGGCGTTGGATGAGGATCGCGGGTTGGGTTTCAATACCCGCTGAGCCGTCTCCTCCATGTCCACCAGTCGTGCAAGGCCCAGGGCGCAGAGACAACGAGGCGGAGCGGCGAGACCGATGAGGTGCGCGCAACGAGCGCTGGGCTCGGATCTAGACCGCGCAGGCGCGCCGCATGGAGCCTAAGGGCGCTCAGAGTTTCAGCGGTTGCGACGGAGTTTAGAACGTCCGGTTCGGAGCCATAGTGGCGACGCACGTAGTCGTTGAGGACAATCTCCGCCTTGAGCAAGCGCTCACGGGCCCCCTTGTCGCCCGCGATCGTCGTCGAGCCAGCATGCACGCTGTAGTGATAGACCGGCCTCGGAAGCGCGGCGCTTCGAACCTTTCTTTTCGCCGCGCGTAGCAGAAGCTCGCGATCGGCTCCCAACCCTGCCGAGGGATCCAGCGGACCGAGGCCGAGCAAGAAGTCCTTGCGGAAGAAGCGCGCGTTGATCGCCGGAATGCCAAACAGGATGCCCTTTGGGGAGAGCGGTTCCTCTTGTTCGAGCCAATGCCGAGGATCCGCCGTTGGGCCGATCGTCACCCCGCCACTGACGAAATCAAGCGTGGAATCCCGGGCAAATGCCTCGCCCACCGACTTCAAGGTTCCGGGATAGAGGAGATCATCGGAGTTCAGCCAGCCAATGATTGTCCCCGTCGCCGCCGCGAGGGCCTTGTTCACCCCGTGATATATCCCTGCGTCCGGGCCGGGAAGAACTCGGGTGTCCGCGTAAGCACTGGCGATACGTATCGTGTTGTCGGTCGAGCCCCCGTCCGCGACGATGATTTCGACGCCGTATGCGATTTCTTGTGCAGCTATGCTGTCGAGGGCACGCGCAAGGACCTGTTCCGAATTGAGAGCAGGGATCACGATACTGAAGCGGGGAGCCATGCGAGCTCGATGTCCAACGGCTAGGTCAACGTGTCCCAGCCCGGTGAGAAATGCAGCGATAGCCGCGGGAATGCTCGCAGCGACCGGGCTAGGTAGAACGCAGCGCTCGGCCATCGGCCGGCATAATAGTGGGCGGCCGCGCACTCGAGATCAACATAGGCGGACAGGCGGGCCAGGAGATCCGCGTCGTCGGTGCGATCCTGCCATTTCTCCATGATGGTCCGTGCCGAGCGTTCGAGAAGATCGGGCGGCTGGGTGCGCCGCCGCTCGAGGACAGTGCCTACCAGGGGCAACGTGCGAAGCTCGGTCCCGCGCATTGCGAGGTCGAGGAACCAGTCGACATCCTCCAGCCGTCGCAGTCGCTCGTCCTGGAAGATTCCGGCGTCGAGGATGGCTTGCCTGTTCATGATGACGCACGATCCGGGCGAGAACCAGCAGCCGGATGCGAATGCGCGCGGGCCGCTCGCGGCTCTCGGCAATCGATGCGCGACCACGCGTCCGTTCTCGTCCTCCTCCGCCCACCCGCAGGCGAAGGCGGTGAGCGGGGGTGCTGTGACGTGCTGCTCGGCGACGAGCCGCCACCTGGCTTCGAGGCTTTGAGGCAGCAGGTGATCATCGCTGTCCAGGAAGGATACCCATTCCGTGCCAGCGGCGCGCAATCCCGTGTTGCGCGCTGCCGCTGGACCGCGATTGCTCGCGTGGTGCAGGAACGTCAGCGGAAGTTC
>NZ_JADZBI010000190.1 GCF_020852195.1 Hyphomicrobium sp. | reverse complement strand
GACGGCGGTTGGCGCAGTTGGAATACGCCACATTTGCTGCCGGGGACAACCGGGTCGAGTGGGATGGGTTATCGGAAAAGGGCGAGAGACTGCCAAGCGGGATCTACTTCATACGCGTCGCGGGAAAAGGCGTAGAAGCGGTATTGCGCGCGGCGTTGGTGCGGTGACCGGAGCGCCGACGCTCGTTCCTTGCCCAATCCCCCCCCAAATGCTACATTCGCAGGTCCGCCGGCCCTTTTCGGTCGGCTCCGGACGCATCGCCGAAGTGTGGAACTTTCTGCGATGGCGCCCGCAACATGTTGATTTAGCGCAGGATGCGCGCAGCGTCCCGGCGGGCCGGCTCGAAAGAGCGGGGCCCTCGGGCGGGCACGCCCTTTTGCCGTGACCGGCCCCCGGGGGCCGTGCGCGGGTGCGCCAAAGACCGACCAGACAGGAAAAAGACCGTGTTCCAGGACCTGACCAGGCGGCTCGACGCGACGCTCAAGAAGCTGTCCGGCGCCGACCGTCTGACCGAGGACAACATCAAGGAAGCGCTCCGCGAGGTGCGCCTGGCGCTGCTCGAGGCCGACGTCAACTACAACGTCGCCAAGAACCTGATCGCCAACCTCCGCGAGAAGGCCCTCGGCAAGGATGTCCTGGGAAGCCTCACGCCGGCGCAGCAGGTCGTGGGCATCGTCAACGAAGAGCTGACGAAGCTGCTGGGCGGGCACGCCAGCGAACTGAACCTGGACGCGGCCAAGGCGAAGAACAAGGGCATGACCGTGGTCATGGTCATGGGCCTGCAGGGCTCGGGCAAGACCACCTTCTGCGGCAAGCTGGCGCTGCGCATGAAGAAGGAAGGCCGCGTGCCCATGCTGGTCGCGTGCGATATCTATCGCCCCGCGGCCATCGACCAGCTGCACGTGATCGGCGACAGCATCGGCGTGCTGGTGCACAGCGATCGCGAGAAGAAGAACCCGTCGCAGATCGCCAAGCTGGGGCAGCGGCGCGCGCGCGACAACGGCTGCGACGTGCTGATCATCGACACCGCGGGTCGCCTGCACATCGACGACGCCCTCAGGGGCGAGCTCGAGGCGATCCAGCAGATGGTGCCGGCCGACGAGAGCCTGCTCGTGCTCGACGCGATGACCGGCCAGGAAGCCGTGAACATCGCCGGCACGTTTGCCAAGCGGCTGAACTTCGACGGCGTGGTGCTGACCAAGCTCGACGGCGACGCGCGCGGCGGCGCGGCGCTCAGCGTCCTGGAAGTGACCGGCAAGCCGGTCAAGCTCTGCGGCGTGGGCGAGAAGCTGGAGGACCTCGAGGTCTTCCACCCCGACCGCATGGCCGGGCGCATCCTCGGCATGGGCGACGTGCTCACGCTCATCGAGCAGGCCCAGGACAAGATGGACCAGGCCACGGCCGAGCACCTGGCCGGGCGGTTTGCGCAGGGCGAGTTCTCGCTGGAGGACTTCCAGTCGCAGATCAAGCAGATGAAGAAGATGGGGCCGCTCAAGGGCGTGCTCAAGATGCTGCCGGGTGTCGACGGCGACATGCTCGACAAGGCCAAGGTGGACGACAAGCAGTTCAACCAGGTCGACGCGATCATCAACTCGATGACCGTCAAGGAGCGCCGCCAGCCCGACATCATCAACGGTTCGCGGCGCAAGCGCATTGCGAACGGAAGCGGCACCACGGTGTCGCAGGTCAACAAGCTGCTCAAGCAGTATCGCGATATGCGGCGGATGATGCGCGACATCAACGCTGCAGGCGGCCTTGAAGCCTTCGGCAAGAAGGTGTTCAAGGCCTAAGAGGCCGGCTCGCGGCAACGCGAGGGGCCACGTACGCTGCGCGCATGGTGCATGCAGCGAAACCACCGTAAGGGGAGGCTGATAGTGTCCACAACGATTCGTTTGACGCGCATGGGGCGCAAGAAGAGGCCGTTCTATCGTCTGGTCGCGGTCGATCACCGCAAGCGGCGCGACGGCGCCTACCTGGCCAATCTCGGCTACTACAATCCTTTCACGGATCCGTTCGATGTGAAGCTGCACACCGACGAGATCATCACCTGGTTGAGCCGCGGCGCCACGGTTTCCGAAACCGCGCGCAACCTGCTCAAGGGTGAAGGCATCCTCTATCGCTACTCGCTGGTGAAGCAGGGCGTGGATGCCGCCGAGATCGAGGCCCGCGTGACGACCTGGAAGCAGGGCGCCGAGGCCGGCGAAGCCAAGCGCGTGCAGGAGAAGACCGCGCGCCTCGCCAAGGCCGCCGCCGAGAAGAAGGCCGCCGAGGAAGCCGAAGCCAAGGCCAAGGCCGAGGCTGAGGCCGCTGCGAAGGCTGCCGAGGAGGCCGAGGCCAAGGCCAAGGCTGACGAGGAAGCTGCCGCTGCCGCCGCTGAAGGCGAAGCGACCGAGCAACCCGCGGAAGGCGACAGTTGAGCGCCCCGCGCGATGAGTTTCCCGCGGACGAGGCCGTGAACCCGGCCGACCTGCCGCAGGGCGATGAGCTGACCATCGGTCAGGAGCGAGTGCTCGAACTCATCTCCTATGTGGT
>NZ_JADZBI010000189.1 GCF_020852195.1 Hyphomicrobium sp. | reverse complement strand
CGAGAAGGCGCGAGTGGAGATAGAACACGTCGCCCGGATAGGCTTCGCGGCCCGGCGGGCGGCGCAGCAGCAGCGACATCTGGCGGTAGGCGACGGCCTGCTTCGAGAGGTCGTCGTAGGCGATCACGGCGTGCATGCCGTTGTCGCGGAAGTATTCGCCCATGGTGCAACCGGTGAACGGCGCCAAGTACTGCATGGGCGCCGGGTCGGAGGCGGTGGCCGCGACGACGATCGAGTATTCGAGCGCGCCGCGCTCCTCGAGCACCTTGACGAACTGGGCGACGGTGGAGCGCTTCTGGCCGACGGCGACGTACACGCAATAGAGCTTGGCGCTCTCGTCGGTGCCGGCGTTGATCGGCTTCTGGTTGAGGAAGGTATCGAGGATGATAGCGGTCTTGCCGGTCTGGCGGTCGCCGATGATGAGCTCGCGCTGGCCACGGCCGATGGGGATCAGGGCATCGACGGCCTTGAGGCCGGTGGCCATCGGCTCGTGCACCGACTTGCGGGGCAGAATGCCGGGTGCCTTGACGTCGACGCGCTTCCTCGTGTCGGACTTGATCGGGCCCTTGCCATCGATCGGATTGCCGAGGCCGTCGACCACGCGCCCGAGAAGCCCCTTGCCGACCGGCACCTCGACGATGGCACCCGTGCGCTTGACGTTGTCGCCTTCCCTGATGGTGCGGTCGTCACCGAACACGACCACGCCGACGTTGTCGGCTTCCAGGTTAAGGGCCATGCCGCGGATGCCGCCCGGGAACTCGACCATCTCGCCGGCCTGCACATTATCGAGCCCGTAGACGCGCGCGATGCCATCGCCGACCGACAGCACCTGTCCGATCTCCGAAACCTCGGCCTCCTTGCCGAAGTTCTTGATCTGATCTTTCAGGATCGAGGTGATCTCTGCAGCCCGGATGTCCATCACTTGACCTCGTCTCTTGGGGCGTTTTCTCTGTATGTTCTTTTGAAGCGCACCGGCAAGGCGCGCATGTCGTGTTCGAAGGGCGGGCGCCGGCCGGAAGCCTGGCGTCAGGCACCTCCCTTGAGTGAAAGGCTGAGGTTCGCAAGCTTCGTCCTAAGCGACGAATCGACCATGCGGCTGCCGAGCTTCACGATCAGCCCGCCGATCAGAGACGGATCTACCTTAGCCGCCAGCTTGACGTCCTTGCCGACGGTGGCCTTGAGCTGATCCTTGAGCGCCTGTGCCTGCGCGTCCGTCAGCGGGTGCGCGCTCACGACCTCGGCCGTCACCTCGCCGCGCGCCTTGGCCGCGAGCGCAAGGAAAGCGCGCGCCATGTCGGGCGCGGCAAACAGGCGCCGGTTGCGCGCAACGAGACCGAAGAAGTTCTTGGCGAGCCCCGAGACGCCGGCCTTGTCGAGCACGCTCGAGAGAGCGCGCACCTGATCCTCTGCCGCGATGACGGGGCTTCTGATGAGCCGCTGCAGATCCGGGCTCATGTCGTAAAGTTGCTGGAATTTGACGAGATCCTGCTCGACCTCGGAGACCGTGTTCTGCTCTTGGGCAAGATCGAACAAGGCTGCAGCGTAGCGCCCTGCGACACCAGCCACGATTGGTTCTTCTGTCGCCACGTCAGAAAATCTCGCGCGCTCAAGGGGTTGAAGAGCGCCGCGGCCGAAGCCACAGCCCTAAAATGTAAGGATGATACAGACGGATGGACCCGCACGTCGGCCATTGCTGGCCAGTGCCGTCCCCCATCGAAAACCCGCGGTTCTGTATCATGTACGTCACGGCGCATCAACCGGCCTCGGCGGGCCGGAACGCCGCATTTCTGCGGCCATTTCTCCCTCCTCCCCTAGCCGCGATACGACGCGCGCGGACCATAAAATAACGCAAAGCGGCATAGGGCCACCCGTAGGATTTCTACCGACGCGACCCCACATGCCCCGCATGGGTGGATGGATCACGCAGGAAGCCTGAAAAGCATGACGAGAGAAGGAGTATCAGGCATGAGGAGCACAAGAGTGTTGGCCCTCGCCGTGCTGGTTGCGCTGCCGTTTACGGCAACCGCCGCCGGCGCCGCACCGGCCACGCCACACACGGGCAGCGCTTTGTCGAAAATCGACACCCGCGCGCCCGTGATCGACGTCCGCAGACGAGGAGGAGGCGGTGGCAGCGGTTTGTTGGGCCGCAGCGGTGGCGGACCACGCATGGGAATGAGAGGCGGCGGACACCGCTTTGCCGGCTCCGGAGGCAGGCACGGAGCGCCTCTCCTCGGACGATCCGGCGGCGGTCGCCAGCACTGGCAAGGCGGAGGCCGGCGCCATTGGCACGGTGGTGGTGGCCATCGCCATCGCTTCCATCACCATTTCCGTCCGCGGTGGTACGGCGCACCGTATTACTATTATGACTACGCACCGTCGTACTACTACGACGACTATTATGACGACGACTACGATGACGCCGTCGTCTATGCCGACGACGCCGTCGAGCGCTGCGCGGCCCGCTATCGCTCGTTCGACCGCAGAACCGGCACGTTCCTCGGCAACGACGGCCGGCGGCACCTTTGCCCGTATCTCCGATAGCGGAATCGCTGCATAATTAACGCGACGATGAAACCGCGCCGGCAACCTCACAAGGTTGTCCGGCGCGACGTTTATCATTTCCCAATCAACATGAACGGAAGCTGCAAGCCCTGTTCAAGGTGAGTTCAGCCCGCCTTCGCTATCAAGGATCCCAACGTGCCGGAACAGTCCCGGCACCCGGATCGGAACGAAGGGGAACCTGACATGTCGTTCAAGAAGCTCACCACCTCTGCTGCCGTGATCGCCAGCCTGCTCGCCGCGAACCTGGGCCCGGTCGCGACCGCCGCGAATGCCGGCGATGGCTGGCATAGGAACGATGGCCGCGGCTATTCGCGCCATTACGACGGCCCGCGCCACTATCATGGCCCGCGCCATCGTTATTCCTACAAGCGCCATCGCCACAACCATGGCAAAGACATCGCAAAGGGCATCGCCATTGGCCTCGGCGTCCTCGCCGTAGGGTCGATCCTCTCCTCGGCGCATCGCTAGTGCGCGATCGCGTCGCTAAGCCGTCCTACAGAAAATTGTAGGGATCGACATCGACGGTGAGGCGCAGATCCCCCCCGATCTTGGGCAGCGCCTCACCCCACGCCCTCAGATAGGCCTGGATGTTCTTGTCCCGCGGCGCCTTGACCAGCAGGCGCCAGCGGTGACGCCCGCGCACGACCGCGATCGGCGCTTCCGCCGGCCCCAGCACCTCGATCTGATCCGCGCGCGGCGCCCGCTTGGCGACCTCGCGGGCGAACGTCTCCGCCAGATCCTTGTCCCGCGCCGAGATGACCAGCGCTGCCAGGCGGCCGAACGGCGGCAGGAGGCCGCGTCGGCGCATGTCGATCTCGCGCTCGAGAAAGCTTTCCCGGTCGCCGGAGATGATCGCCTCCATCACCGGGTGCTCGGGCATGTGCGTCTGGATGTAGCCGCGGCCCTTGGTGAGCGCGCGCCCGGCGCGCCCCGTCACCTGATGCAGAAGCTGGAACGTGCGCTCGCCCGCGCGCGGATCGGCGCCCATGGAAAGTCCGAGGTCGCCGTCAACGATGCCGACCGTTGCGAGCAACGGGAAGTTATGCCCCTTGGCCACGATCTGTGTGCCGATGATGATATCGACCTCGCCGCTCTCGATGGAGCCGATGATGCGGCGCATTTCCTCGAGCCCCGGGATGAGATCCGAGGAGAGCAGCGCCACGCGTGCCTCCGGAAAACGTTCCTTCACCTCCTCGGCGACGCGCTCGACTCCCGGCCCACAGGCGACGAGCGCACCCTTCTCGCCGCACTTGGGGCACGCCTCGGGAATCGGCAGCGAGAACCCGCAGTGATGACAGTTGAGACGGCGCCGAAAACGGTGCTCGACCAGCCACGCCGTGCACTGGGGGCATTCGAACCGATGCCCGCAGCTCCGGCACAGCGTGAGTGGCGCATAGCCGCGCCGGTTGAGAAACAGGAGCGATTGCTGCCGCTCGCCAAGCGTCTCCGCGATCCTGGCGACCAGCACCGGCGAAAGCCATTGCCCCTTCTCCGGCGGATGCGCGCGCATATCGATCGGCTTGACGTCCGGCAGTTCCGCGCCCGTGAAGCGTCCCGGCAGCACGATATGCCGGTAGCGCCCGGTGCGCGCGTTGACGTGGCTTTCGATCGACGGCGTGGCGGACGCGAGCACCACCGGAAACTTGCCGAGATTTCCGCGCACCACGCTCATGTCGCGCGCCTGATAGTGCACGCGGTCGTCCTGCTTGAAGCCCGCGTCGTGCTCCTCGTCGACCACGATGAGCCCGAGATCGGCGTACGGCAGGAACAGCGCCGAGCGCGCACCGACCACCACGCGCGCCTCTCCCGTTGCCGCCGCGCGCCAGACACGGCCGCGCTCCGCAGGCGACAGCGCCGAATGCCACTCGGCGGGCAGGCACCCGAAGCGCGCCACGAAGCGGCTCATGAACTGCCCCGTGAGCGCGATCTCGGGCAGCATGATCAAGGCCTGCCGCCCGCGCCTGATCGTTTCAGCCACCGCCTCGTAGTAGACCTCGGTCTTGCCCGAGCCCGTCACACCGTCGAGCAGCGACACCGAGAAGCCGTCGCCGTGCACGGCCGAGATCAGCGCGTGCACGGCCTCCGCCTGCTCCGGCGTGAAATCGGTTTTCCGGTGATCGGGATTGGGCTCGGGAAAGCGGCGCTCCGGGATCACCACCTCGACCAGGTTGCCCGACGCCACCAGCCCGTCGACGACACCGGTGCTGCAGGCCGCCTCCGCCGCCAGCGCCGACTTGGCGCGGATCTGCCCGTCACGGGCGAGATCGAGCGCGCGACGGCGCGCGGGCGTCATGCGGGCCGGCTCCGCGGCATCCGCGACCACGCGCACGCCGAACCGGGGCTTCTGCGGCTCGAACGCCGCCTGCGCGCTCATCATCATGCGCACCACCATGCCGAGCGGCGCCAGCGTGTAGCCCGCGATCCACTCGGCGAAGCGGAGCGACGCCAGCGGCAGCGGCGGCACGTCGAGCCGCTCCGTCAGCGCCTTCATTTTCTTTGGGTCGACCGGCCGCTCGCCGCCCCCTAGGGGAACGTCCCACACGACGCCGATACGCGTCTGCGCCCCGAACGGTACCAGGACGAAGGCCCCCGGCTCGACCGCAAGCCCCTGCGGCACCAGATAGTCGTAGGTCTGGTTGAGGGGCGCGCCTGGCATCAGCACCGGCGCGTAGGCCCGCGCGGCGCTTTCACCCTTTTCATTAAGGCCAAGGAGGCTATCCAAGTGGGCCTATACCGGATTAGAAGCTACCAATCAGTCTTCAGCGATAGCTTAGGCGGAGAGACATGGCGAGCTGACGGCCGCCGCCCTTCGCCGTGTTGCCAGGGGATGCTCCCGCCCGGAGAGCGCACAAAGGACCGAGAATGAAGTTTTTTGTCGACACCGCCGAGATCAACGAAATCAAGGAGCTGGCAGCGACCGGTCTCCTCGATGGCGTGACCACCAACCCGTCGCTGATCGCAAAATCCGGCCGCGACTTCAAGGAGACCATTGCCGAGATCTGCGCCGTCGTGGCCGGCCCCGTCTCGGCCGAGGTTGCGGCGACCGACTATGACGGCATGATTCGCGAGGCCCAAGTGCTGCGGAAGATCGCCAAGAACGTGGCGATCAAGGTGCCCCTCACGCTCGACGGCCTGAAGGCGTGCAAGGCGCTGACCTCGGACGGCACCATGGTCAACGTCACGCTCTGCTTCTCCGCGAATCAGGCTCTCCTCGCGGCGAAGGCCGGCGCCACGTTTGTCTCGCCGTTCATTGGCCGGCTCGACGATATCGGCTTGAACGGCATGGACCTGATCCGCGAGATTCGCGCCATCTACGACAACTATCAGGACCTCGAGACCGACATCCTGGCCGCCTCGATCCGCACCGTGAACCACGTCAAGGAGGCGGCGCTGATCGGCGCCGACGTGGCGACCATTCCGCCTTCGATCCTCAAGGCTCTCGTCAAGCACCCGTTGACGGACACGGGCCTCGCCCAGTTTGTCGCCGACTGGAAAAAGACCGGCCAGACCATCTGACGGAAACATATCTGGACTCCGGCCTACGCCGGAGTGACGGAGTATTTGAGGTACACGCCCCCTCATTCACCCTCGACGTCATCCCGGCGGAGGCTGGGATCCAGACACGTCGCGAGATAGGCAGGTCGCCGCCACTCCGAAACCACCTACAAAATGAAGAAGGCGAGCGGCCCGTTCGGGCCTGCCCGCCTTTTCCATTCGACCCGCGCAAGAAAGCTCAGATCTGCTCTTTGAGATCCTTGGCAGCGCGGAAGGCAACCTTCTTGCTGGCCTTGATCTTGATCGCTTCGCCCGTTGCCGGGTTGCGGCCCATGCGCGCCGGACGCTTGCGCACCTGCAGGATGCCGAGGCCTCCGATGCGGATGCGGTCGCCCTTCTTGAGATGCTTCGTGATCAGCGCGACCAGATCCTCGAGCACGGCGTTGGCCTGCTTTTTCGGAAGGTCGTGCGACTCGGAGAGTGCGGTGCCCAGGTGACGGAGCGTAACGGTGCTCACCGCCTTGGGAGCAGCTTTGGTGACGGTCTTAGCCATGAGTGTTTCCTCAGAAAAAGAATCAGAATCACCGCGAAAACATACAGCAACGTGTGAAGCTTCGCGGCTACAGAACCAGAAAGACTACGTTTTTTCGGCCTGCACGGGAGTTTAGGTCACGCTTGCACGCGCAACGGAGCGCAAAAACCCCCATTTTTCGGGCACAAATTGCACTCCGCGCGCAAGGCAACGTCGCAAGTTGCATAGCGCCGCGCGCGCCGTACCGCAATCGGTGGCGCGTTGCGAAACGCGATTCGCGCACGCACGTATTCTCCAGAGCAGCAAGAAACGCCGTCTTTTCAGGCCTTTTTTGAACAGCCCGAGGCGCGCGCCCGGTAGGACGTAAAGTGTCGCAGCGCCGCCCGCGACACGCCGCAAATCATTTACGATGCCTCAAGCGCGAAGCAGGAGTCTTGAGCGCATGACACGAAAGACCATCCACGACCTTCTCGATGCGGACGGCGAGCTGCCGCTGGCCGACGACCTCGCACGCGCCACCGCCGCGTGGTTCGACCACCTCACGCACGAGCGCGGCTACTCCCCCGCAACGCTCGCCTCCTATGAGCGCGACCTGCGCCAGTTCGTGGATTTCCTGAAGCGCGACCTGGGGCATCCGCCCTGCCTCGCCGATCTGGCGCGCCTCGACGTCAAGGCGGTCCGCCGCTTCCTGGCCGCTCGCCGTCGCGAGGGCACCGCCAGCCGCTCGCTCGCGCGCACGGTCTCTGCCTTGCGCACATTTTACCGCTGGCTCGAGGCGACAGGCCAGGTCGCGAACCGCGCCCTGGCTCAGGTCGCCATGCCGCGCATTCCTCATACGCTGCCGAAGCCGCTGACCGTCGACAAGGCAGCCGCCCTGGTCGAGACCGAGGAGGGCGAGCCGGACGACTGGATCCGCGCGCGCGACATCGCCGTCATGCTCCTGCTCTACGGTGCGGGCCTGCGCATCTCCGAGGCGCTCGGCCTTGCGCGCCGCGACGCGCCGGTCAGCGGCCGCGACGTGCTTCGCATCACGGGCAAGGGGGGCAAGGAACGGCTCGTCCCCATCCTCCCCGTCACGCAGCGTGCGGTGGAGCGTTATCTCGCGCTCTGCCCCTATCCGCTCGAGGCGCAATCGCCGCTGTTCGTCGGCGCCAAGGGCGGCCCGCTTTCGCCGCGCGTGATCCAGCTCGCCATCGCCCGCATGCGCGAGGAGCTTGCGCTGCCAGAAACGGCAACGCCGCATGCGCTCCGCCATTCGTTCGCCACGCATCTGCTGGCCGCCGGCGCCGACCTGCGCCAGATCCAGGAGCTGCTCGGCCACGCCTCGCTCTCGACCACGCAGGTCTACACCGAGGTCGACCGCGAGCGCATCCTGGCCGTCTACGACTCCGCCCACCCCCGCGCCTGACCTCGGATCACACCCCGCCTTTGCCCCTCGACCCCAAGTTCGCTATCTGTGGGGAAAAGAAGCTCGCAGGGAGGAGCAGGGCGAGATGCAGGCATTGAGATTGCTGGGTCTCGCCGCGCTGGCTGCGGCTCTATCGAGCCATGCCCCGCCGGCTTCCGCCCAGGCCAACGCAGCCCCGGGATTCCCCATGCGATGCAACGGCTTCAACCTGCTCGACAAGCTCGCGGCGATCGACCCCTCGCGTCGCGCCAGCATCGATGCGAAGACGGCCGCCCTCAAGAACGGCAACGCCGTATTCTGGAAGCTGGAGAAGCCGGGTACCGCGCCGTCCTATCTGCTCGGCACCGTCCACCTCACTGACCGGCGTGTGACGCAACTCGATGCGGGGATCAAAGCCGCGATAGGAAGCGCAACGGTGCTCCTCATCGAGAATGCCGCCAAGCCGTCCGGGCCGACGATGCGCAGCAACAGCGCCATTCTCGACGCCGGCATCTATACGGACGGCCGTTCGCTCGACACCGTGCTTTCCGAGAAGGAGTTCGAGGAGGTTCGCACCGCGACGGGCGGCATGCCGCCGGAGATCTTGCGTCGCTATCGGCCGTGGATGGTGTCCCTCATGCTGTCGGCGTCCGCGTGCGAGCGCCAGCGCATCGCCAACGGCTATCGCGTGCAGGACATGGTCGTCACCGAGCGAGCCGTCGCGAAAGGGATACCCGTCGAAGGCCTCGAGACCACGGAGGAGCAGATCTCCGCCCTGGCAGCGGTTCCCGATGACGAGCAGCTCGGCATGCTGCGCGCGAGCATCGCCCTCATCGGAGACAGCGAGAACCTGCGCGAGACGATGGTGCAACTCTATCTGACACGGCGCATGGGCGCGCTGTGGGAGCTTCAGCTCGCGCTGGCGGAGAAGGCGGGCGTTCCGGCCAGCGCCTTCGCGTCGTTCGAACGCTCTCTGATCATCGATCGGAACCGCAGGATGCTTGATGCGGCCCTGCCCCATCTGGAGCAGGGCGGCGCCTTCATCGCCGTCGGCGCCCTGCACCTTCCCGGCGAAGCGGGCCTCGTCGAGCTTTTCCGCACCTCCGGCTACACCGCCACCGCCATCGAGTAACGCGTCTCTCCCGGACGCAACCGGCGCGCAATGCGGCAACGCATCCGAACTCCGGCCTTCGCCGGAGTGACGGAGAAGGAGCCAACCGGCCGGACCAACCAATCTCGTCATCCCGGCCAAGGCCGAGATCCAGATACGTCGAGAACTGATGGCGAGAGGCCGCCGCACAAGGATACATCGTGCCGGCAGAGACCCGTGCCGGCACGACGAGCCCAGTCCTCACATATGAATTGCACGCTTGGCGACGGAGAGCGCCGCCTCCTTGACCGCCTCCGACAGCGTCGGGTGCGCGTGGCACGTGCGCGCCAGATCCTCCGCCGAGCCGCCGAACTCCATGATCACGGCCGCCTCCGCGATCAGCTCGCTGGCGTTGGCACCGATGATGTGCACGCCGAGGATGCGGTCCGTCACCGCGTCCGCCAGCACCTTGACGAAGCCGTCCGTCGTCTTGTTGACCTTGGCGCGGCCGTTGGCGAGGAACGGAAACTTGCCGACGTTGTAGCCAACGCCCGCCGCCTTCAACTCCTCCTCCGTCTTGCCGACGGACGCCACCTCGGGCGATGTGTAGATCACGTTCGGGATCACGTCGTGGTTCACATGGCCCGCCTGCCCGGCCAGGATTTCCGCCACCGCCACGCCCTCGTCCTCGGCCTTGTGCGCCAGCATCGGACCCGCGATCACGTCGCCGATGGCGTAGATGCCCGTGACGTTGGTCTCGAACTGGCCGTTGACGGTGATGCGGCCCTTCGCGTCGCGCACCACGCCCACGTCGTCGAGACCGAGCCCATCGGTGAACGGCACGCGGCCGATGGAAACCAGCACCGCATCGACATCCACGCGATCCTGCGTACCGCCCTGCGAAGGCTCGAGCGCCACCTCGAGCCCGCCCTCGCCGCGCTGCACGCCGACCACCTTCGTGCCAAGCCGGAACGTGAGCCCCTGCTTCGAATAGATGCGCTCCAGCGTCTTCGCGACATCGCCGTCCATGCCGGGCAGGATGCGGTCGAGGAACTCGACCACCGTCACCGACGAGCCGAGCCGCCGCCACACCGATCCGAGCTCGAGCCCGATCACGCCAGCGCCGACCACGAACAGCCGCTCGGGCACGGTCGGAAACGACAGCGCACCCGTCGACGACACGATCTGCTGCTCGTCGATCTCGATGCCGGGCAGCCTGGCCACATCGGACCCCGTAGCAATGACGATCGCGCGCGCCTCGATGACCTGCTTCTCGCCGCCTTGAGCCGTCACCTCGACGCGGCCCGCTTTGAGGATGCGCCCGGTACCGTGGAAAGCATCGATCTTGTTCTTCTTCACCAGGAACGCGACGCCGTCGACGTTACCCTTCACGCCCTCGTCCTTGAACGCAAGCATGCGCTTGAGGTCGAGCTCGGGCGATGCCTTGATGCCCATGCGGCCGAACCCGTGTCCGGCTTCCTCGTAGAGCTCGGAGGCATGCAACAGCGCTTTCGAGGGGATGCACCCCACATTGAGACACGTGCCGCCGAACGTCGCCCGCTTCTCGACGATCGCCGTCTTGAGACCGAGCTGCGAGGCACGGATGGCGCAAACATAGCCGCCCGGCCCGCTGCCGATCACGATGAGGTCATACGGGTCTGCCATCTGCCCAGCGCTTTCCTTCCGAACATGCCGCACGCCCTCCTCTCTTGTGGAGGAGGGCTAGGGACCTGACCCCTCCCTCACAAAAGGGAAGGAGAATCCCGTCTCAAAGCTCCAGGATGAACCGCTGCGGATCCTCGAGGCACTCCTTCACGCGCACGAGGAACGTCACGGCTTCCTTGCCGTCCACCAAGCGGTGGTCATAGGTGAGCGCCAGATACATCATCGGCTTAGCGACGATCTGCCCGTTCTTCACCACCGGCCGCTCCTCGATGCGGTGCATGCCGAGGATGCCCGCCTGCGGCGCGTTGAGGATCGGCGTCGAGAGCATCGAGCCGTAGACGCCACCGTTCGAGATCGTGAACGTTCCGCCCTGCATCTCCGCGATCGACAGCTTGCCCTCGCGCGCCCGCTTGCCGAACTCGCCGATCTTGGCCTCGATCTCCGCGATCGACATGCGGTCGGCTTCGCGCAGCACCGGCACCACAAGGCCGCGGTCGGTGCCAACCGCCACGCCGATGTGGTAGTAGTTCTTGAACACAATATCCTCGCCGTCGATCTCGGCGTTGACGGCCGGGATCTCGCGCAGCGCCTGGATGCAGGCCTTGACGAAGAAGCCCATGAAGCCGAGCTTGACGCCGTGTCGGCGCTCGAACAGGTCCTTGTACTGCGCGCGCATGGCGATCACTGCCGACATGTCGACGTCGTTGAACGTCGTCAGCATCGCCGCCGTGTTCTGCGCGTCCTTGAGGCGGAACGCGATGGTCTGGCGCAGGCGCGTCATGCGCACGCGCTCCTCGCGGCCAGCCTCGCTGACCGCCGACGGCACGCGCACGTCGGGCGCGGAGATCTCGCGCGCCCGCTGCGGAACGGGAACCTGCGCGGGCGCGCGCGCCGCGGGCGCCGGCTCCTCGCGTGCGGACTCGGGCACCGGCTCGAGCTTCGGACGCGCCGCCGCCTGAGCGACGGCGGCGACGACATCCTCCTTCAGAACCTGACCGCGACGGCCACTTCCTGCCACGTCCTCGGCGGCAAGCCCGGCTTCGGCCAGATGCTTGCGGGCGGCCGGGCTCGGCGGCGCACGGAACTGCGACGGCGCCGGCTCCAACGGCACCTCACGCGGCGCCGGCCGCTCGGGCGCCGCGGCGGGAGCAGGCGCGGCTTTCGGCGGGCTCTGCGCGGCGCCGCCCTCGGCGAGCGCGCCGAGCACGGCCCCGATGGCTACCGTCGCCCCTTGCTCGACGAGGATTTGCGAAAGCTG
>NZ_JADZBI010000188.1 GCF_020852195.1 Hyphomicrobium sp. | reverse complement strand
TTTCCAACAAATTAGCAATTAGCTGCTGGCGGAGCCCCGAGGGGCCAATTGCGAAAGAGACCTGGGGCGAGCACCGCCCCATGCGGAGCGCCATGGGCGCTTGAGCCAAAATTGGCGGAGACGAGGGGATTCGAACCCCTGATACCCCTTTAGAGGGTATAACGATTTAGCAAACCGCCGCCTTCAGCCTCTCGGCCACGTCTCCGGAGCGCGCGAAGCCTCCCGTATAGATGCGGCTTCTCCCGTTGGCAAGCATGGCTCTTTCCCTTGGCGGAGCGGGCCGAGAGCGTGTTTCCAGGCCTCCGTTCGTTGGTTTGCACCGGGTGATGTGATAAGGGAGCCGGAACCTCGTTGATCGCGCCGGACATCCCTGCCGGGGACCATGCCGCGATGGAGTGAAGGATGTTGAAACGCGTACCCGTCCTCGCCGGCGCCTCGCTCGTCCTGTCGTTCGCGAACGCAGCCGCGCTTGAGTATTGCGTCACGTGCGAGGGTCCACCCGCGATGTACCGCTGCGTGATCGGCGGCACGGAGGAAGGTCCCGGAAAGGACTCGAGCGTCTCTCTCTACTGCATTTCGCAGATGGCCGCCAAAGGCGGACACGAGAGATGCGCCGTCTCGAGGGGCGCACCGTTTCCCTGTCCGGGCCTGACCGCTGTCGTGGAGCAGCCGAGAGAGCTGCCGACGCTTGCGGCTCCGCCATCCGATACGCCGGCTGCCCCAGCGGCGGTGGAGACGCATGAGGCCAAGCCGGCCGAGCCCGCCCCCGCGCCGGAGACGCAGCCCGCCAGGGTGCCGCGCACGATGGAGGAGCTGGCGGGCGACACCGTCAAATCCTCCCAGCAAGGTCTCAAGAAGGCCGGCGAGGCCATCGGCGGCACGGCCAAGAAGGCGGGCGAGCAGCTTGGCAACGCCGGCAGCGCCATCGGCACCGCGGCCAGCAAGACCTGGACCTGCATCACGTCGCTGTTCAGCACCTGCGGCGGCGAGTCCGAGACCGAAGGCGAAGCAGCCCCGCCCGCCGAGCTCGAGACGAACTGAGTCATGGCGGCCACGCCTGGCCGAAGTTTGCAGTGCCGCAAGCTTCGGTTAGCGCGAATCGCTTAGCCTGAATGCGTGGGGGAAGACTTGCCTCGCCAGACACGTGGGCCTTGGCCGCTCACGCGTCTGCATAGGGTGCATGCGTCAGAGCCTTGGGACAGGCGTCCTTGAGAACTCTGAGCCAATACGACCGATCGGCTGGTCGCGAAGCCCAGCGGAACGCGTGGCAGTCCCGGACGGAGCTGCCAGAGGGAGCGTTCCCGGGGCGCGCTTTGCACCTTGGAAGTCCGTCCAGGACCGCCGTGTCCGCACGAGCCCCGTCAGCACCGTCGTCGTCTTTCTCTGCCAGCCCTGGTGGAGCAAGAGGTGTGTCGCGGCTGTCGTCGGCCTCAATGCTCGAACTCCGGCCACGGCACCAACTCGAAGATGGAGTGCACTATGCTGAAGCACCTTCGTCAGTGGTCCACCGACGCGTCCCGACCTAGGAGCGCCGCTCATACCAATGAGCTTCGGCACGATATCGACTGGAAATTCGTACTCCTGTGGCGACTTAAACCTCCGCATCCTCCAAGTAGATCCTGAATGAGCTTCAGCCGGCAGGGCGTGCGACCCGGAAGCCGGCCACGAAAAGCAAGGGCCGGTCCCACGCGGGGCCGGCCTTCATGTTTTTCGCGGTTACGTTTGCCTTGAGGCAGCCGCCTACATCGGCAGGCGGGCGATCTGGTTGCCGAAGTAGTTCTCGACCGCGGTCATGATCGAGTCCGACACCTTGTCCCGCCAAGAGTCGGACTGCAGAAGCGCTGCGTCCTGCTTGTTGGTGACATAGGCGAGCTCGATCAGCACCGAGGGGAACTGCGCCGTCTTCAAAACCCGGAACGCGGCCTGCTGGTCCGGCTTGGCCCGCAGCTCCGTGCTGGCCCCCATGTACTCGATCACCGAGCGCGTGAAGACGTTGGTGCGCTCCTGCGTCACCTCCACCTCGCGCCCTGCGAGATCGGCGAGGATGCTCTTCACGGCCGAGATGTCCGTGCCGAGGCTCGCTTCCTTCATCGTCTCGACCTCCGCCTTCGTAAGGACGGCGCTCGAGGCCTGGCCCTTGGCGGAACGCTGCAGCGCGTTGGCGACGGATTCGCGCAGCGAGTAGATGGTGGCACCGCGCGCCTTGGAGTTCTTTCCTGCGTAGTCAGCATGCACGGCGATGAACAGGTTGGCCTTGTGCTGCTCGGCATAGTCCTTGCGTTTGTCGAGCTCGACGAACACGTCCTTGTCGCGCGTCATCAGCACTTTGTAGCGCCCGGTCTTCTCGAGCTTCTCCTTCAGCACCTTGCTGAAGGCCAGTACTACGTCCTTCTCGACGATCCCGTTCTTCATCGCGCCCGAGTCGTGTCCGCCGTGCCCCGGATCGATGACGATGATCGGCTTGAAGGCGCGGGCCGCCATCTCCTCCGGCCGCAGCGCCGGCATCGGCAGCGGCGGCTGCACGTCGAACGCCCCGAGCGATGACAGCGACGCCGTCTTGAGCGGCTTCTTGGCCGCCCCGGTGGCCGGGTTGACCGGCACGATGTCGAGCGCCAGACGGTGCCCCTTTCCGTCCTCCGACGGGAGGATATGCGCGCCGTCGACGACCACCGGCCGGATGACCTCGATCACCACGCGAGACTTTCCGGGGCCGGATCGCCCGGCATGGAACGAGCGCACGAGCCCGACCGCGATATTCTCCTCCGGCTGCGGGGGAAGCTGGAGTGTGGTCTCGGCAATGTCGACGATCACGCGGTTCGGGTTGGAAAGCGAGAACACGCGGTACTCGACGTCCTTGGGAAGGCCGATCAGGAACCGGGTGTGGGTGACGTCACCGCCGAGGGTCGCCTGGGGGACGGACTGAGCCGCGACCTTGGCCTTTGCAGCCGCACCGATCGAGCCCGTGGTCTTTACGGATTTCTTGGTCTTTTCAAGGGACGAGGCGCTCTTTGTAGATCGCGTCTTGGCGCTGTCCGCTGCCGTAGCGACAAGCGGAAAAGCGACCGCGAAGAGCGCACAGATAGGCTGCAGCGCGACGCGCCGCAATCGTCCAATCGTCATCGTTGTGTGACCCCCGTCTACGCAACACTGTCCTTTGGCGGGACGGTCATTAGGTAACCGCTAATGATGGCGTTTTGCAGGACGCCATCGGGCATTGTTATGGAACGCTAAAGGTTAATAGTTTGCTAATCCCGTCCCCCGTAAACAACTTATAAAACATGAATCGCAAGCGCTTTCAATACGCTACATAGTTACGCTAATTGCTTGCTTGCGGTTACTTTTGTGTTGCCGATGCCGTCCATCGGGCGAGCGCCGAACCATCGGACTCGCGCGCATCGACCCACCTCTCGGAGCCGTCCGCAAAGGCTTCCTTCTTCCAGAAGGGCGCCCTGGACTTGAGATAGTCCATCAGGAACTCGGCCGCCTCGAAGGCCGAGTGCCGGTGGCGGGAAAGCGTGACGACGAGCACGATTGCGTCGCCGGGCTCAAACTCGCCGTAGCGGTGAACGACGAGCGAGCCCAGAAGCCCGAACCGGTCCCGCGCCTCCGCGTCGATGCGAAGAAGCTCGGCCTCCGTCATGTCCGGATAGTGCTCAAGCGTGAGCGAGCGGAGTGCCCTCCCGTCAGCCTCGCCGCGCACGAGACCCGTGAACGTCACGACGCTTCCGATATCGGACCGGCCGGCGGTGAGGGCGGAGACCTCGGCCGTCACATCGAACGCTTCACGCTGGACCCGCGCCGCCACGCAACGCCTCCTACCCGCCGGTAACCGGCGGAAAGAACGCGACCTCCTGCGCACCCCGGATCGGGGCGGCCGGCTTCACGTGCACCTTGTCGAGCGCGGCCCGAACCACGCCGGGACGCTGGAACGCGTCAGCATATTGGGGGCCGCGGGCGGCGAGCCAGAGCGCAAGGTCGCCGACGGTGGCAACGCCCACGGGCACCTCGAGCACCTCCTCCGCGCAGCCCACCTTCTCGCGCACCCACGCGAAATAGCGCACGGTCAGCGTCTGCCCCTGCGCGGCGTCGGTACGGCTGTCGCTCATCGTCTCACTCGGCACGGCTCTCATCCTTCCATGGCGTGGCGTATGCCTGCCTTGAGATAATCATACCCGGTCCAAAGCGTAAGCACCGCCGCCAGCCAAAGCAGCGCGATCCCGGCCGTGGAGACGCCGGGCACGATGCGGTCGCCCGCCGGCCCCGCGATGAGGCACGCGAGCGCCACCATCTGCAGCGCGGTCTTCCACTTCGCAAGCGCGGTCACGTGCACCTTCACATTGAGTTCGGCCAGGAACTCGCGCAGCCCCGACACCAGGATCTCGCGGCACAGGATGACGATGGCCGCCCAGATCGACACCCCGTCGATGGTCCGGTCGTGCACCAGCATGATGAGTGCCGCGCCGACGATCAGCTTGTCGGCGATCGGATCCAGCATGCGCCCGAGCGTGGACTGCTGCTCGAGGCGGCGCGCCAGATAGCCGTCGAGCCAGTCCGTGATGGCCGCCACGACGAACAGCCAGAAGGCGGCCCAGCGGCCCGCCTCGCCCTCGATCAGCATGAGACATGCGACGAGGGCAGGAACGGCAGCGATCCGAGCGTACGTGAGCACGTTCGGCAGGCTGATCGCATGAGGCCGGGTCGGGATGGGTGGATCCATGGACCCTAGGTAACACCATTGCCGCATACGCCAGTCAATGGGGTACCCGGCCGAGACTAAAGGCAAAAATTAGGAGAGCTGCCCAACTAGTGATCACAAGCGGCCAATCCAGCTTGTCCACAGGCAAATTATGGGGCATTAGGAAGAAAAGCCGGGACGACGCGTTGTCGTCGCGGAAACGTCAAGCAGTCGACCTATGTATCGCGTCGTCGGCTGCGTGTCGGCAGCGCTCGAGGTGTAGCCGCGTATCTGGGATTCGAGCGTCAGCGGAGCGGAGTTGGAGCCAATGCTCCTGCTCCGCTCTTTCGTTTTTGGGGCGGGTAGGAGCGAGCCTCAGGCCGCAGCCCGCGCCTTACCCTTTACGGACCGCCGCTGGCCCTCCGAGACGATCTCCCGCGCGAGCGTAAAGGCATCCCGGAAATCGAGATCGAGCGGCTGCGCCGCCGTCAGCATGCGGCGGAAGAGCCCGGCCTGCGTCTTGTATTTGACGTCGCCGATGGCCAGAGCGCCGACGCCGAGCGTGCTGCACCCGGGCAGCGGCGCACCGTCCATGAAAAGCTCCATGCCCTCGATGCCGTAGGGGGCAACCGCATTGACATCCGCGGCCACGAGGAGGCCCGGCGCACGCGCGATAAGGCGTCGCGGCAGGATGTTCACGCCAGCAGGCCCGGCCGTTACGGCGACATCCGAGACATCGAGAATTCTGGCCTTGAGCGCCTCCGCCTGTCCGGCGACGGGTTCGAGCGTCGCGCCGAAGCGCGTCTTGGCGAAGGCGGCCAAGGCCATCAGCGGCTCGATCGTGTCGTGGGCGACGACGCGCACCTTCGCACCCTCCAGCGCCGCGATCACCGCCGACGCGAAGCCAACGACTCCCATGGCACCGAACACCGAGATGCGCAGTCCCTTGAGAGCGCGCCCGAAATTGCGCTCGAGCGCACGCTCGACCAGGGTAACCATGGCCGCGGCCGTGGTGAACGATCCGCCGGGGTCGGCGAACACCGAGACCTGGAACGGCGGCACCATGGCCGCGCGCGCGGCCGCCATCATGTCGAGCGCCAGCGTGATGTCCTTGCCGCCGATGAACACGCCTGTGCAGGCCTTGGGCGGGCGCGAGAAGATCGCATCCTGCACCAGTGCGCCGACGTCGCCGACGGCGACGCCGTCGTACGGCAGCACGACTTTGTAACCGGAATCGATGGCCATGTTGCAATCGAACGGGCTCATGAATTTCTGCGGCGAAAGCATATAGAGAACCGGCAGGGACCCGATCGCCGGCTCTTTCGCGCGCGCCTTGGCCTGCTTCCGGGTTTGCGTCTTTTTCGATTTAGCAGAGACCGCGGATTTAGCACCACGTTGCGTGGGCTTTTCAGGCAAGCGCGCACGCTTCATTCGGCCGGCATGCGGCGCGCCGCTGCCCGTCAGATCTCCACTTGCACGCATCAACAGAGTCCCCCAACGCCCTCAACAGGGCCAACTATCCCGCACACCCGGGCCGCGCCGAAACAGACCTCCGGCGGAGGTCAACTCACCGCATCACCGTCTTCGAATATGACCGGCGATTGGTTGAGAAAGGATTTGAGAAACTCCGCCTAAACCACTTTGCGGAAGGCCATATCTGCGACAAATGATCAGAAAATGCATCGCAACGAGGGCAAATCCTGAAAAAGGCGTGAATCCAACGAGTCATCCTCAGACGCGGCGCTCGTGAAAGAAATCGTAAATCTTTCGCGCCATCTCGGCCGAAATGCCGTCCACGGCCACGAGGTCGTCCACGCCGGCCCGCGACACGGCCTTCGCCGAGCCGAAATGCTTGAGCAGGGCGCGCTTGCGCGTCGGTCCGACGCCGGGGATCTCGTCGAGCGGATTGGCCCCGAGCGCCTTCGCGCGCTTGGCCCTGTGCGTACCGATGGCGAAGCGGTGCGCCTCGTCCCTGAGCCGCTGCACGAAGTAGAGCACCGGATCGCGCGGCTCGAGCATGAACGACGCCCGGCCGGGCACGTGGAAGTGCTCGCGCCCCGCGTCGCGGTCCGGCCCTTTCGCGACTCCGACCACGGCGATGTGGCCAAGACCGAGTTCCGCCAGCACCTCGCGCGCCACCGTGAGCTGGCCCGCACCACCGTCCACCAGCACCAGATCCGGCCGCTCGGGCAGCGCTCCACCCAGCGGCGACGCATCCTCCTCGTCGATCGGCTGAGATCCCTCGGCCGCCACATGCTCCCACAGCGCTTCGGCCGGCGTCTCCGTCGGCGCCCCGGCCTCGTTCTCCGCAAGCCTGCGGAAGCGGCGCGTGAGCACCTCCCGCATCATCGCGTAGTCGTCGCCGGGCGTCAGCGTCTCCGAGCGGATGTTGAACTTGCGATAGGCGCTCTTGGCGAAGCCCTCAGGGCCGGCGACGATCATCCCCCCGACCGCGTTGGTGCCCATGATATGGCTGTTGTCGAACACGTCCACGCGCTGCGGCGGATGCTTGAGACCGAAGCGCTCCCCGAGCGCCGCGAGCAGCGCCCTCTGCGACGACGACTCGGCGAGCTTGCGCCCCAGCGCCTCGCGCGCGTTGGCGAGCGCATGCTCGACCAGCCCCGACTTCACGCCCCGCTGCGGCACACGGATCTCCACGCGCCGATCGGCCTTGATGCAGAGCGCTTCCTCGAGCAGCGCGCGGTTGGCGATGTCGTGCGAGAGCAGGATCAGCCGCGGCACCGGCTTGTCGTCGTAGAACTGCGCGACGAAGCTATCCAGAACTTCCTCGACCGGCAGCGAGCGATCCGCCTTCGGGTAGTAGGCGCGGTTGCCCCAGTTCTGCCCGACGCGGAAGAAGAACACCTGGATGCAGGTCTGCCCGGCTTCCTGGTAGGCGGCGAACACGTCGGCTTCCTCCACGCCTTCGGGGTTGATCGCCTGCTCGGCCTGCACGTGCGCCAGCGCCCAGAGCCGGTTGCGCAGCATCGCCGCCCGCTCGAACTCGAGCCTCTCTGCCGCCTCCTCCATCAGCCGCTGGTACATTTCCCGCACCGACTGGCTCTCGCCCTTGAGGAAGCGGATCGCCTCGTCGACCAGCCGTCCGTAGTCCTCGAGGCTGATCTCGCCCGTGCACGGCGCCGAGCAGCGCTTGATCTGGTAGAGCAGGCACGGCCGCGTGCGGCTCTCGAAGACGCTGTCCGAGCACGAGCGCAACAGAAACGCCCGCTCCAGCAGGTTGATGGTGCGGTTGACCGCGCCCGCCGACGCGAACGGCCCGAAGTACTCGCCCTTGACCGTCCGCGCGCCGCGGTGCTTCAGGATCTGCGGCGCCCCCTGGTCGCGCCGGATCAAGATGTAGGGGAAGCTCTTGTCGTCGCGCAGGGTGACGTTGAAGCGCGGCCGGAAGCGCTTGATGAGGTTGGCTTCGAGCAGCAGCGCCTCGGCTTCGGTGCGCACGGAGACGAACTCCATGGCAGCCGTCGCCTGAACCATGCGCAGCGTGCGGTTCGGCAGCCCGGCGAGCCGCGTGTAGTTCTGCACGCGCGCCTTGAGATTGCGCGCCTTGCCGACGTAGATCACGTCGCCCGCGGCATCGAGCATCCGGTAGACGCCGGGCCCGGTCGTCAATGTCTTGAGGTAGCCGGCGATCACGTCCGGCCCTGTCGCGGGGGCGTTGGCCTCGCGGGGCTTGCTCGGCCGCGCGGGGGCGAGGCCGCCGTCGGCCTTGTCGTCGGGGATGGGCATGGCCGGAACATTGGCGGCCGAAGGCGCCCCGTCAAGCGGCCCGAGATCCAGCCGACCGGGCCGTTTGCCACAAAACCGCCCAGGACATCGCGGCCCTTGGATCTCGGGAGACCTTGCACGCAACCTATGGATACCGATCCCGGCGCGTCCGGAGGATGACGGCCATGCGAATCCTGATCGCACTTCTCACGGCAGCCCTGGCGCTGGCCCCGGCGCTGGCCGGGGACAAGGCCAAGCGCGCGCCGCCGCTACGGCTCGAGAAATCCGAACACGTCCTCAAGTGGATCAACGACTACCGCCGCGCGCCCGAGCCCGACCGGTTGCCTGAGGTCGTGCATGCCATGGGCGACCTCGGCCTGTTCCGCGACCTCGACACGGCGGGCGTCTACATCGGTTTCACCGGCGGCGTCCTCGGTGCCAACCCGGACCGCGCCGAGCTCCTCGTCTCACGCATGTTTCCCATGCCGCCCGAGGACCAGGTGGTGCTGATCCGCGCCATCGCCTACTCGGGCCTACCTGACTGGAAAGAGCTGCTGCAGAAGTTCGTCGAGCGCATGCCGGCGCGTCAGGTCCTGATCCGCAAGTATCTGTACGGCGACGGCAAGACGCTGGCCGAGCTGCCCGTCGACGACGGCGGCCACGTCATCGACGCCCTGTGGGGCTACTACTACGCCACCGGCTACCGCGAGCCGATCCAGCGCATCGTCGGCGCGCTCGCCATGTCGAACGACAGGAACGACGTTGAGAAGCTGACCATCGGCTCCATGGCCAAGTGGACGCTGGCCACCAACGCCTCGCGTGAAAAGGAGTTGCTCGACATCCTGAGCGAGGAGATGAACACGCAGCCGGCCGACGTGCGCAAGCCGTTGCGCGAGGTGATCGAGGCCGCCGAGACCTTCGAGACCGGCAAGATCAGGAAGGATGCCGTCGCCGCCATCGAGGAGCTGAAGACCAAGGGCTCGCAGAAGTCGCGCGACTATGCCTGGTGGGGCCAAGCGGGGCAGACCGTGTTCGCGCTCGGCTGCGTCGGCGCCGCGGCGGGCGGCGTCGTGGCCGCCGGCATTCCGTGCGTGGTCGGCGGCGCCATCTCCTCCGCCGCCCTCAAGTACCTCGCCCCCGAGCCATAGATTCGTTCGGGCTTAGGTAGAAACAGCGCAGCGCACGCGACACATTCGAGAGCACACCTACATCGACACGTGTCGTGGATACCGCCTCCGCGCCCATGACTCTGCTTATGATGAAGGTTTTTTGCAAACTTGACGTCATCCCGGCGCAGGCCGGGATCCACGCAAGCTTACATACACGCGGCCTTTGCGGAGGATCAATCCGGGCAGAGCGTGCGCGCTTTGGCCAGCGCCGCGTCGCGCGAGGGGAAGACGCCGATCACCTCGCCGCCTTCCGGGCGCGAGGAGATGAAGCTCGCCGTCATGCTGTCCTCGAAGCCGTCGAGCACGGACAGCGCGACGTAGTGCACGTCCGCACCTTCAGACGCCTTGACCAGCACCGTCGTCTCGCCGCCGTAGCGCGCACTCTCGACCATGCAGCGGCTGGGCTTCACGCCGAGCCCCGACGGCGGAGGAAAGGTCGGCTTGCTCGATCCTCCCACGACGAACCCGCCGACGGAGGAGCCGGCCGCCACCACCGGGGGCTCGGGCGGTCCGGCGACAGGGCGCTCGCTGGGCGGCACAGGCACGCGGGCATCAGATGCGAGCATCCCGCTCTCCGGGATCACGGCATCGGCCAGTCCTGCCGGCGGCGTGAACAGTGCGAAACGCGTCTCGTGCTCCTCCTCGCGGACCGCTTCGCGCTGAGGAGCATGGACTGCAACAGGCGGCGCAACATCAACCTGCGCAACGGGCAGCTCGGGCATCCGCGCCGCCTCCGCCATTGCTTTGGCCGGCGGCGGCTCGGCCTTGGGCGGCGTGCGCTTCTGCTGGTCGCGACTCCAGATCGTGCGCACTGGCGCGCTGGCATCCGCGTGTGCGCCTTTCGGCGCCGGCGCGGCGGCACGTCCGCCGTCGGCGCCACGCGCCGGCTTTTGCTGCCACGGCAGCATCTCGTTGTTCTGCGGCGCACCGCGTCCCTTGCAATGCTCCGAGCGGAAACGCTCCGCCACCCATTCGATGGAGCCCGCATACTTGGGATCGGCCGCCCAGCGCCGTGCGAGATCCGAGAACCGCACCGGCCGCTTCAGCTCGCGCGACTTGGCAAGGATGTGCTCCTGCTTGAGCTGCGTGCGCGGCGCCACCGGGTTGGGGATCATCTCGCCCGAGTAGACGACGAGGTGCTGGATCTGCCCGAGAACTCCGGTCGAGACATCGGGGAAGCTGTCGCCGGGCACGCCGCCGCCGGTGGTGCCGATGCCGGCGAAATTGTTCTGCTTGGGATCGACGTCCCCCATGCGCCCGCTGGGCGCGCGGTAGGTAAGGAAGTTGGTCTCGATCGCCATCTGGAAGAAGGCGTAGTCCCAACGCACACCCCAGGCTTCGCCGTGCTGCTTGTAGAACGAGGCGATGTTGCGGAAGCGTGGATCGAGCTTGCCGTTGCGCTGCTTGAGGAACGCCATCAGGCGCCCGGGCGTCACGCACGCCGGCACGGGGTTGCGTTGCGAGAGACGGATCTCGGGCAGCGTCGGTGCCGCGTGCGCCAGCGATGCGCCGGTCGCGGCCAGCACCGCAACGGCAACGGCGAGCCGCCCTGGAAGGAAGCAACGAGCGGCCATGCTAGGGAACGCCACCACCATAAGGTCCGATCAGCCCTCGGGGCAGAGCTCGAAGGCTTTTTCGAGCGCCTGCGATTGGCTCGCGAACTCGCCGACCGACTGCCCGCCCTTGGCGTAGGCGTTGATGTAGGCGTCGGCCTCGCGCTTCTCGGCCCCCTCGTTCACGTCGAGCACCGTGTAGTTGATGGTCTTGTCGGACACGGCCTTGATGATGATGGCCTTGGAGCCGCCGTAGCTGGCGGTCCAGACCCGGCACTTGCCGCTCGCGTCCTTCTTTTCCGGCTTCTTCTTCTCGGGTTTCGCTTCGGGCTTGGTCTCAGCCGCACCGGCACCCTTGAGAGCGCCCGGCAGCGCGGCGACCTCGATCGCCTTCCCGGACGACTGCGCGGCGGCCGCGGCCTCGGCCTCGCTGGCGGCGGCGGGCTCCACGACGGTATCTGCGGCCGGGGCCGGATTGAGCAGCGTGACCGGCGGCGTCACCGACGCCGTCTGCGCCTTGGCCTTCGGCTCCGAGGCCGCAGCCGCCACGGCAGCCGCGCCCTTGGAGGGCAGCACGTCCTCCACGATGGGCGGCCCGTCGGCGGTGCCAGGCGACACACGTACGGCGTCGTCCGTGGTATTCTGCGACGCGACCGGCGCTTTTGCCTCGACGCTCCGCGTCTTTGAGGGCGCATCGCCCCGGGCGGCAATCACGTCGAGATAAGGATCCGGCTCCTTGCAGGGCCCATCGAAGAACCGCTGCGCGATGGTCTCGATATCGCTCACATAGCGCCGGCTGCCCGGCGCCCACTTCTTCGCGAGCTGGCTGAACGTGATTGGCCCGGAGATCCCCTTCTGCCAGTCCGTGAGCACACCCCATTCCTGGATGTTGCGGGTCCGCTCGGCCACCGGGTTCTCGACGCGATCGCCCGAGTACATCACGAGATGCTCGATATGCGCGCGCACGCCCGTCGAGATGTCCGGGAAGCGCTCGCCCCGTGCGCCTTTGCCCGTGGCGCCGAGCCCGGCGAAATTGTTCTGGTCGGGCTTCACGTCGCCGCCGTAGTTGAGATAGCCGGTCTCGAGGATCATCTGGAAGAAGGCGTAGTCCCAGCGCACCTGAAGTGCCTCGCCATGGCGCATGTACTCGGCAGCAAGCGTCTCGTAGCGGGGATCGAGCTTCGGGTTGCGCTGCTGAAGATAGTGCGTGAGGCGCCCGGGCGTGGCGCAGTCGGCCACCGGATTGGAGGCGCTGCTCCGGATCGGAGGAAGCTCGGCGGCTTGGGCCGCGGCAGGAGCAAGAAGGAAGGAAGCCAGAACGGCAACGCCGGAACGAGAAGACCTAGATCGGCAGGTCATGGGACACCCCAGTTTTTCTACGCGGCGCCAGTAGCCTGAACCGCCTTTGACGGCGAGCGATCAAAGACGCGGGCTCACGCTCGAAATCGAATTCTCATCGTGGGTTGGCGCCCAACGGTCCGAACAATGGTTCCTAGACCCTTAAGCTTAAGACCTGGTTTACACCCGAACCGCCGACCCACCCCGGAACCTTACCCGTCGCCCAAGTTTGGGGCGCCAGTGGGGGGATGGAAGGGAGGAATTGTGGCGCCGGTCGGTCCGCAGCCTGCCTTTTCAAGCCCCTTTCCGCGCTTACGCCTCCCCCCACGTCAGATGCTGCCCACCGTCCAGCGCGATCATTTGTCCGGTGAGCGAGGGCGAGGCGAGGATGAACAGCACCGCCGCCGCGATCTCCTGCGGGCTCGGGCCGTGCCCCAGCAGCGTCGACTCCGCCTCGCGCGCGAAGTCCGCATCCGTCTGGTGAATGCTCTTGAGCACCGGTCCCGGTCCGATGGCGTTGACGCGTACCCTCGGCGCCAGCGCCTGCGCCAGCGTCCGGGTGGCGGTCCAGAGGCCGGCTTTCGAGATCGTATAGGAGAAGAAGTCCGGAGTGAGCTTCCACACCCGCTGGTCGATGATGTTGATGACGTTGCCCTGCGCCCCCTCCGGCAGGTTGAGGAACAGGGACCGGGCCAGGAACACCGGCGCCTTGAGATTGATGTCGAGGTGGGTGTCCCAGGTGCCGGGCGTCACGGTCTCGATCGTGTCGACGAGGAACTCCGAGGCGTTGTTGATCAGACAGACGGGCGCGCCGAGCGCTTCGCGCACCAGCGGAATGAGCCCCTCTATATCCGCCTCCGACCCGAGGTCCGCTGCCACCGCCGCGCCCACCCCGCCCAGCGCCCGAATCTCGCCGACGAGCTCTTCCGCCTCCTCGGCCGACCGGCGGTAGTGCACGCAGACCTGCCAGCCAGCCCGCGCCAGATCGAGCGCGATCGCCCGCCCGATGCGACGCGCAGCGCCTGTGATGAGGACGGTCGGTGCGGAGGCGCCGGCGGATGACATGAGCGTGGTCCTGTTCGCGATGGACGTTTCAATAGCGAAACCGCCGCCACATGGAAAAGCGGGGAGGCGCCGCACCTTCGAGCTCTGGCACTTGAAGAATACGCCTGCGGATCGGGCAGCAGGTGTCCTTTTATTGCGCAGGCTCCGACATCTGATGCCTGTGGAAAGAGCGAAAGCTGGGCAAGAAATAGCCAGTTATGGCCGCAAGTTGCAGCCGCGCGACATGCCTTGGTCGAGCGCGTGGCGCGACGGACATAACACTTGTTGTTGCCGACGATTTTGGAGCTTTATGACAGCCGAGTTGCACTGCACCACCAAGCGACACTTCCGGACAGCGCCCGATCTGGGCCGATCGCACACGGAGCTGTCGGGGGCATGAAACTTCTTTCGTGTGGGATCTAGATCGGGGGTTAAGGGTACATGTCGATGACACCAACATTCGCGAAGACACTCGGCGCTGCGAGCGCCGCGCTACTCATGCTGGCGGCACCCGCTTCCGCCGGCGGTCTCAGCCTGAAGGACGACGCCGGTCGCACCTTCGAGTGGTCGGTCAACGCCGCCATCACCAGCGACTACGTCTTCCGCGGCGTTTCGCAGTCGGACAACGATCCGGCTCTCCAAGCCGGCATCGACTTCACGTACGGCATTTTGTATGCCGGTGCTTGGGGTTCGTCGGTCGATGAGGATTTCGTCTTCGGCAACCTCGAGATCGACTACTACGCCGGCATCAAGCCGACACTCGGTGCCGCAACCTTCGATTTCGGCGTCCTCTACTACACCTATCCGGGCGCCGCAGAGCCGGCAACGGGCGATGTGGAGGTATTTGAGCTCAAGGCCGGCGTCAGCGGCGAGATCCTGCCGAGCCTGAGCGGCTCTCAGACCTTCTACTGGAGCCCCGAAGCCCAGGGCGACGCCGGCGAGTATTGGGTGTCTGAGACCAGCCTCTCCTATACCCTTCCGAAGGTCTTCGTTTTCGAACCGTCGATCAGCGGTACTTACGGTTACGTCGAGAACGTCGATACCGACGCCGAAATGTCTTACTGGAACGCCGGTTTGACCCTCGGGTACGACAAGTTCGCGTTCGACTTCCGCTACTGGGATTCGGATGTCGACACCCTGACGCCGAGCGGTTCGAACCTCTCCGACGAGCGCTTCGTCTTCACGGCAAAGGTTGCCTTCCCCTGATCAAGGGAAGCCGAAATCTAGCAAGGATTAAATGGAACGGGGCCGGAACAGGCCCCGTTCTTGTTACGTATAGAGAGCTAGGCTAGCGCCTCGCCGGCATGACGGACCTCACCGAACCCGGCATTGATTCCATTTTAGAGTCTGAAGGACCGCTTTGGGCCACCCGACACGCAATTGAATCGACAACCGACATACATCGCGCTCCAGGCCACCGCGCGCCTGACTAATTTTTAGGCAAGATTAGCTCCATTTCTATTCACGATCTGTCAACAGATGCCTCCCAAGTGAACCAATTTTGAGCAAGTCGTGGCCAGATCGCGCGCAAAGTTGCTCGGATGAGACACTTGGGACCGGAGTAGTTGATTTGTCTGTCATAGCGCTTGTGCTTGGGCGCACGATCCGGTTCTTCTTAGTCAAGACGCGCCGAACAATCGGACGGTTGGTTGCGGGTCGTGCCCATTCTCAAGGGCGCCCTGGACCAAGGAATGCAGCGAGGCGCACCGAAATTCTAAGGTGTGGGACTAGGGGGGTTAGAGGTACGATGACAGCAAAATTCACCAAGATGGTCGGCGCAGCAGGCATCGCGCTCACGACCCTGGCTGGCGCAGCGAATGCTGAGAGCCTCGAGTGGTCGGTGACGGGCACCGGCACGAGTGACTATGTGTTCCGTGGCATCTCGACGAACGACGAGGATCCGGCGTTCCAGGCGTCGATCGACCTGACGTACGGCATCTGGTACGGCAGCCTCTGGGGCTCTGTGGTTGCCGATCCTTACGGCCCGGCCGAGTTGAACCTCATCACCGGCATCACGCCGAAGCTGGGTCCCGTGACCTTCGACTTCGGCCTCGTGTACTACTTCTATCCCTGGGCGGAGGACAAGAGCGTTGTCCCCTCTCTGGGCCCGAGCGACTTTGACCTGATCGAGCTGAAGGCTGGTCTCGAGTTCTCGCCGGTCAAGAACCTGACCCTGACGCCGGTCTTCTGGTACGTTCCGGACCAGTCGAACTCGGACGCGATCTACACGATCGAAGGCACGGCCGCTTACGAGCTGCCCGCTCTCGGCATCTTCACGCCGACCATCAGCGGCGGCGTCGGCTACACCGAATCCGACAATCCCGACCAGTGGGACATTGGCGTAGACAACTACAGCTACTGGAACGCCGGTGTGGCGCTGGCCGTCGAGAAGTTCACCTTCGACTTCCGCTACTGGGATACGGACCTCGACAACAATCCTCTCGCCGACGAGCGCTTCGTCTTCACCGCCAGCGTGACGCTGCCTTAATCGGCAGGGCGATAAACTAGCCTCACGGAACGGGACCCTCACGGGTCCCGTTTTCGTTTTCGACAGTATATCCCCAGGCGCGTGGCGCCCGAGACACAAACGCCGCACGAGATTTAAGACGGCAGGTCTTTGCTCTTGTTTGCTTAACCCCTCTGCGCTTTGCTCTATCGGGAGCTGCCCGCCCTTCCAGGAGGAGTGCGGGCCGAACGCTGGTGGGGGTCCGTTGTCCATGTCGCGACTGAAGCAGCCGGTGCGTGCACTGCTCGTTGGCTCCGCGTTGATGGCATTTTCGGGCGCAGCCCTTGCCGACGGCTATGGCGGCAGCGTCAAGGACGCGCCGCCGCCGGAGGGCCGCAAGCTCGACCTCTCCGTCACCCTCGGCGGCACCAGCGACTACATCTTCCGCGGCATCTCGCAGACCGATGAGAACCCCGCCGCACAGGGCTCCATCGACCTCACCTACGGCATCTTCTACGCCGGCATCTGGGCCACCAACGTCGACTTCGACGACGCGCCTCCGGCGGACGCGGAGGTCGATCTCTACGCCGGCATCAAGCCGACCCTGGGCCCAGGCCCCTTCTGGGGACCCATTACCTTCGACTTCGGCGTCATCTACTACGCCTACCCGGGCGCCGACGACACCGGCGCCGAGCTGAACTATGTCGAGCTGAAAGCCGGCTACAGCATGGAATCGCCCTGGATCAAGGGCTTGACCAGCGGCACCACGCTCTATTGGTCGCCCGATTATGGCCTTGAGACCGGCGAGGTGTTCACGGTCGAGAGCGCCGCGTCCTATGCGCTTCCCCAGGTCGGCATCTTCAGCCCGTCGCTCTCCGGCGCCTGGGGCACCGTGTACGGCGATAGCGACGAAGGCTTCACCGCCGGCGGCGGCAACAAGGATAAGTACCAGTATTGGAATGCCGGCCTCTCGCTGGCGGTCGAGAAGTTCACCTTCGACTTCCGCTACTGGGACACCGACATCGACGTCGTGACGCCAGGCGCCGGCGCCTGCGTGGCCGAGGGCCTCTGCGACGAGCGCTTCGTTTTCACCGCCAAGGTGACGCTGCCCTGAAGATTCGAGCCTCCTGCATGGGGTCTTGTCGGGACCGGGTCGCAAGGCCCGGTCTTTTTCTTGCCGGTCGTTTTCTTGCACTGGACGACGCTGACATTCTGCTACGCGGCCGTCGCACAGTGTTCATTCGGCTGTCACCTGGCGACGCTAGGGTCTGCCCGGTTCACCTCGGACTGATCCTCTCGCCCCTCTCCCACATTGGGGCGCGGGCTGTCGCGCTCGAGACAGCTCGCTCGAGAGGGCCAGAAGAGGGACGCGCATCGCCCTCGTCATCGCGCGTCCGTCTTGCGGCCGCCATATCTGACCCCAGGGTCGGCAGCGGCGGTAAGAGAGGCCAGCTTGCCCATGCCCTCGGCGCCCCCGCGGCCGGCGGAGGAAAGCAGGCTGGCCTCGTTTGATTCCAAGCCCCCCCCGCCCCCGATTTTCCCCAGCTCTCGCCGGCCCGCGCTTGATCCGCGGGCTGCCGGCACTCTAGAAAACGGAGAGGTGGAAAATCGGGCATGCCGTGATTCTGACGATTGCCATCATGGTCGCTCTGACGGTCGCGGTCGCGGCCTATGTCCTTGCGCCGCGCATGGCTGAGGGACGCGTCACTTACGGGCAGATGCCGGATCCGCCGGCGGGCTTCGGCTACAAGATGGCCTGGCTCGCCGTGCGCAGCCGCGACACGGAGGCGGTGCTCGATGAGCTGGGCCTTGTCGCGGCCGAGCCCTGCAATTGGCAATCCGGGATCGGCGCCGTCTACGACGACCACCTGGGCAACGATCACGTCTTCGTCTCTCCGCCCGTCAACGGATGGACGTTCGTCGTTGGCCTGGCGCTGCCCTATCCGGTCGGCCGTGCTTTCGTCGACAAGGGCCTGGCCCTTCTCGATCGCCTTGGCCAGCGCTTCGTCGAGGTGCAGTACTTCTTCGCCTATCCGCCGATCGACGTCTTCGCCTGGGCGCGCCTGCTCGAAGGCCGTGTCGTGCGCGCCTTCGCCATCACGGACTCCGGCGTGGTGTGGAACCGGGGCCGGACCACCAGGGAGGAGCGCGCCCTCGGACTGAAACTGTTCGATTTCCGCGGCGTGCGTGGCCGCAAGGGCGACGCGGGCGGCGAAATCATCCTCTATCCCACCGAGGAGCACGTGCTGCGCCTCGCCGGGCGCTGGAGCCTGGACCCGACGAAGCTCGACGGCATCGACACGCCGACGCTCGGTCTCGGCTATATTGCGCTCGCCCCTGCCTCCTGGCGTCCCGAGCGCTTGCGCAAGACCGGCTGACCCCGCCGGCTGGCGCGATCTTTACCTCTCCCGTCCATGCGCAGCATGGCTCCGCCATGACGGGGAGAGGTCGGACGCGATTGAAAATCGGGTGCGGGGGATATTTCGATCTGAATCGGGCAGGATCTTTACGCCGCCGACAACCCGGCGAGCTCCGCGAGCTGATCGGTGATCATGTGGTCGAGGAACCCGTCGAACGGCACCGTGAACGCAGTAAGGCCCCTGGAATCGTTGGACCACTCCGTGAACTTCTCGACGAAGCCCTCCGGCAGCTCCGCCGCACTCTCGTCGAGCGCGATCACGCTGGCGCAGAAGGCCGCATCCGTCATCGGAATGAACGGCACGGTGATCATGTCGAGATGGCCGTCCGCATGGCGCCGCGGCGCATGGATCGCGGCACAGCAGATGATGTTGCGGTCACCGTCGAACGTCGCGACGGCACCGATCAGCAGCCGCGATGCTTCGAAGCCCCGCGCCACACGATAGGTCCAGCTCTGTCCGGCAGCGAAATTCATGGTCGACGACTCCACTCAAACAAACAATGGCCCAAACCCTTAAGCCAAGACCGCGCGCTGGTATCGGCCCTTGAGGGCAGCTTTCGGGCAAAAGGCGCTCCGGACTTCACGCATCACATTCACTCGCAGAGCGAGTTCATTGTTTGCAAAGGCCCTTGGAGCGTTTGCCACACCTGCACGAAAATCCGTCACATCGGATCCTGCGGCTCGGAATCCGTGCCTCAATCCTGGGCCGACCGTATCCTGCCGTCGCGGCCCACCGCGCTTATCCGATCCTCGCGCCCCTGGAACGAATCCGCTGGCAAAGGTCCATGCTCGGCCTCGCAGGAACGCGCCGACGTGACGCCGGTGCGACGATCGAGTGACAGCACCGTACACGGCGGAGCAGACGCCTCCGCGACCTGCACCCAATGGGGCGGTGCTTTCGGCGCGGAAGCGTGAATCGCAGGCCGCTCCGCGACGGTCGAACCGCCGGCGAGCACAACCTCCGACACGAAGCCCCAGAAGCCGATGAAATGCCAAACGACGGCACCTCCCACGAATCCCATCACGCTCCAGCCGAGACCGCCGATGCCGTCCAGCATCTCCCGCGTGGCACGCAGCCGCTGACGGCCCGTTGCAGCGCGTTGCGGCGGCCCCTTCGCGAAGCGAGCGCCTCTGCCGTCCCGCAGGGCGACCGGTCCGTCGTTGAAGAGCGGCGCCAAGCCGCGTTGGTTTGCAAGTCCCTGCATGCGTCGAGCCCGCATCGCGAAAACCAAACGCAGCACGACTCGAAGCTTGCTGTTCCACGCACCGAGCGGCAAGCTTCAATGTGGCGATGGCGGGACGCGAGCGAAGTTATCCACAGGCTGCGAAAGCAGACTGAACGCAGTCCATTTCAGCGCACGGGCGGCACATGCATGCGTGCACTGCGGCAGAGCTTCCCCTGGTCCTCGTTCACCCCGCAGGATCGGGGGACGCCGGCTTTCGAGAAGCAGATGCGCACCTCGCGCAGGCGGCTTCCCGGCCCGCGGCACGCGACAGCCACCATGTCGGGCTTGAGCTGCGGGTTGGCGGCCACGAACGCGTCCACCGCATCGTCGGGATCGAGGAATTGCGCCGCCGTCGGATTGCGGAACCGCTGCGGGATGGTGAGGCTGTCGTAGAGTCGCCGCGCCGTGCGGTAGTAGGCTTCGGGCGAAAGGCCGGAGCAGGTGCCGTGCTTGCGGTACTCGTGGATGATCAGTCCCCTGCTCGGCATGACGTCGAGCATGTCGTCGATCACCGGCTGCGGCACCCAGGTCGTCTTCGCGGGGCAGTCTTCCGGATAGCCGCGCTCGTACTGCGGCCAGAGCCCATGCAGGATGAAAGCATAGCGCCGCCCGTTGCGCGGAGCGCACTGCGCGTGGTCGTCCTGCCCCTCCGGGCTCTCGCAATGGGTCGGGCTCCACGACAGCACGAGCGAGTAATAGTCGAAGGCGCCGGACGCGGCGTCCGGGCGCAGCGCCGTCGTTTGCGGGGATGTCGCGGATCGAGGCGCGGGCGAGCCCCCTCCGCCATCACGCTCGAGGTAGAGCAGCACGGCGGCCAACGCGATGAGCGCGAGAAGGCCCGGCAGTGTCAGGTTCGGCGGCACACGCATCGCTTCAGGCCGCCTGCCGCGCCAGCGCGTCGAGGATGCGCACCCAGCTGCGCGCACCCTTCTTGAAGCTCTTCAGGTTGTATTTCTCGTTCGGAGAATGGATGCGGTCGTCGTCGACTCCGAATCCGATCAGCAGGCTGTCCATGCCGAGCGCCTGCTTGAACGAGGTCACGATCGGGATCGACGCGCCGCAGCCCATCAGCACCGTCTTGGCGCCCCACTCCTCTTCGAGCGCCGCCGCGGCCGCACGCACGGCCGGCGCCGACGTGTCGAAGCCGATGGCCGCGCTGCCGTGCCCGCCGATGAACTCCGCCTTGCAGTCCACGGGCAGGTTGTCGGTGACGAACCGGCGCACGGCTGCGAGCACGTGCTGCGGGTCCTGTCCCGACACCAGGCGGCAGGTGATCTTGACCGAGGCCTGCGCCGGAATGACGGTCTTGGCTCCGACACCCTGATAGCCGCCCGTGATGCCGTTGAACTCGATCGTCGGCCTCGACCAGAGCTGCTCGATCAGCGACGCCGACGCTTCCCCGGCCGGCTCCGAGAGCCCGACCGGCCCGAGCAGTTGTTTGGAATCGAGCCCGAGCGCCTGCCACTGCTTGAGCTGTGCTTTCGTCGGCTTCTCGACGCCGTCGTAGAAGCCGGGAATGCGGATGCGGCCCTTGCCGTCGTGCATCTTGCCGAGCACGCCGACCAGCGCGCGGATCGGGTTCATGGCCGGCCCGCCATAGATCCCCGAATGCAGGTCCCGCGATGGCCCCTTGACGATCACCTCGACACCCGCGAGCCCGCGCAGCATCGTCGTGATGGCCGGCGTGTCCCTGTCCCACTGGCCGGTGTCGCACACGAGCGCCAGGTCGGCCGTGATCTCCTTCCCGCTCGTCTTGAGGAACCCCGGCAGCGACGGCGACCCGCACTCCTCCTCGCCTTCGATCATGGCCGTGACCGCGACCGGAAGCTCGCCCGCCACCTCGGTCCAGGCCCGCGCCGCCTCGAGGAAGGTCATGAGCTGGCCTTTGTTATCCTCGGCCCCGCGCGCCACGATAATCTTGCCGTTGGCCTTGTCGGTCGCGATGCGCGGCTCGAACGGCGGCTTGCTCCAGAGCTCCAGTGGATCCGGCGGTTGCACATCGTAGTGCCCGTAGAAGAGGACGTGCGGCGTACCCTTGCCGACCTTCTTGCGATCATGGCCGACGACGATGGGGTGTCCCGTCGTCTGTCTCACGGACGCGGGGATGCCGGCCGCCGTAAGTTGCGCTGCACACCAGTCGGCGGCCTTCCGGCACTCGGACTTGTATGCGGGATCCGTCGAAACGCTTTCGATTCGCAAGAGCGAGAAAAGCCGATCGAGGCCCGCATCGAAATTGCGGTCCAGCCGCTCGAGAACCTTGGAAACGTGATCCGTCATGAGAGCCCTGCTTAACGAAGAGGCGCCGAGAGTGCGGTATCGAGCGGGCGCAGTCAAAGGTAGTGTTGGCGCACGGGCGCGCCTGTGCGACAGTCCCGCCGCCGGCTTGGGCCCGGCGTTCTGCGAGCGATATTTTTCCAGAGAGAGGCGCACTTTGCCGTTGGCTCGACCATCCCCCGATGCGGCGCCCAAATGGGTCTACTACTTCGCTGCCGGCGAGGCCGAAGGTAGCGCCGCGATGAAGAACTTGCTCGGCGGCAAGGGCGCCAACCTCGCTGAGATGGCGAGCCTTGGCCTGCCTGTACCCCCGGGCTTCACGATCACCACCGAGGTCTGCGGGCTGTTCTACGAGAACGGCCGCCGCCTGCCGGAGCACCTCGCCGCGCAGGTCGAGGATGCGCTGGCGCGCATCGGCAAGGAGACTGGAGGCGAGTTCGGAAACGAGAACAACCCGCTACTCGTCGCGGTGCGCTCGGGCGCACGCGCATCCATGCCCGGCATGATGGACACCATTCTGAACCTCGGCCTCAACGACCGTACCGTGCTCGGCCTCGCGCGCCATTCAGGCGACGACCGCTTCGCCTACGACAGCTACCGCCGCTTCATCCAGATGTACGGCGACGTCGTGCTCGGCGTCGACCACTCGGTGTTCGAGGAGATCCTGGACAACTACAAGAACCTCAACGGCTACGCTTTCGACACGGAGCTCAGCGCAGACGATTGGCAGAAGATCATCGCGCTCTACAAGAAGGCGATCGAGGACGCCATCGGGAAGCCCTTCCCGCAGGATACCGGCCAGCAGCTCTGGGGCGCCATCGGCGCCGTGTTCGGCTCGTGGCACAACGCGCGCGCCGTCACCTACCGCCGCCTGCACGCCATCCCCGACAACTGGGGCACGGCCGTCAACGTGCAGGCCATGGTGTTCGGCAACATGGGCAACACCTCCGCGACCGGCGTCGCCTTCACGCGCAACCCGTCGACCGGCGCCAACGAGATCTACGGAGAGTATCTCGTCAACGCCCAGGGCGAGGACGTGGTGGCCGGCATCCGCACGCCGCAGCCGCTGACCATCAAGGCGCGCCGCGAGGCCGAGGACCCGAACCCATCGCTCGAGGAGGAGATGCCGGGCGCTTTCGATGAGCTGAAGCTCATCTTCGCCACCCTCGAAAACCGCTACCGCGACATGCAGGACATCGAGTTCACGATCCAGAACGGCAAGGTCTGGATGCTGCAGACGCGCTCCGGCAAGCGCACAGCCGAGGCCGCCGTCAAGATCGCCGTCGATCTCGCCGAGGAAGGCGTCATCACGCGCGAGGAGGCGGTGCTGCGTGTCGACCCGTCAGGCTTCACCCAGCTCCTGCATCCGACCATCGACGCCGACGCGGAAAAGGAGCTTTTGACCACCGGCCTGCCCGCATCCCCCGGTTCCGCGGCCGGCCAGATCGTGTTCACCTCCGACGAGGCCGAGCGCCAGAAGCAGTTGGGCCGCGACGTGATCCTGGTCCGCGCCGAGACGAGCCCGGAGGACATCCACGGCATGCACGCCTCGGCCGGCATCCTGACCGCGCGCGGCGGCATGACGAGCCACGCCGCCGTGGTGGCGCGCGGCATGGGCGTACCATGCGTCTCCGGTGCCGGCGCGCTGCGCATCAGCGAGAAGACCGAGACGCTCACCGTCGGCCAGAAGGTCTTGAAGGCGGGCGACGTGATCACCATCGACGGCGCAACCGGCCGCGTCTACCTGGGCGCCGTGCCCATGCGCCAGCCGCAGCTCTCGGGCGACTTCGCACGGCTCATCGCCTGGGCGGACGATGCGCGCGGGCTTGCCGTGCGCGCCAACGCCGACACGCCCAAGGATGCCAAGCAGGCTCGCACTTTCGGCGCCCAGGGGATCGGCCTCTGCCGCACCGAGCACATGTTCTTCGATGCCGAGCGCATCCTCGCCATGCGCGAGATGATCTGCGCCACCACGGAGGCCGGCCGCCGCGCGGCCCTGGCGCGGATCCTACCCGTCCAGCGCGCCGACTTCGTCGAGCTGTTCGAGATCATGGGCGAGCTGCCGGTGACCATCCGCCTGCTCGATCCCCCCCTCCACGAGTTCCTGCCCCGCCAGGAGCGGGAGGTCGAGACCGTCGCGGCCGCGCTCGAAATTTCCGTCGAGAAGCTGCACGCGCGCATCGCCGAGCTCTCGGAGTTCAACCCCATGCTCGGCCTGCGCGGCGCCCGCCTCGCCATCCGCTATCCCGAGATCACCGAGATGCAGGCACGCGCTATCTTCGAGGCCGCCATCGAGACCGAGAAGCGCCTCGGCGCCACGGTCGAGCCCGAGATCATGATCCCGCTCGTCGCCTATCGGCGCGAGTTCGACATCCTGGCCGGCGTCATCCGCGCTACCGCCGAGACGGTCGAGAAGGAGACCGGCGCACGCCTCGCCTACAAGATCGGCACCATGATCGAGCTGCCGCGTGCCTGCCTCAAGGCCGACGAGATCGCCGAGGGCGTCGCCGGCGCGGATTTCTTCTCGTTCGGCACCAACGACCTCACGCAGACGGTGCTCGGCCTCTCCCGCGACGACGCCGCACCGATCCTCACCGCCTACGCCACGCAGGGTGTCTACGAGAACGATCCGTTCGTCTCCCTCGAGCAGGAAGGCGTGGGCGAGCTGGTGCGCATCGGCATCGAGCGCGGACGCGCGACAAAGCCGGAGTTGAAGGTCGGCATCTGCGGCGAGCACGGCGGCGACCCGGCTTCGGTCGCGTTCTTCCACGCAGCGGGCTTCGACTACGTGTCGTGCTCGCCGTTCCGCGTGCCGGTCGCGCGCCTCGCCGCCGCCCAGGCCGCCATCCGCGCCAAGCTCGCGAGCTGAGCCGCGACGTCGTCAGACACGCCCTGGGTCCCGGCTCTCGCTATGCTCGGCCGGGATGACACGGGTACGCACGACGCCAACTGTCATCCCGGCCAAGCGGAGGAGCAAGCCGGAGCGCAGAGCCGGGACCCAGCGCAAAATGCGTCGAAGACACGATGTCGACTGGCGTCAGTGCGGCAGGTCGCGGTTCTCCATGCGGTCGAGCTCATCGAGGCTCGGACGGCGCGGGCGGGGTCCCTGCTTCTTCGGCATCAGAACGAGCCAGAACAGCGCCGGAGGAAAGAGGAAGCTCCACGCCATCCAAAACGAGTAGTCGCGGTTCTTCCAACCGGCAACGAATCCGGCCAGCGCGGCGGCCACCATCGCCGCCAGACCCCAGATTACGATTCCCGTGATCATACGGATGCCATCCTTCACCGTTTTCCCGCGCCCGGCTCCGCTGCGAGACATGTCGGGCAACTGCGGCAAAATCAAGCTTGTTATGACCCATGACCCGGTCACGGGCCGGTGAAATCGAGACCCAGGTCCAGGATCGGCGCCGAATGCGTGAGCGCGCCGACCGAAATGAGGTCGACCCCAGCCTCGGCGATCGCGCGCACCGTCTCGAGCGTGACGCCGCCGGAAGCCTCGGTCAGCACACGGCCAGCGACCATCGCCACCGCTTGTCGCAGCACCGTCACATCCATATTGTCGAGCAGAACGGCATCGATCGGATACGCGAGCGCCGCGGCAAGCTCATCGAGATTGCCCACCTCGACCTCGATCTTGACCATATGCCCGGCATGCGCCCGCGCCGCGGCGATGGCCGGCGCAACACCGCCCGCCGCCACGATATGGTTGTCCTTGATCAGGATGGCGTCGTGGAGGCCCGAGCGGTGATTGGCCCCGCCGCCGGCGCGCACGGCATACTTCTCGAACGCACGCAGCCCCGGCGTCGTCTTGCGCGTATCGACGATGCGCGCGCGCGTTCCGGAGACCGCATCGACATAGCGCCGCGTCAGCGTGGCGATGCCGCTCATGTGGCAGAGGAAGTTGAGCGCCACTCGCTCGCCTGTGAGCAACGCCCGCGCCGGCCCACGCGCACGCGCCACCGCGGCGGCGGTCGCAACCTGATCGCCGTCGCGCACCAGCGCCTCGAACCCCACACGCGGATCGACTGCCTGGAACGCCGCCTCCGCAACTGCGAGCCCCGCGATCACGCCGGCGAGGCGCGCACCGAACGTCGCCTCGGCCGTTGCATCGAAAGGAACCGTGGCATCGGTCGTGATATCGCCGCGCGTCCCGAGATCCTCGGCCAGCGCCTGCTCGACCGCGCGCGCGATCACGATGCGCGGCAGGCCGCCGTCGAACGTCGCTTCCGTCACGTGGAAAGCTCCTCGCAACAGCGGGGCGCCGCGGACTTGCGGCTGCGCGTGCCGATGGCGCGGATCTCACGCAGCGTGACAGCGCTGCGATGCTGGAGCGCGGCCTCGGGCTCCGGAAAGTCCGAGCGGTAGTGCGCGCCGCGGCTTTCCGTGCGCAGGAGCGCCGACCCGGTGATGATCTCCGCCGCCAGCGCCATGTTGACGACCATGCGGTCGCAGCCCGCCTCCTCGCCGATCTCGCGCAAAAACGTGAGCGCCTGTACGAGCCCGGCGCCGCTGCGCACCACGCCCACGTGCACGCTCATCGTCTGCCTGAGACGGCCGACGAGGCTCGCGCGCCGCGCGGCATCGATGGGCCGCTCCGGCCCCGTGCGGTAGGTCCGGGCAGTGGGATGTGCCATCTCGCTCGTGACCAGGCGGCCGATGTCGTCGGCCGCGCGCGCGCCAAGCACCACGGCTTCGAGCAGCGAGTTGGACGCCAGCCGGTTGGCCCCGTGCAGCCCGGTCGAGGCCACCTCGCCCACGGCCCACAGCCCCTCGAGCGACGTGCGTCCGAAGAGGTCGGTCGCCACGCCACCCATGTGGTAGTGCGCGGCCGGCGCCACCGGAATCGGCTGCGTGACGGGATCGATGCCCGCCGCGCGGCAATGCGCATAGACGGTCGGAAACGCCTGCGGAAAGGCGGCGCCGATCGCATCGCGGCAATCGAGGAACGCGCCGCGCCCCGCCGCGATCTCCGCGAACACGCCGCGCGCGACGATGTCGCGGGCCGCAAGCTCGCCCCGTTCATCGAGCGCAAGCATAAAGCGCGCGCCGGCGCCGTTGATCAGCGTCGCGCCCTCGCCGCGCAACGCCTCCGACGCAAGCGGCGCCGGATCGATCCCGGCGTCGATGGCCGTCGGATGGAACTGCACGAACTCCGCGTCCGCGATCAGCGCGCCCGCGCGCGCGGCAAACGCGATCGCCTCGCCACGCGCATAGATCGGATTGGTGGTGACGGAGTAGAGCGCGCCCGCGCCGCCCGTGGCCAGCACGACGGCGCTCGCCGGCATGAAGTCGAACGTTCCGGTCCCCTTCGCCTCGGTGCGCACGAGCCGCACGCCGGAGACGCGGTCGCTGCCGCCCGATCCCGCCTCAAGAATGAGATCCAGCGCCTCGTAGCCGTCAAGCACGCGGATGGATGGCGTCTGCTTCACCGCCGCGATCAGGGACTGCATGATGGCAGCGCCGGCGCGGTCGCCCGATACGCGCACGACGCGCGGCTTGGAATGGGCCGCCTCGCGCGAGAGCACGAAATGCCCGGCGAGGTCACGGTCGAACGGCACTCCGTAGCGCAGGAGATCGGCGATGCGCGCCGGCGCTTCCGACGCGACGACCTCCGCAACGTGCGCATCGACGATGCCGCCGCCCGCGGCGATGGTGTCGGCCGCGTGCTGCTCCGGCGCATCGCCCTCGCCCACGGCGGCCGCGATGCCGCCCTGGGCCCATACGCTTGAGGAGCCTTCGCCGAGCGGAGCCGCCGCCACCACCGTGACCGGCAGCGGCGCGAGCCGCAGGGCCGTGAACAGACCGGCGAGCCCGGCGCCGATAATCACGATGTCGCCGGATCCGAGCACGTCGGCAGGATCGGCGAAGCCCCGGGCGAGACGGGTGCTATCGAAGTCCATCAGCGGACCTCCCCAACTGCTTCCGATGGAAGCACCCAAAAAAGGAACGCGCGGGCGCTCACGTCCGCGCGCCTCTCATGCGTCAGGCCGACGCCTCGACCATGTGCTCGACGGCGCGGCGCGCCTTGGCCGCGACGGTCGGATCGACCGTCACCTCGTAGCGGTTGTAGAGCAGCGCCTCGTAGATCTTCTCGAGGCTGATGCGCTTCATGTGCGGGCACAGGTTGCACGGCCGGATGAACTCGACGTCCGGCGCCTCGGCGGCGACGTTCGATGCCATCGAGCACTCGGTGACGAGCATGACCTTGGCCGGCCGCTTGGTCTTCACCCAGTCGATCATGGCCGCCGTCGAGCCCGTGAAGTCCGACGCCTGGATGACGTCCGGCGGGCACTCGGGATGCGCGATGATCTTGAGGCCGGGCTCGGCCGCACGCATGGTCTCCATCTCTTCGCCCGTGAAGCGCTCGTGCACCTCGCACGCCCCCTTCCAGGCGATGATCTCGACCTTCGTCTTGGTCTGCACGTACTTGGCGAGGTACTGATCCGGGATCAGCAGCACACGCGGCACGCCCAGGCTCTCGACGATCTTCACCGCGTTCGAAGACGTGCAGCAGATATCGCACTCGGCCTTCACCGCCGCGCTGGTGTTGACGTAGGTGACGATCGGCACGCCGGGATAGGCGGCGCGCAATGCGCGCACGTCCTCGGGCGTGATCGAGGATGCAAGCGAGCAGCCCGCGAGCGGATCCGGGATCAACACCGTCTTGTCGGGGGAGAGGAGCTTCGAGGTCTCGGCCATGAAGTGCACGCCGGCCTGCACGATGACCTGCGCCTCGACCCGCGCCGCCTCCTTGGCGAGCTGCAGGCTATCGCCGCGGAAATCGCCCACGCCATGGAAGATCTCCGGCGTCATGTAGTTGTGCGCCAGGATAACGGCATTGCGCTTCGCCTTGAGCTCGTTGATCGCCTTGACGAGGGGCGCGTAGTGTACCCACTCCATCGGCGTCACCACATGCTTCACGCGCTCGTAGAGCGGCGCCATCTCCCGCTTGAGCGCCGGCGTGAACGCCAGCGGCGGCGTGACGGGATCTACCGTACGCGCACGCGGCGCGCAGGCAGCCGCCGGCTGGGGCTGGGAAAGCGCAAGCGCCGAATGGGCTGAACGAAGCGCCATTTTTCACCTCCAAGCTATCATATACTCGACTTGAGTATATGAGGGCCCTGAAAAATACCGGCCGCCTTAGGCCAGTCACTCCTACGCTCTTGGACCTCTATGGTTCCCCTTATTATGCTCTAGCGGAGCATAGAACGCCTGAAACAAATCTAGTTGAGGCGCGCACGATTTTCCAGGCCAATGCCGAAATAAATTGCAGCTCCGCTGCAAAGGCCCCGCGCACCGTTCGCGGACAATTCAAACACGAACGGCTTTGACGCGCACGCCCGGCGCCGGCCGCTCGAGCACCACCTCGCGGCGGAACCGGAACAGCTTCGCCGGCCGTCCGCCAGTCTGCGTCTTGACCTCGCCCGTGGGCTCGACCAGCCCCGCGCTCTCGACGAGGCGACGGAAGTTCTGCTTGTGCAGATGCGGCCCGAGGATCGCCTCCACCGTCTTCTGCAGCTCGAACAGCGTGAAGTCGTCCGGCATCAGCTCGAAGATCACCGGCCGATACTTGATCTTCGCGCGCACGCGACCGATGGCGGTCGCGAGAATGCGCCGGTGGTCAAACTGCATCGGCGCGCCAAGCCGCGGCAAGGCGCTTCCCCACGCCGATGCAGCCTCCCGCCCGTCCCGGCGTGCCTCCTCGACGAGGCCGGCCTCGTAAAGCAGCTCGAAACGATCGAGGACCTTCTCCTCGTCCCATGCGCCGCCGTCGAGGCCGAAGCAGATACGGATGCGGTCTTCTCTTGGCACCGGACGCACGGGTGCCGAGCGCGAGCTGGGGCTCTGCGCCCACTGCCTGAGGCGCGGCTCGATCTCGGCCGCGAGAATTTCGGGCTTGCCCTTCCGCCAGTCCTCCCACGGGAAATACTGGTACCAGCTCCGCCACGAGCCGTGCTGCAGGTCGCGCGCGTGGCCCGTCTCGGTGAGCGCGAGGTAGCCGATCGAGACCACGTGCGGCGCGGCATCGCCCGGCTCGGCGTGACGTCCCCGGTCTCCGAATGTGTAGAGCTGCTCGACATAGCCGAGGCCGAGCCCGGTCTGCTCCTCGACCCAGGTGCGCAGGCCGCTCTCGAGCGTCCGATGCGCGACCGGAGAGAAGGGGCCAAACGGCAGCCCGTCGACGGCCTCGCGCTCGCCGCGGATCACGAGCACCACCGGCTCGTCGTCGATCACGGCGACGATGGCCGCGTTGAGCCCGATCTCCACGCTGGCGGGCTCGCTGCGCGAGGCGGCCACGTGAGACGTCTCTGCTTCGGGATCTCTTTCGTGAACCCGACGCTTGAAGTTCATATCTGCGACCATGGCACAAGCTCCTATATTGTGCCGGCTAAACACGGATCATGGCGATTTTCGGAACCGGTCGAGCAAGATATTCTTCGCGCAAGATGGAATAAAAATCGAATGATCAATCAAACGCTGCAAGCGCGCGTCAACGTGCGTTCGTGAGGGCCACGAAACGTTCGAGAAAGAGCCGCTGCGCATCAGCCGCAGGCATCGGCGAGAGCGCGAGAAGGCGTTGCGTAAGAGTCAAATTCGTTTCTTCCGGCTCTCCAAAAAAAATGAGGGCTTCCTCGCGGGAAAAGCCCGCAAGCCCAGTCGCTTCGTAGAACGCAGCGACTCGGTCGGCGCGCTTGATCTCCACACCGATCGTTTCCGGCAACTGCGCCGGTAGCTCGAACCGCACATGAATGGCTTCGAGCAGCTTGAGTTCGAACGCCTTGTAATCTAGCCCGATGGCCGTTTTAAACGGACTGATCAAATCTCCAATCACATATTCGGGAGCGTCGTGCAAAAGGGCGGCAAGCCGTAACTTGGTATTCCAACCAGGATTTAAAACGGCGGCAATTTCCTCCACCAAAAGCGAGTGTTGCGCAACGGAGAAAGCATGCGCGCCTTGCGTTTGGCCGTTCCACCGCGCCACCCGAGCCAGCCCATGCGCGATGTCCTCGATCTCGATGTCGGCCGGCGACGGATCGAGAAGGTCGAGCCTCCGCCCCGAAAGCATGCGTTGCCACGCGCGCGGAGCGCGCGAGACGTCATCACTGCGCGGTGACGCTGTCCGCCTGGGATTGGTTTCGGAGGTGCCCATGGTCATCAGATCGACGGTGGCACGAACGCGCGCTGCAGCTTGGCGCACACCGCATGACGCGGGCAGCCGACGAGGTGATCATTGACCATGCCAGTCGCCTGCATGAAGGCGTAGACCGTGGTCGGCCCGACGAACCGGAAGCCCGCCATCTTGAGCGCCTTCGAAAGCCGCTGCGAGGCCTCCGTCGAGGCGGGCACGTCACCGAACGCCTCATGCCGGTTCGGCGCCGCCTCACCGCCCGCCTGCTCCCACAGGAATGAGGCCAGCGTCCGCGTCTTCCTGAGCTTCAGATACGCCTTCGCGTTGTCGATCGTCGCCTCGACCTTCATGCGGTTGCGCACGATGCCCTCGTCCGCCATCAGCCGCGCCACGTCGCGTTCGGTATAGCGCGCGATCCGCGCCGGATCAAAGCGATGGAACGCGCGCCTGAACGCCTCCCGTTTGCGCAGGATCGTGATCCACGACAGCCCGGCCTGAAAGCCCTCGAGCACGAGCTTCTCGAACAGCCGGTGCTCGTCGGCGTGCGGCACGCCCCATTCCTCGTCGTGATAGCGCGCGTAGAGCGGATCCTCGATCCCCGCCCATGGGCAGCGCACGAGCTTGGCCGTCTCACGCGATTTCATGCGGCGCCCCGATCTTGAATGTCGCGAACGCCGGGAGCTCGACGCGGAGCGCCACGCCACCCGCCACAAGAGCGATGCCATCGCGGCGCGCCTCCGCCACCCGGTCCAGCCTGAGCAGCGCAAGCCCCCGCGCGCCGGCCACCGAACCAAGCCGCCCGATCTCCGCCTTTCCGGCGAGCACCGGCAGCGGACCGGCCGGCAGCGCCTGATCGGCGAGCACCGGCACCACACGCTTGCGCACCGAGGTGCGATGCTGCATCCGCGACACGACCTCCTGTCCAACGAAGCAGCCCTTCGTGAACGACACGCCGTGGAGCTGATCGAGCAGCGCCTCGTGCGGGAAGGTATCGCCGTACGCGAAATCGCGTCCGCCCTCCGGTACGCCGAGCACGATCCGGTGCGCGTGATAGGCCGCAGACGATACGGAGTTTCCCCCGATCGCCGCGAGCGCGGCGTCGGCGGATCGCGCCTCAGCGACGATTCTGTCGCCTAGCGCGGGGAGGCGTGGATCGGCGAACACATGCGCGCCCGCTGCCCCACCCGGCGAAAGAGGCGCCTCGCCCCATGCCGCGGCGACAACGAAATCCGCAGACACGTCGCGGATCTGCACGTCGGCGCGCAGCTTGTACATGGAGATCCGCTTGACGAGCTCACCGGCCTTGTCGCGCACCGTATCGAGCAGGAAGCCGCCCTCGGTCTTCACGACAAGGAAGTCGAACAGAATCTTGCCTTGGGGCGTGAGCAACGCCGCATAGAGCGCCGGCGCATCCGCGAGCAGCGTCATGTCGTTGGTAATGAGGCCCGCAAGCAGCTTCTCGGCATCCGGGCCGGTGACCGAGACCACGCCGCGATCCTCGAGCACCGCTACTTGCACCACCGCGGAGGACATTCCCATGGCCTTCCAGAAACGCACGTCTCGCGAACCACTGCCGGCCCGCCCTTGGCAACCTTGCGTGGATCCCGGCGTGCGCCGGGATGACGTTGAGGCTGGAGTAACTCGGTTAGCCCAAGGCTCCGTCATGCCAGCGTCATGGCGGAGCCATGCTTCGCATGGACGGCCGGCACCCACGCAAGCTTCAACGAGCACGCCGCCCGCATTGGATCAAGAGCGATTGAACCAGCGGCGCTACCATCGGCGGAACGCAGCCTCCAACATACCGGAAGCGGGCGTCAACGCCCGCGCCGCCCGCCTGCCGCGCGCTTCTTTGCCGGCTCCTTCTCGCCGGCCCGTGCCGCCGCGATCGGGGTAACGGCCGCCGCCGGCTGCACCTTGGCCTGGATCGGCTTCTGGCAGGCCCACTCGGCCACGGCGTCGATGTCGTAGAAGCGGGTCGTCTCCATCAGCATCCGGCACTCGGTCCAGATGTCGCCGTCCACCATCGGCATGAAGAGGTCATGCACATTGTCAACGCCGAGGTAGGTGCGCACGCCAGCATCTCTGAGCTTGACGAACGGGGCGATGGAGTTGTGCAGCGGCGCCGTCATCGGCAATTGCTTCATGCTGAGCGCCGCCGACGGGCAGATGATGATGCCGAGGTCCGCCTGCTTGACCTTCTCGATGATCCGGTCCTGCTCGCGATCCTCCTTGGCCGAGAGCGAGATGGCGTGCACGCCGAACACGCGTCCCTGCATCCCGTGCTCGATGGTCTTCTCGGCCAGGAGCTCGGTCTCGTCCTCGAGCGGATTGTTCTCCTGGTCGATGTGCACGTCGACCGGCTTGCCGAGCTTCTTGGCCAGCGACAGGACGACGTCGAGATGCTTCTCGGGCGTCGGCCGGTCGCGCGAGGGAAGCCCTCCGCAGTAGTCGGCCAACTCGCACGCTTCCGCATACTGGGTGAAGGACGCGGGATCGAGCACGCCCTGCAGCGGCTGCACGCCGACCTCGAACTGGATGCGGTCCGCGTAGCGCTTCTTGACCTCCAGCGCCGCCTTGATAGGCAGCAGCCCCACGGTGCTGTCGGCATCCACCATCGTCCGGCAGTAGGTCACCCCCTGCTGGATCATGGCCTCGAGGCCGCGGCTGATGCGCTCGACGAGATCGTCGTGCGTGTAGTTCTCCTTGAGGTAGCGATAGAGCTCCCACTTCTTCTGCATGTCGACCTGGCTCAAGCGCAGGTTCTCGTGCGTGATGAGGTAGGCCTTGTCGAAGTGCGCATGATGGTTGGCAAGACCGCCGAGACGCTCGGCCGCCGCGAGGAAGCGCAGGCGCAGGTTCCACGGCTCGCTGTCGTCGGCGAGACGGTAGCGGTAAGTGCCGCGCTCGGCGTCGATGATGATCTGCTCGAGCGTGGCGATGCCGACGTCGGCGTCGGTGATCAGCGGGATGCCGTTCTCGATCGAGAGCTTGCGGATGAGTCTGGCGTCCGAGCTTTCGTCGTAGTCCTCGTCGCCCGTCAGCACGTTGATGACGAGATCGAAGCGGTTGGCCTTGAGGAAAGAGAGGATGTTGGGCGAGCGCCCGTCCGTGATCTTGTGGATCTCGGTGCTGCCGATGCCGTGCTCCTTGAAAAAGCGGTACGTACCCGGCGTCGCATAGAGCTCGACGTCGAGCGTGAGAATGCGCCGGATGGCGGGCAGCATGCGCTTCTTGTCTTCGGGCCGCCCGGCGCTGATCAAGAGGTTCTTGCGGCGCTGGCGTCCGAGGAGCTTCAGGTTGAAGGCCAGAAGCTCGAGAGAGATGGCGTTGCTCATTGGTCTGACCTCGTTTGTCCGATAAGCGCCCAGTTGCGATAAGCGGTGTGCGCGTCTTAACCCGCGGGACATCGACCCGCGTGGTGGTCAGAATCGCACTTTATTGCAGTTGGCGCCCAGGCACCACCGGATTGCTGCGCCCGTCCACGGGCGCCTAGCGGCGCAGCCCGTCTATACGCGAGGCGGGGCACCCGAGGAACGCCCCCGGGATTGCCCCAAACGTCGCAGGGCACAACGTCCCTCTTCCGCCCTTCGGGGCGAAGGCGAGACGGGCCTAGATCCCCTGATCGGCCGGCTGCTCCGCGGGCGGGACCTCAACCGGCGGTGCGGCTTCCGGAGCCTGCGGCTCGGCCGGTTGGGCCTGCGCGGCCGCAGGCGCCTCCGCGGCAGGCGCGGCCTCGGCCGGCGGCGGCGTCTTCACCTCCTGGTAGCCGCCCGGCGGCATAACGGTGCCGGACTTCGGCAGGCGACGCATGACGTACACGACCGTCCCCGCATCGACGTGCTTCGCCAAGTGCACGACATGCTCGTTGTGCATGCGGAAGCAGCCCGACGACGACGCCGACCCGATCGACTTCGAATCGTTCGTGCCGTGGATGCGGTAGAGCGTGTTACCGAGATAGATCGCCTTGGCGCCAAGCGGGTTCCTGAGTCCGCCCGTCATGCGGACCGGCAGCTTCGGCATGCGCTGGCGCATCTCGGCCGGCGGGATCCAGTCCGGCCAGTCCTCGATGCGCGACACGCGCTCGACACCGGTCCACGCGAAGCCCTGCTTGCCGACTGCGATCGGATAGACGTAGGCGCTGCTGCGCGACAGCGTGTAGTAGAGCTTGCGCCCCGCGGTATCGATCACGATCGAGCCCGGCTGAAATCCATTCTGGAAAGCGATGGTCTGCGGCGCACGCGCCGAGATCGACGGCCGTGCCCCACCCGAGGCGAGTGCCACGGACTTGCCGGCCACCGCCGGCGCTGCGCCGAGGAACGAAGGTTGCACGCCTCTGCTGCTACGCTCGGGAGGCTCGCCCCACAATCCGTACTGGCCGATGCCCTGCGCCGACGCCGGCGTTCCGACACCGAAAGCCACGAAACCCGCCCCCAAGAGCAGGGCGGAAAGTCGAAAACCCAACATGCTACGCACCTCTGAAACCGCAACCTCGAGATCGCCGGCTGTCGGCGGCCCCTGACGACATAGGCGCACTATAACGAAGCTTCCAGCCCCGTACACCCGCCGGCCGGAATCCATTGATAACAATGGACATAAATATCCATCGAATATGGCAGCGAACCCCGCCCCTCGAAAACCCGCGGCATAGCGTCCGGCACCTGTCGATCAGTCGTATTTGCGAAACGTATGCCAGGTTCCGTCGGCGCCGATGGCGATCCGCCACCACGTCCACTTCTTCGCGGCCTTTGCCTCCTTGGCCGCCGCCGCGGGCATAATGCGATGGAGATCCACCTCCTCCGCCGGTGTCAGGCCGTCGAGCGGCAGCTCGGCGAGATACGGCCAGACGTAGACGAGCGCGTTCTCGGGGTCCTTGCCGATGGCGAGACGCGCCGGGGGCAGCGCCAGCAGATTGGCGAGCACGGCGAGCACCTCGCGCCCCTCGCCGTCGGCGGAACTCTGTTTCCAATATGCAATCGGATCGTCACGGGCGGCGGCACCGAAGTCCGGGGGGATCTCGTTCCACTCGATGGCGTCCTTGAGCTCCGCCACGTCGCCCGCATGAACGGCGGCGAGGATCTGCTCGCGCATGTCGATGACGCTTTGCGGCAACGTACCGTGAAACGCCCTTTCCCTCGGCGCGGCCTTTGCAGCAACCGCCGTCTCCTTATCCCCGGCCAGCGCCGGAGCCCGCAGGCAATCGCCATGGACAAGGCAAAACGCCGCCGTTACCAATAGAGCAGCACACGGGCGGCGATCCCTGATCGGCCGTCGCATTTCATTTGTGGAGACACGTTTCTGAGCCGCGGGACGGGCACCGCAAGCGCCGAGCTTCCCATCGGGAGCGAAGTGGAGCGCTCTCTGCTCGTAACCCATGAGGCTTACTGGTCCTTCCTTTGACCCGGCACGGCCGGGTCCCACTCGAGGTGCAATGCCGGAACTCGACAGAGCGCGGTCGCTGCGGTGGCGCGCATGCAGCTAGTCCCCAACCTCCTCATCATCCCAGTGGGAATTCTGATCGGGGTTCTTGTCGCGGCTCCGGTCGGCCCCGTCAACGTGCTGTGCATCCAGCGCGCCATCGAGCGCGGCTTCTGGGGCGGCCTTGCTGCCGGCATCGGCGCCACGCTGGGCGACGGCCTCATCGCACTGTTCGCGAGTCTCGGCGTCGGCGCCATCTCGGGCGCCATCGAATACCATCGCCAGGCCATCCAGATCGTGGGCGGGCTGGCGCTGATCGCCTTCGGCATCAGGCTCTACGTGGCGCCCCCGCGCCTTGGCAGCGTGCAGACCGAGATGGAAGGCGCAGCCTCCTTGCGCGACTACGCCTGGGATATTCCCAAGACCTTCCTCCTGACCATCACCAATCCGGGCGCCGTGCTCGGCCTGTTCGCCATTTTCGGCGGCGTGAGCACGTTCGTCGAGGTGGACAGCCACATCGACGCGCTGACCATGGTGGCCTCGATCATGGCCGGCAGCTTCCTGTGGTGGCTCGGCTTGTCGCACCTGATTGGCCGCCTGCGCCATCGCTTCAGCACGCGGCATCTGGCCTACACGAACCGCGTTGCGGGCGTGCTGCTGATCGGCTTCGGCGCTTTGCTCGTCGGTGAGGTGATGCTGAAGACGCTGACCTGAGCAGGCACGGCCGCGAGCCCATCCGAGACGCCGACGCACCCCTGAGACACCAACGGCGGAGCAGCCCGCACGGCAGCTCCGCCATCTGTTTAGCACGCCGCCTCGCGGCGGACACCGATCCCTATTGGACGTTGCGATCGAGCGTGAACTCGCCCATGTCGATCCGCCGCTCAAGCCCGCCTGCGAGCTTCTTCACGGCATCCTCGCCGTAGAGCGACACCAGATCCGTCAAGGCCGTGAACAAGGCCGCATAGGCCATCTGCTCCGGCGCAACGCCACTCTCGGTCCCCTCGTCCCAGGCGGCAAGTATAAGACTCAACGCCCGAAAACTGAGATCTTCGGACGTGTTCAAATCGAAATGAGCTTCCATCGCGGTCCTTCCCCCAAAGCCAATACGAGATCGGCGGCGAACCCCCGCGCCCACGATTCTCTATCTTGCGAAACTACACCTATCACGGGCAGTTCACGCGACTAGATGCTGCAGCAATTCACAGTAAACTGCACGCTACTTCTGCTTCATTCGACAGTTCACCGACGATCGGCAGGTGTGCCGGGCGCGATTGCGATTCAGTTTGAGTTTCAGGGCGATCGGTTGACCAGGCCATCTCCGATCTGAATCCCCTCGGCGAGAAAGCGCTCGATGGACGATTGTGCCGTCGGCGTGCACGTGACGTAGGTGCGCCGATAGCTGCGGTAGCCTTGATTGAAGCTGCGCGTCAGCCGCGCGCGCCGAATGGCCGTGCCGCCTTCCGTGTCGATGAGCTCTTTCATCTTCTCACGCCAGAGCTGTCCGTCGTTGGCACTGCACAGCTCCCGCAGATAGTGCACCGCACCAAGGATCTCGGCGAGCCGCATGAGCTTATCGTCGTAGGGCTTGGCATCACCCGGCGCCGCCCGCGCCTCGCCGGCGACAGCGCTCAAAAAGACCGCAACGGCGAGCGCCATCGCGGCGCCGGAAAGGCGCGGCGCCCCTTGTCGCGAGCATCGGTTGACGAGCACGGTCACAGGTCTTTCCCTTTGGCAGGGTTCGATTTTTACGCGCGATTCTGACGTCGTCATGGCAGCGCCCGAGGCCAACATCCTGGCTCAGCCGGCAGCAAGGATCGAACGGACCCGGTCCCGAAGCAAATTCCGAGGCGAATCCGATCCATCGCAATGTTTACCAAATTCTCCGGCCTGTGACGCCGCCTCTCGCGCCCGGTAACGTTAGAGGGTATGGTTTTTCTGCGCGGAAACATTGCGGCTGACCGACGGGAGCGGTGAGGCTGCGGACCAGCCGGGGGAACGGCGGGCACGGGACGAAAGCCGCGTCGCGTGAGGGGAGTAGGGGATGGGTTACCGTGGCGACGATCTGGACCTGAGAACGCCTCAGGCAACTCCGGGCGACCTCGCCATCTCCCAGCCCGCGGATCCGTTCGTGGCGTCGGCAAGAGCCCGTGCGACGGCGAGCGCGGCGCGCGGCGCGCCCATCTGGGTCGACGATGCGCTGCTCGACTGCTGCAACCATGCCTACGACGTGGCCTCCGCCCACCGCGCCACCGAGGTGCGCGTGGAGCACCTGATCTACGCCTTGACCCGCATCGACGAGGCGGCGGACTTGCTCGAAGCCCGCGGCGTGCGCACGGCCGGCCTGCGCCGCGAGGCCGCGACCGCCATCGCGACGGAGATTCCCGCCGCGCACGGCAGCGGCAAGACGAACCCGCGGCGCGCGGAAGCCGTGGAGGAGATCCTGCGGCTGGCCGCGGCCCTTGCCTATCGCCGCCAGGCGCCGGCCGGCGTCGCCGACCTGGTCCATGTCCTGCTCGAGGGCGCGACGGAGTTCTCGCCGCTCCTCCGGCTCTTTCCGCCAACGGCCCGGCCGGCCGAATCCACTCTTGACGTCGAGGCCTACCGCGAGCGCTACCGCAACGGCCCGGCCGCATCCTACCCCCCGCGCGTCTCCACCGCAGACGTCGCGACCGCCAACCAGCACGCGCGGATCGACGCCATCGAGCAGTCGCTCCGCACCCTCACCATCGAACTGGCAAACGAACGCAAATTCTTATCGGGAGTGCTGCAAGATCTGCAGCGAGAGCTCATGGCACAGCGCGAAGACACCTCACGCCTCGGCGGCATCACGCAGGAGAAGATCCAGGCCGTATTCGGGGATCGCCTCCAAAGCCTGGAGCAGGCCTTCCACTCCCGAGCGCCCAATGGAGACCTCGGAGCGCTGCAGGATCGCCTCGGACTGCTCGAGCGCGCGCTGCAAGCCGAGATCTCGGTGACACGCGCCGCCGTCGAGTCCCTGGCCGAGAAGCCCGCAACCGATATCGGCCCTCTCCTGCGCCGCCTCGAAACCGTCGAGGCAGCGGAGCGGACACTGTCCGGTAGCGTCCAGGCCCTGGCGGCGGCCATCGAGCGTCAGCCCGGCGAGATCTCGGCATCGGTATCAAGCCCGATCATCGAGCATCTGAATGCATTGACCGTGACGCGCGACGCCCAGCACGCCGCGCAGACCGACGGCCTCGCGGAGACGCACCGCCGCCTTGGCGCCTTGGAGGAGGCACTTGCCACCCATGCGGCGCGTGCCTCGCAGGAGCGCGCGGAGTTGCGCGAGCTCCTTGAGCGGATCGCCGAGCGCAACCAGGAAGGCTTCGCGACCCTCGCGGAGAACATCACGCAGGATCTGAGCGAGGTGCACGACGGTCTGTCGCGGGTCCACTCCGACCACCACGCGCTCGCGACCACCCTCGACAGCGAGGCGCAGGGTGCAGCCAACGCGTTCGCATCGCTGGCCGCCCGCATCGACATTCTCGAGAAGGCAGCAGGCAAGCCGATCGAGATGCTCGAGGCGCTGTCGGCGACCGTCGACAAGATGCACAAGGTCACGGTCGAGCGGTACTACCGTCGCAACCGGTTCTGGTACTGGCTGTTCGGCACCGACGACTGGCTCGCGGCGAGCTGGCCGTCCCAGTCGGCCCGCATTGCCGAGGAGCTGCGCGCCGTCAAGCGCTGACCTGCTTACGCGCGCTTTGCCCTCTGCACGGCGAGCTCCAGCGCTTCGAGAAACCGCGAGCGGTCCTGTCGCGCAAAGGACGCGTTGAACCCGCGGCTTTCGCCCGTCTCGCGAAGATGCCGAGATAAATCGCGCATGGCGAGCGCCATGCCGATGCTCGCGTCCGTAAACGGCTTGCCGGTCGGGCCGATGACCTGCGCACCGGCCTTGAGGCAGCGCGCCGCAAGAGGAATGTCCGCCGTCACGGCAATGTCGCCCTTGACGATTCGCTCCGCGATCCAGTCGTCCGCCGCATCCGGTCCATCCGTCACGACGACACGCTGCACGTTCGCGCCTTCCGGCAGGCGCATCCAGGAATTCGAGACGTAGACGATGGCCAGGCCGTGCCGGTCGGCCACCCGCAAGGCCTCCTCCTTGACCGGGCAGGCATCGGCATCGACATAGATCACCGTCACCTTTTCCCTCCTTACGGACCGCCCGTGCTCGCTGCCTGCTGCCCGTCGACGGCAAATAGGCTACAACCTCCCGCATGACTTGGCACAAGGACCGCGGCCCCGGCGAGCGTCGTGGCTATCACCATGGCAACTTGCGCGAGGCTCTGATTGCGGCCGCGCTCGACCTGATCCGCGAGAAGGGTCCGGCCGGCTTCACCTTTGCCGAGGCCGCCCGCGCCGCGGGCGTTTCCCCGGCGGCACCCTACCGCCACTTCCGCGACCGCGATGCCCTGCTCGCCGACGTGGCGAAGCGCGGCTTCGAGACATTCACACAGGCGCTGACACGCGCATGGGACGGCGGCCGCCCGAACCCGCGCGAAGCCTTTAACCGCCTTGGGGCAGCCTATCTCGGCTTCGCCAGCAAAGAGCCGGCGTACTTCTCGGCCATGTTCGAATCCGGCCTCTCGCTCTCGGATTACCCGGAGGTCCGCGCCGAAGGCGACCGCGCGTTCGGCGTGCTACGTGAGGCTTGCGAAGCGCTGATCGCCACGCTGCCCAAGGACCGCCGACCGCCGCCCTTGATGATGGCGTTGCACATCTGGTCGCTTTCACATGGGATCGCGGCGCTCTTCGCCCGCGGCGACCGCGCACGCCGTCCGATCCCGATGCAGGCGGAGGAGCTTCTGGAAGCTGCCGTCCTGATCTACCTTGACGGCCTCGGCCTGGGCGGACGCTAGCCTTGATCCGCGCGCGACGCGCTCACCAGTACCCCGCGCGGACGCAATCGTCGCGCATGGAATACGGAGTCTGATCTCCTAGGCTGCAGTAGTAGCGCAGCTCTCGGTCCGAAAGCCTACCGCCACCGTAGCCACGCTGTTGTCGCCACTTGCGCGGCCCGCAATACTTGCGGACCGAGTACGGAGTCTGACTACCCAGACTGCAATAATAATTCAGCTTGCCGCACGACATGCCGGAGCCGCGACACCCGCCCTGGCCCCACTGCGCGCTCGCAGCAGTCGCAGCCACGCACAACCCGATCGCAATAAGCAGAATTCTCATCTGTTGGCCCTCGGACCCTTTTTGTAACCATAGCACGGAGAAGGGACCGCTGCTGCATCTATTCGCCGGCCGGAGCCGCAGTGCAACCAGAGACCGCAAGAATCCTAAAGGACCTACTTCTTCTCCGGCGCAACCACGCGGATGGAAAGCTCGCGGAGCTGCTTCGGCGACACTTCTGACGGCGCGCCCATGAGCAAGTCGTTCGCCTGCTGGTTCATCGGGAAAAGCGCGACGTCGCGCACGGTCGTGCAGCCGGTGAGCAGCATCACCATGCGCTCGATGCCCGCCGCCATGCCACCATGCGGCGGCGCACCATACTGGAAGGCACGGTCAAGACCGCCGAAGCGCGCCTCGACCTCGGCGCGCCCCAGCCCCGTGATCTCGAACGCCTTGACCATCGTCTCCGGGCTATGGTTGCGCACGGATCCAGACGCAATCTCGTAGCCGTTGCAGACGACATCGTACTGGTTGGCCTTGAGCGCGAGCAGCGCCTCGCGCCCATCCCGCTCGGCCGCCTCCAGCGCCTCGCGCCCGCCCTTCGGCATGGAGAAGGGGTTGTGCGAGAAGTCGATCTTCTTCTCGTCCTCGTTCCACTCGTAGAATGGGAAGTCGACGATCCACGCAAACGCGAAGCGGCCCTCGTCGACGAGCTTGAGCTCGCGGCCGATATCGTCGCGGGCGAGCCCCGCAAACTTGTAGAAGCGCGCCGGATCGCCTGCCGTGAAGAAGCAGGCATCGCCCGTCTTGAGCCCGAGCTGCGCCTGGATGGCGCCTGCGCGCTCCGCGCCGATGTTCTTCGCCACCGGACCGGCGCCGGCCGCACCCTCCTCCTCGCGCCAGAAGATATAGCCGAGCCCCGGCTGGCCTTCTTTCTGCGCCCACACGTTCATGCGATCGCAGAAGGCGCGGCTGCCGCCGCCCGTCGCGGGGATCGCCCACACGCGGACCTTCGGATCCTTCTCGATCATGCCGGCGAACACCTTGAAGCCCGAGCCGCGGAAATGCTCGGTCACGTCCTGCATCTCGATCGGATTGCGCAGGTCCGGCTTGTCGGTGCCGTACTTCTGTATCGCCGTGTCGTAGGGAATGCGCGCCCAGCCGCGGTCGACACGCTTGCCGTCTGCGAACTCCTCAAACAGATCGGTGAGGATCGGCTCCATGGTCTGGAAGATGTCCTCCTGCTCGACGAAGCTCATCTCGACGTCGAGCTGGTAGAACTCGCCGGGCAGCCGGTCGGCGCGCGGATCCTCGTCGCGGAAGCAGGGCGCGATCTGGAAGTAGCGATCGAAGCCCGAGACCATGAGGAGTTGCTTGTACTGCTGCGGCGCCTGCGGCAGGGCGTAGAACTTGCCGGCATGAATGCGGGACGGCACCAGGAAGTCACGCGCGCCCTCGGGCGACGAGGCAGTCAGGATCGGCGTCGGAAACTCGTTGAAGCCCGCTTCGTGCATGCGCCCGCGGATCGAGCGCGTGATGGCGAGGCGCTTCATGATGATGGCGTGCAGAGTCTCGCGCCTCAGATCCAGGAAACGGTAGGTGAGCCGCAGGTCCTCCGGGTAGTCGGGCTCGCCGAACACGGGGACCGGCAGCTCCTTGGCCTCGGAGAGCGTCTCGATCTCGGTTGCATAGACCTCGACCTCGCCGGTCGGCAGCTCCGGGTTCGCCGTGCCCGCGGGACGCTCACGCACGAGGCCGTCCACGCGGATCACCCATTCCGATCGCACGGCCTCCGCCGCCTTGAAGGCGGGGCTGTCCGGATCGGCTACCACCTGCGTCAGCCCGTAGTGGTCGCGCAAGTCGATGAACAGCACGCCGCCGTGGTCGCGCACGCGGTGCACCCAGCCCGAAAGCCGCGCCGTGGCACCGATGTCGGAGCTCCTGAGCGCCCCACACGTATGCGACCGGTAGCGATGCGGCTTGCCGCCGCCCGCATCCGCCGTGCTCTCGCCCGCCGCCGCTTTCTTACGCGCTGCCATGTGCCTTGAGATCCGCCTGAGAACCGGTTCGAAGTGGCGGAAAAGCGCATGACGCCCCCCCAAAGTCAAGGCTTTGGGGAGGCCCGGCTGGCCCGGCTGTGAACGACGGAGAAAGAGGCAAAGGCGGGAGGCGCGACGGCCTTCCCGGCGCCCCGGGGAAATCTCACGCAACCTGCCTCAATGGCCCATCCGGTCCGGTCAACCGGTCGTCAGCACCGCGAGCCAGACGAGCAGCGACAGAGCGAACAGGCCGACGCTGAGCTTCAGCTTCCAGGAGACATCCCGGAACTCGCGCTCGAGCACGCCAAGCTCGGTCAAGCGCCGGCTGACGGCCTCGAAAGTCTGAAAAGCGTGATAATCGCCTTTTGAATTTCCGTCGATCGTATCAAATCGGGATTTCAAATAATCAAATCTACGCGAAAGCTCATCGAGCTTTGTAGCCCGCGTTTTATGCTCACGGTCGAGAAATTCGGAGAAGCGGTAGCTACGGGACGCCTCGTCGCGAAGCTCCGCAATGTCGCTTTTTATAAGTTCGAGTTCGCGGTTGAGGGACTTCATCTCAAGTCCCATCTGATCGATCTTCACGGCCGTCTCGGCGACGAACGTATCGCGGGCGATAAGCTGAACCGAAGCACCGCTGGGCACCCTCTCCAGGGCTTGCCCTTCAAAGAGATAGCGCTGAATCGCAGAGGGCCGGCCACTGACGGGCCGATGCCTGCCGAGCTCTTGCACACCAAACTCCTACGCCACGCGAAGAGGCCGCAACACTGAACTTGAGGTCACCGCCATGCACGAAAGCGGCATTGACCATCACGCATCCGAGGAGCTTCGCGAAATCGACCGACAGCGAATAAATTCCGGAATGACGCCGAAATCGGCGTCAAATTCCGACTTGCCTCACCCGCTTATCGCCGGCACTCGAAATCGACCCGCACCCGGGAAAATTTATACATCACGCGCGATTTCTTGACTAGACGTCGGCCCACCGGAATTTACACTTTCGACGAATATTTTATTGGGATGAGGGCACAGGCCGGCGCCGGCGGGCAGACCGCGACCGCGGCAGAGCCTCCTGGCCGGCACGGCGCCCGCGCAGGGCGGCGAGCCCAGGAAAATGCCCGGCCTGGCCAAGGAGCTAAGGAGCTGGCGATAGCCGCCTCAGCCGTCTATATACGTCCCGCAATGCGCGTTATCACCTCGACCTCAGCCCTCTCAGACACCTGCTCCAGGCTTGCCGCCGGCGAATACGTCGCCGTCGACACCGAGTTTATGCGCGAGCAGACCTTCTGGCCGGACCTGTGCCTGATCCAGCTCGCAGGGCCCAAGGAGGAGGTGATCGTCGACCCGCTGGCGGCCGGCATCGACCTCAAGCCCTTCTACGCCCTGATGGCGGACCGCCGCGTGGTGAAGGTCTTCCACGCCGCGCGCCAGGACATCGAGATCGTCTACTCCGAGGCGGGCCTCAGCCCGGCGCCCGTGTTCGACACTCAGATCGCGGCCATGGTCTGCGGCTTCGGCGAGAGCGTGAGCTACGTCAATCTGGTCAAGAAGGTCACTGGTCGGGATCTCGACAAGAGCTCCCGCTTCACCGACTGGAGCCGCCGGCCGCTCTCCGACAAGCAGCTCACCTACGCCATCGGCGACGTCACCCACCTGCGGGACATCTATACGCACCTCAAGGCGGAGCTCGAGATCACAAACCGCGAATCCTGGCTCGACGAGGAGATGGCGGAGCTGACGGCGCCAGCCACGTATGAGAGTCATCCCGAGAACGCTTGGCAGCGCCTCAAGATGCGCGTCAAGAACCGCAAGGCGCTCGCCGTCCTGATCGAGCTGGCCGCCTGGCGCGAGCGCCTGGCGCAGGGTCAGGACGTGCCGCGCGGGCGCATCCTGCGGGACGAGGCGCTCTACGACATCGCCAACCAGCAGCCGACGACGCCCGAGAAGCTCTCGGAGCTCCGCACCTTGAGCGATGGGTTCGCCCGCTCGCAGCGCGCCAAGGAGATCATCGAGGCCGTCCAGCGCGGGCTCGAGCGTGACCCGAAGTCACTGCCGGCGCTGCCGCACAACCAGCCCATGTCCGCGGAGGCAACCGCGACCATCGAGCTTCTGAAAGTGCTTCTGAAGGCGTCGGCCGCCCGCCACCGCGTGGCGCCGCGCCTGATCGCCGACGCCGACGACCTTGAGCGCATCGCGAGCGAGGCCGAGCCGGACGTCCCCGCGCTCAAGGGCTGGCGGCGCCAGCTCTTCGGCGAGGATGCGTTGAAACTGAAGCGTGGCGAGCTGGCCCTCACGCTCTCCAAAGGCGAGGTCCTCGCCATCAACCCCGGCGACCGCTGAGCCGAGACCCGGCGCCCTCCACTGTCATCCCGGCCGAGTGGCGTCGCGAAGCGGCGCCGCGCAGAGCCGGGACCCAGAGGGCCACGGATAGAAACATCTCCCAACACGCTCCTGCTTACGCCTGCGCTCGGCCGGGACGACAGGGGGACAAGCTTCGTGCGGCCGCCCTACTTCCGCGGGTCGTAGCGGTGCTTCTGGCGCCACTCCGAAAGGAAGTAGGAGAGGGTGTCGTCGATCGTCTCCGGCAGCACGATTCGGACCGTCACCAGCTCGTCGCCGGTCGCTCCGGTCGTGGCGTTGCGCACGCCCTTGCCCTTGAGCCGCAGCACCTGCCCAGAGCTCGTGCCTTTGGGGATGGTGAGCTGCACCCGGCCTCCGACTGTCGGCACCTCGACCTTGCCGCCGAGCACCGCCTCGTCGATCGTGATCGGCACCTCGACCAGGATGTCGTCGCCCTCGCGGCGGAACTCGCGGTGCGCCCGCACGCGGATCTCGACCAGCGCATCGCCCGACTCCCCGCCCGCAACGCCGGGCTCGCCACGCCCGCGCAGGCGCAGCACCTGCCCGTCGGCAACGCCCTCGGGCACGGTGAGATCGAGCACGCCGTTGTCGGTCAGCGTCACCCGCTTCTTGGCGCCCTGCACGGCCTCGATGAAGTCCACGTCGAGCGTGTAGCGCACGTCGCGCCCACGCATGGAGAATCCGCCCCGCCCTCCACCACGCCCGGCACCCGAGAAGATGTCCGAGAACATGTCACCGAAGTCCTCGAAGATCGGCCCGCTGCGTCCCCGCGCACCTGCACCGGCGCCTGCCCCCTGCGTGCGCCAGGTGGGACGGCGCGGCTCGCCCGAGGCGTCGATCTCGCCGGTGTCGTACTGCCGCCGGCGCTCCGGATCGCCGATAATGTCGTGGGCGGCTGTCACCTTCTTGAATCGCTCCTCCGCCGTCTTCGACGGATTGACGTCGGGATGCAGCTCCTTGACGAGCTTGAGATAGGCTTTCCTGATCTGGTCGTCCGTCGCGCTATGCGGCACGCCAAGGATTTCATAAGGGTCATCGGCCATGGCGGGACGGCATCCTGGAGGGCATGGGCATGATCACGCGAGAGCGATGACAGGACATGGAAGGCGGCAATCGTCGTCCGGACAGTCGGCGATCTGCCACGGCCTCGATAGATACGGGATATCGCAAGGCCGATGCCAGATCAAAGAATAGCGCCCGTGCTCATACGCCTCAGGTCGCCAGTCGGATTTCCGCCTCGCGCGCAAGCAGCTCCGCGAGCATCCCGAAACGCCGTCTGAGCCGCTCCCCGTCGAGGGCCACGTAGGCTCTGGGAATGCTGAGCACGAGCTTGGTCCCCTCGTAGGAAAGCCGCGTCTCGTCGATGACCCCCGGCATGCCGATCGAGAGCATATGGGCCGCGCGGATGGCCGCGCCGATAATGCGGGCCCGCTTCTGCGCCCGCTTGCTGACCACGAGCTTGAGGCGGGCCGAGAAATCGTCGCCCTTCCCGTCGTCGGCGCCCGCATGGCGATAGTAGACCGCAAGCGCGAGAAAAATGCGCCCGGGATGGTCGATCCCGGACAGCCCGGCATGCGCGACGACGTTAAGGCTCTGCTCCCCGCGGTAGTCGGGGTGAGCCCGCCAGCCGATATCCGAGAGCAGACAGGCGGCATACCTGAGGCGTCGTTCCTCGTCCGTCTCCTTGGGTCCGTTTCCATCGAACAGGGCGTCCGTCCACGTGCACAATTCCCGCGCATGAACGACGGACCGCGATCGCTGGCGCGCGTAGTCCTCGCAGAAGCAGAGCAGGGGGTCTTTCGCCTGCTCATGGGGCGGCATCAGGCTGAACAGCAGCCCCTCGCGGATGCCGAAAACCGAGAACACGACCTCGGACGGCGCCAGCGCCTCGAGCACGCGCTCGAGCACGAGCGCGCCGTAGGGCACCACATCGCGCCGCGCGCGCGCCACGTCGTCCATGCCCGGCAACGCCGAGATCTTCTTGGCCCGTCGCACGAACTGGCAGAACTCGATCGCCTCCCGCGTCGGGATCACGTAGCCGTGCATGACGCGCAGCGGGTAGTTGGTCTGCTCCATATGCAGCTTCGCGAGCGCGCGCCATGTACCGCCCACAGCGTAGAATGGACGCCCCCGCCCGTTGGTGAGCCAGTTGACCTGCGCCACCGCGTCGTCAACGACCGGCAGCGCACGGTCGATCTTGTTGCCCGTCTGGTCGATGAGACGCAGCCCGCCGAGCGGCAGTGTGGCCGCGTCGTTGAGGCGGTCCTTGTAGATGTCGATCAGCTCGAGGCTGCCGCCGCCGAGATCGCCCGCCAGACCGTCCGCACCCATGAACCCCATCCGGATCCCGTAGGCGGCGAGTTGGGCCTCCTTGGCGCCGGAGAGCACCTCGATGCGGGTGCCGACCACCTTCTCGGCCCTCTGGATGAAGCCCCGCCCGTCCTCGGCCTCGCGCACCGCCGCCGTCGCCAGCACGCGTAGGTTCTTGACCTTGAGGATGCGTGCAATGGCCCGGAAGCGGCGCAACGCCTCGAGCGCCCGCTCGACGCTCTCCTCGCCGAGGTGGCCCGTCGAGGCAACCGCCTTGCCGAGGCCGGCCAGCACCTTCTCGTTGAAGATCGGCAGCGCGGCCCTGACCGCGCCCTCGTACACGACGAGCCGCACCGAGTTGGACCCGATGTCGATCACGCCGAGGGGCTCAAGCTCCGTTGCTTTAGCGCGCCCGCCGAACACCTGCGTCAAGCTCACCGCGACCTGCCTGGAAATGCGCGTTTCCGCTGGGAAACAAGGAAAGGTGAATCACGCTCTGAATCATGCATTTAGGGCGCAATCCGCGCGACACCCTGATAGGGTCTGGCAAGGCCCGGGTCTAGTGCGACTATCAAGAAATCCGCTATCAGTTGCGGGCAGGCACCGAACCGGCCTCGGATCGGAACCGCACAAACAAACCACTGATTTACCGATTCTTTTTTTACGCGACCGCCCTGACAGCGAGCTGTGTAATCGCACGCTCTAGGCCGCATGGACACTTGGGATTGCCAGGTCACAAGCCCGTCCGGGATAGGTTCAGTGTCCGGCATCCGACGTTGGGCAAGCGGAAACTTGCGTGGATCCCGACCTACGTCGGGATGACGTTGTGAGGGGGCAGGCGGCACCCACACAACAGACGTCATCCCGACGTAGGTCGGGATCCACGCAAGTTTCCACGATCGCTATGCCAGCAGGATCCTCGTGCGACGAAGCAACGTGCTTGGAATGATGCAACAAGCCCTGTGGCCGGACAACTGTCCACACGGCCTAGTCTTTCTGCACGAAGTCGAACCGCGGCGGAAAATGTTCCTTGAGCGCCTGGCCGCGTCCCGAGAGCGACGGGTTAGTCATGAAGTAGCTGTGCGCGTTGAACGGCGCCTCGCCGGCGGCGGGCGCGATGCGCGACGACGACCCGTCCCCTTTGATCTCCCAGCTCTGCTGGTTGTCCTTGAGGTTCGCCACCATGATCTGGTCGAGCACCTGCTCTTGAACGGTGGCGTTCTTGATCGGCACCATCGCCTCCACGCGCCGGTCGAGGTTGCGGGGCATCATGTCGGCGGAGCTGATGTACACGGCGGCCTTCGGCGACGGCAGACCCTCCCCCTCGCCGAAGCAGTAGATGCGCGCGTGCTCGAGGAAACGCCCGATGATGCTCTTGACGCGAATGTTCTCCGATAGCCCCGGAACGCCGGGCCTCAAGCAGCACACGCCGCGCACCACGAGGTCGACCTCGACGCCGGCCTGACTGGCCTCGTAGAGCGCGTCGATGATCTGCCCATCAACTAGCGAGTTCATCTTCATCCAGATGGCGCCGGGACGACCGGCCTTCACGTGTGCGATCTCACGCTGGATGTGGTCGAGGATGCGCCGGCGAATGCCGTGCGGGCTCGCGGCCATGCTCTCGAGCTCGGCCGGCTCGCCGTATCCGGTGACGAAGTTCAGGATCCGCGTCACGTCGCGCGCAATGGAGGGATCCGTCGTGAACAGCGAGAGATCCGTATAGATGCGCGCCGTCTGCACGTGATAGTTGCCGGTGCCGATGTGGCAGTAGGTGACGAGGTCGGAGCCCTCGCGCCGCACGATCTGGCCGAGCTTGGCGTGCGTCTTGAGCTCGATGAACCCGTAGACGACGTGCACGCCGACCTTTTCGAGGTCGCGCGCCCAGCGGATGTTGGCCGCCTCGTCGAAGCGGGCCTTCAGCTCCACGACGGCCGTCACCGACTTTCCGGCCTCCACCGCCTCCTTGAGCGCCTGCACGATCGGGCTGTCGCGCCCGGTGCGGTAGAGCGTCCACTTGATGGCCATGACGTTCGGGTCCGCCACCGCCTGGCGCAGGAACTGCACCACCACATCGAAGCTCTCGTAGGGATGGTGGACGATGATGTCCTTCTTGCTGATGGCTGCGAAGCAATCACCGTTGAACTCGCGGATACGCTCCGGGAAACGTGGATTGTAGACCTTGAACACGAGGTCCGGCCGGTCGGCGACGATGAGCTGCGCCGTGTCTGCGAGGCCGAGCAGCCCTTCCTTGAGGAACACCGACTCCTCGCCCACCTCGAGCTCGTCGATCACAAATTTCTGCAGTCGGTCGGGCATGCGGGCATCGAGCTCGAGCCGGATCACGTGGCCGCGGCGCCGGCGCTTCAAGAGCGTCTCGAACGAGCGCACCAGATCCTCGGCTTCCTCCTGCAGCTCGACGTCGCTGTCGCGCAGCACCCGGAACGCGCCCTGGCTCTTGACGTCGAAGCCCGGAAACAGCTCCGAGATGAAGAGGCCGATCAGCCCCTCGAGCTGAATAAAGCGCAGCACGCCGTTCTTGGCCGCGTCGTCCCCGCGCAGCCGGATGAAGCGCTCGAGCTGGGCCGGAATGGGAATGAGCCCGCTCATGGCCTTGGCGTCGCTCTTCCTCTGCATCCACACGACCATGGTCAGGCCGAGGTTGGGGATGAACGGGAACGGGTGCGCCGGATCGACGGCGATCGGCGTCAGGATCGGGAACACGTGGCTCATGAACATCTGCCCGAGCCAGGTCTTCTCCGGCTTGGTGAGCTTGTCCGGATCGACAATCTCGATGCCGGCCGCAGCCATGTCGGCCTTGATCTCGTTCCAGCAGGTCTGCTTCTCGGCCACCAGCTTGGCAGCGAAACGGTTGATCTCGGCGAGCTGCTGCTTGGGCGTGAACCCGTCCTGCGACGGCGTCGTGACGCCGGCCGCGATCTGGCCGTAGATGCCGGCCGCGCGCACCATGTAGAACTCGTCGAGGTTCGACGCCGAGATCGAGAGGAACCGCAGCCGCTCCAGCACCGGATGCTGCTTGTTCTGCGCCTCCTCGAGCACACGCCGATTGAACTGCAGCCAGGAGAGCTCGCGGTTGTAGAAGCGCTCGGGTCCATCGGGCACGGGCGTCACGGGGGCCGCGCGCACGTCCGTCTTGAGCTTACCTTTTGCCGAGGCCATGTCGTTTGTCCTGAAATCGGTCCGTTCCATGAATGGCCGTCTTTATTGCAACATCATTGTGACAGTTTAGCCTGCGTCCCCGTCGTTCACATCCGGCGGATCGTCGTCCCCGTTCTCAGCCACGCTGGCGAGCGCAGCGGCGGCCACCGCGCGCGTCACCTTGCGCTGCATGGCGAGCGAAAGCCGGTCGCATGCCGCCACCACGCCGAGCGCCATGTCCATCGACCGGTCCATGTGCAGCGCGAGGTAGCTCACCACGTGCGGCTCGACCGCGAGCTGCCGGTCCGAGAACAGCTTCACCAGCACGGAGCGCATGAGCGCTTCGTCCGGTGTCTCGATCCTGACCGGCGGAATGGCGCGGAGCCGCGACCTGAGATCCGGCAACGCGATCTCGATCTCGCCGGGCGCCGCCCGCGACGTGAGCAGGATCGAGCCCCGCGTCTCGCGCGCGAGGTTGAGGAGGTGGAACAGCACCTGCTCGCTGCCGACGCCTCTGTCGATATCCTCCACCACGAGCGCACGCCGCGCCTCGAATACGCCGACGGCCGTCTCGTCGAGCTTGGCCGCCGCAACAAGCTCGGCGCCTGAGCGGAGCCGCCACACGTTGGCGAGGTGGCTCTTGCCGGAGCCGGCCGGTCCGACGACCAGCGCGGCCGGATGCGGCCAGTCCGGCCATCCGTCGACAAGCTCCACCGCCGCCGCGTTGGAGCGGCTGACCAGGAAGTCCTCCGCCTCCTGCGCCTGACGATGCGACAGCGAGAGGACGAGTTGCTCGGGCTCGGCTTTGGTACGAAGCGTCATGGCTGCGTCCCGGGCGAGGTCACGGCGGAAGGCGCACCCTGGTACACCGGGCTCTTGAGATAGACGTCGAGCGCGAAGCGGATCACGACGCCGAGCGCCGCGGCAAGCGGCACCGCGACCAGCGTCCCCACGATTCCGAACAGGTAGCTGAACACGAACAGCGCGAAGATGAGCCACACCGGATGCAGCCCGATCTTCGATCCCACGATGGTCGGACTGAGAAAGCCGGCATCGATCGCCTGGGCAGCCAGGAACACCCCGATCACGAGCAGGATCGGCACCATCTCCGGCCAGAACTGGATCACGGCCACGGCGGTCGCGGTGATGAAGCCCAGCGCCCAGCCGACGAACGGCACAAACGCCATGAGCCCCGTCGCGAGGCCGATCAAAAGCCCGTAGTTGAGCCCGATAAGCGACAGCGCCACGGCATAGTAGGCGCCGAGAATGAGGCACACCGTGCCCTGGCCGCGCACGAAGGCGGCGACCGCATCGTTCATGTCGGACGCGAGCGTGCGGATCGAGGCTGCATGTCCCCTTGGCAGCCATCCGTCGACCTTTTCCAGCATCGGGTGCCAATCGATCAGCAGATAGAAGACGACGAGCGGCGTCACGAGCAGCAGCGCCAGGAAGTTCACGATGGCAAGGCTCCGGCTCCAGATCGAGGTCGCAGCCCAGCCGGCGAGGCTCGCCCAGTTCTGCGTCAAGGCGTCGGAGGCCTTGTCGATCTGCCCGTTGAGCCCGTTGCTGAAGCCGGGACCGAGTCGCTCCCGCGCCCAGGTCTCGACCACCTCGCGGATGCGCGCGATTTCGCCCGGCAGCGCCGCCGCGAGATCCTGCGCCTGCGTGAGGATCACGGGTACCACCAGCACCAGCCCCGCGATGACGAGCACCGCCAGCGTCGCCACGATCAGAAGCGAGGCAACAATGCGGTTGAGGCCCAGCGCCACGAGGCGGTCCGCAAGCGGGCTCAGAAAATAGGCGATGGCGATTCCGGCAATGAAGGGCAGCAGGATCTCCTTGAGAACCGCGATTGTGAGGATGAGCAGCGCGGCCGCCGTCACCCAGAACAATACCTGCCGCTCCGCGCGCATCCTCGTCTCCGATCGGCCGACGGCGGCCCAGATGCCGCCGCCAGCGGGGACTTTTACCCAGACATGTGGCGAAGCCAAGCGCGCAGATACGCCGCAAGCGAGGCAATGGTGAGCACGCCCACAATCCACACCAGGGCGATGCGCAGGCCCTCGAGGCCGAGCTTGAATCCGTCGTCGGCGAGCACGGTCGCCGCGAGCACGATCTGCGCCAGCGTATTGGCCTTGCTGACGATGAGCGGCCGGATGCGCACCGGCTGGTCGAGCAGCCAGGAGAGCATGACGCCGAGCACGATCAGGATATCGCGCGAGACCACCGCGATCACGAGCCACGAAGGCAGCGCGCCCATGACGCCGAGCGCCACGAAGATGGAGACGATGAGCAGCTTGTCGGCCAGCGGGTCGAGGTAGGCGCCGAGCTCAGTGGAAAGCCCGAAACGCTTGGCGATGAACCCGTCCACAGCGTCCGAGATACCGGCCAGCACGAACGCGAAGAAGGCAAGCTGAGTCTGCCCCGAGACGAGGAGCCAGAACACGACGGGCACCAGAATGACCCGTCCGAGCGTGATGAGGTTCGGGATATTCAAGTGCGGGGGGCCCGAAACGCGAAAAACGACCATAGTGCAGTGTATCCCGGCCCGTTTGGCGGCGAATAGATCATTTTACGGCGAAACCCGGACGTGGGGCTTTGATCTAGAACAGTTTTTTGTGGCTGCAAGCGCCCGTATGGTTAGTAGCCCGAGCGCAGGGTCCAGAACCCTCCGCCATCGCTCAGCACGAGCCCCCGCTGGGCAAAGGCCGCCGCGAGCCCCTGCGCGCCGCCGGGATAGCGCACCGAGACCTCCGCCGAGCGCGCCGACACGGCACCGATGCGCACGTCGTCGATCCCCGGCATGTCCAGGATCTGGCCGCGCAGATCGTTCCATTCCCCGAGGCTCGAGAACTCGACGGCGCGGTGCACCTCGCCTCCTCCGCCGGCGAACCCGCCGCCACCGCCCTGGCCCTCCTCGGCCTTGGCGACCTTCCAGCGGCCCTCGAGCACACCCTGCGTGACGACGGCGGCAAGCTCCATCGCGTATCCAACGTCGCCGTCCGCGATCCGGTAGGCGCGCCGCCACGAGACGAGGCCGGCAGGATCGATGCCGGCCAGCGTGACGTTGAGCGTCCCGCCCGCTTTGTCGACCTCCGCGACGGCGAGTAGCACGAAATCGGCCTTGTATTCGCCGGTCAGGATCCGCTCCACGGCATCATCACCGTTGAGCGCGGCGACGACGGCGTCCTGGTGGATGACGGGCAGCAGCGGCTCGATCCTGAGCGGCGTCAGCGTGTTGTCGAGGTCGAGGCCCTTCCAGACCTGCGCCCACGGTCCGCTTGCCGCACTGTAGCGGACGGCGCCCTCTGCACCTTCCGCCGTCACCGGCACCAGAACCATGCGCGGCGCCTGCTCCTCCACGAACGGCACCCCCTCGCGATGGAGAAGATCGCGCACGGCGTCGGGCTGGAACGAAAAATCGAGGCTCGCGATGTACTGCGTGCGCGAGTTGGTCTCCGAGCGCACGGCCACACCGTCGATGAAGTTGGCGGCCCGCACCGACTTCAGGTGATCGAGGCGGTTGTAGGCCGTCACCGGCACGAGGCGCTTGAGCAGCGCACCGAGCGCCGCCTGCTGGCCGTCGGCGTGGGCCTTCTCCTTGGCCGCCACCGCGTCCTTCGCGGTCGCCTCCACCGGATAGTTGGCAACCGTATAGACCTTGCCGCCGGCAGCCACGGCGACACCAGACAGAGCCAGCACCCCGGCGAGCACGAGCGGCAGAATGAGGGGTCGAGCGGTCAAGTTCACCTTCCAGCGCATTTCATACCGGGCCACGCCCTTGTCCGTTGCCGACCCGCGTTCGAGCTGGTAGGAGGCCCCATCTCCGGTGCACATTCGGGCGAAAGTAGGATCGACCCCAACCTGCGCCGGCAGCTCCGAGGACCTATGAGCCAGAAAGCGGACGGTTCAGCCAAGCCCATCACCTATCGTGAGTCCGGCGTAGACATAGACGCCGGAAACGCGCTCGTCGAGGCGATCAAGGGCGTCGCGCGGTCGACGCAGCGCGCAGGCGCCGACGCCGACCTCGGCGGCTTCGGCGGCCTTTTCGATCTGAAGCGCGCCGGCTTCCGCGACCCGGTGCTCGTCGCCGCCAACGACGGCGTGGGCACCAAGCTCCGCATCGCCATCGACACCGGCCGCCACGCGACCATCGGCATCGACCTTGTCGCCATGTGCGTCAACGACCTCGTCGTGCAGGGCGCCGAGCCGCTGTTCTTCCTCGACTATTTTGCCGTCGGCAAGCTTGATGTGGCGACCGCCACCGCCGTCGTCTCAGGGATAGGCGAGGGCTGCCGGCAGGCCGGCTGCGCCCTGATCGGCGGCGAGACGGCCGAGATGCCGGGCCACTATCAGGGCGCCGACTACGACCTTGCGGGCTTTGCGGTCGGCGCCGTCGAGCGCGGCGAGATCCTGCCGCGCCCGGACGTCACAATCGGCGATCTCATTATCGGGCTCCCGTCCTCCGGCGTGCATTCCAACGGCTATTCGCTCGTGCGGCGCCTCGCCGCCGAGGAGAAGCTGGGCTGGGACGCGCCGGCCCCCTTCGCGCCCGAGACGACGCTCGCCGAGGCCCTGCTGACGCCGACCCGCATCTACGTGAAGCCGGTGCTGGCGGCGCTGGAAGCAGCCGGCGGCGCCACCGACGGGCCGATCAAGGCGCTCGCCCACATCACGGGCGGCGGTCTGTCGGAGAACCTGCCGCGGGTGCTGCCGCCGACCGTCGCCGCCACCGTCGACCTCACGAGCTGGCGCGCGCAGCCCGTGTTCGACTGGCTCGCAAAGGTCGGCCGCCTGCCTGACGCCGAGATGCTGCGCACCTTCAACTGCGGCATCGGCATGGTCGCCGTCGTCGCCAGGGACGGCGCCGACGGCCTCGTGCGCCTTCTGCAGGAGTGGGGCGAAGCCCCGGTCGTCATCGGCGAGATCACGCCACCATCCGGCGAGCGCAGCTCCGCCAAAGGCAAGGGCGACGCTTGGGCAGTGACCTACGAAGGCGCGCTGAAGTTCGGAGCGTAGCGTCCTCCCTCGTCAGGCACACCAGCGGTAGAGCCAGGTCTCGGACATCGGCTCTCCTTGTGCGCTGAGCGCGAGCCGCATCTCGACAACGCGCTCCTGTCCGGGATCGAGCTCGAACACGACACGCGTGCCGGGCAGATGCGGATTGGGCTGGACGTACGGCCCGCGCAACGTCCCGGCACTGGCCGTGAGGTCCGCCTCGAAGAACGCTGTCGGCGACGCATCGCGCAGGATCGTGGCACTGTCGGCGAGCCGCTCCAGCGCGCGGTTGTCCGCGAAGTCGACGACGAAACGGATCGCGCCCGGACCCGAGCCCGCGCCGACGCGGGTGTCGCGAACACGCATGCGGCTCGAGGCAGGCACGTCGTCGCACCATGCGAGCCGATAGGAGAAGCTGTAGCTGCCGCCCGCGCGCAGCGGCGCGTCGGGGCGCCAGTAGGCGACGATATTGTCCTCGTACTCGACATCGGTCGGGATCTCGACCAGCTCGACCGAGCCCGCGCCCCAGCCTTCTCCCGGAGTGACCCATGCGCTCGGCCGAAGCTCGGAGAAGGCCTCGAGGTCTTGGTAGTCGTCGAAGCGCCGCTCGCGCTGGATGAGGCCGAATCCGCGCGGATTGTGGTCGACGAACGCGCTCACCTGGAACGTGGACGGGCTAAGCAGCGGACGCCACAGCCGCTCATCGCGCCCGTTCCAGACCGCGAGCCCGTCCGAATCGTGCACCGAGGGACGGAAATCGAGCGGACCGTGCGGATCGTGCGCCGCCTTGAGGAACATGCTGGTCAAGGGCGCGATGCCGACGTTGGTGAGATCACGCCGGGGAAAGAGCACGGACGTGATGTCCATGAGTGTCTCGCGGCCGGGCCGGATCACGAACGTGTAGGCGCCGGTGACGGACGGACTGTCGAGCAGCGCATGCACCGTTATGGACTGTGGCGTGTCGGGACGCTCGATCCAGAAGCTCCGGAAGAACGGAAACTCCTCCGCCTCCGCGCCCGCTGTATGAAGCGCAAGTCCGCGCGCCGACAGACCATAGCGATGGTCCTTGCCGAGCCCACGGAAGTAGCTGGCGCCCTGGAACACCAGGAACTCGTCGTGGTGGTCGCGCCTGTTGATCGGCGCATGGATGCGGAAGCCCGAGAAATCGATCTGGGCCCCGCGCGGAATCCGTCCCTTGTACGGACCGAAGTCGAAGAACGACGCGTTGGGCTTGAGCCGCCGGCTGCGCCCGCGCTCGACCAGGAAGATCGAAACCGGCGAGCGGAAGATGTAGGCCGCCGGAAAGAGCTGAATCTCGAAGCCCAGGTCCTCGTTGTGCCAGAGCGCCTTCTCCGAGCGGAACCGCAACTCGCGATATTGGTCATAGTCGAGGTCCTGAAGCGCACCGGGAGCACGCTCGGCCGGCGCCGCGAACCGGCGCCGCGAAAGCTCGCGTGCAAGTTCCCGCACGCGTGCGGCGGTCTGATTGCCGGATGACGACGCCTGATCGGGGCCCGAGAACGGAACGGCCGCGCGCACCGTCTCTGGAGCCCGCATCAGCGCAAGCGCGGAAAGCCCGGAGGTCAAGAACGTGCGACGCTTCATTGCTTCTCCCGCCTTCGAAAGGGCAATGCGGTGTAGGTGCTTCTCCAAGGTAAGAACGATCGCGCTATGGCTTCGCCGGCCTGAAGCGCCTTACGCAGCTCTGGTGATAAGCAGGATTTGCGCCACGACCTGAACAGCAGATGAAAACGGCGGGCGTTCCCCATCGTAAAGGTCGCGAATGCGGACTCCTCGGCGGCAACATGCGCCGCCCCGACAAGACCTTTGACAACAACAAAGACTCGCGTCGCGTGCCTTGAGCTGCCCAACACACGGGCAAAGCGGCGCGCGCAGACGCACCTCAAAAAGCCTGCAGCAAGGAAGCAGCCGGCACCGCAAGGCGTCGGGCTCGCATTTCAACGATCGCGTGCAACGCCGCCTCGCGCCATGCTATGCACCGCGCCATGATCCAAGCTCGAAAGAAGCGCGTCGCCGTCCTCATCTCTGGCCGCGGCTCCAACATGCAGGCGCTTGTCGAGGCCGCGCGCGCGCCGGATTATCCGGCCGAGATCGCGCTCGTGGTCTCGAACCGTCCCGAGGCTCCGGGTCTCGCCTGGGCCAAGGCACAGGGGCTGGCGACACTCGCCCTCAACCACAAGCTCTACGAAAGCCGCGAGCACTTCGAAGGCCAGCTCCAGAGCGTTCTCGAGCTCTCCCGCATAGACTTGGTCGCCCTTGCGGGATTCCTCCGCCTCATGACCGCACCCTTCGTCGAGCGCTGGCAGGGCCGCATGATCAACATCCACCCCTCGCTGCTGCCCGCATTCAAGGGACTGCACACGCACGAGCAGGCACTCGCCGCCGGCGTCAGGATTTCAGGTTGCACAGTCCACTTCGTCACCCCCGAGATGGACGGCGGCCCCATCATCGCCCAGGCGGCCGTGCCCGTGCTGCCGGACGACACGCCGGAAACGCTGGCCGATCGGGTGCTCGCGGCTGAGCATAAGCTCTATCCCACGGCCCTGGCCCGGGTTGCGCGCGATCAAGCCGCGTGGACCGGGGACGTGGTAAGCGTGCAACTTGTTGAGAATGCTGGGGTTAACCAAGAGCAAGCGCTCTTCTCGCCCTGGCCCCCGCGTGCCGGGTACTGAACTTCCCGGGGCAGCGATTGGTTGACTCTAAACGTCGCTGAGCGACGCTGCCGCATGGACAGTCGAAAAATCGAGGCCGTAGACTGCGTTATTCAAACCTCGCCAACAGTAACCGCCGGAACACCAAGGTCTCGGTGCCCGCGTGCTAGAGTAAGTCACAGAACGTAGGGCGGCATACCGGCAAGAGCCCGCTCATGAAAGAAGCGGCGCGCCGGAGAGGCGCCCGTAGCCGAGTGAAGCGCCCTCGTACACGTATTCACGGGCCCGCCGAGATCGCCTTCGCACGGCATTCCGTATGAATCGGGACCGGTAGGCCTAACCGGATCACCCCGGAGACACTATTGCATGACCGCAGAATCGACTGAGCAACATTCCAACCTCGGCCTCGGCGACGAGAGCAGCATCTGGTTCAACCTTTCGCCGCTGCTCAAGGACCCGGACAACCCGATGCGCCTGCTCATGCAAATGGCGGAGCGCTACGGGCCGGTGATTCCCGTCAACATGGCCAACCAGCGCGTCGTGCTGGTCACGGAGCCCGAGTACTTCAAGCACGTGCTCGTGACCAAGGTCGACAACTACATCAAGTATTTCGACGGGCTGAAGCCGATCTTCGGCAAGTCCATGATCACGCACGACGGCGCGCTCTGGCAGAAGATCCGCATGCCGCAGCAGCCGGCGTTCCATCCGGGCGCGTTCGGCGACTACATCCCCTACTTCATCGAGGCCATCAAGACCAAGATGGCCAACTGGGGCGAGCTGGCCAGGAGCGGCGAGACCTTCGAGATGGTCGAGCAGACCTGGACGCTGGCCGCGGACATGATCTGCAAGGCGCTCTTCGACCGCGACATGCCGTTCAATCCGCACTTCGTGTTCAAGTGCGTGAAGACCTATACGGACGTGTCGAACCATAAGGACATCCGGCTGAAGCGCCAGGCCGACGCCCTGTTCGAGGTCGGCGAAGAGGATACCGCCAAGGCCGTCGAGGCGTGGTGGAGCGTGCCGCCCGCCGTGTTCGCGGCGGACCCGCGCGAGGAGCGCGAGAAGACGCTGTTGAAGATGATCGAGTCCGCGGTCGCGGACCCGAAGATTCCGGAATTCGACCAGCAGCAGGCCATCGACGAGATCAAGCAGTATCTCTGGGCCGGCACCGAGACCACGGCGCTGACGCTGGCCTGGGCTATGTACCTGACCGCCACGCATCCCGAGGCCGCCGAGCGCATCCGCCGCGAGGGCGAGACCGTGTGCGGCGACCGCGAGCCGACGGCGGCCGACTACTCGGCGCTGCAGTACACCCGCTCCGTCATCCAGGAGACCATGCGCCTCTACCCTCCGGTGTGGAGCCTGATCCGCGTCGCTACCCAGCCCGACGTCATCGCCGGCAAGGAGATCCAGCCTGGCGACCGCATCGTGCTGTTCGGCTACGGTGCCCACCACAATCCGAAGTTCTGGAAGGACCCGGAGGCGTTCATGCCCGAGCGCTGGATGGACAAGTCGCACAAGCAGGTGAAGTACAGCTACATCCCGTTCGGGGCCGGCAAGCGCTCCTGCATTGGCGGCGCCATGAGCCAGGTGGAGAACACGCTGGCACTGTCGATCCTCCTGCGCCGCTTCCGCCCCGAGTACGTGGGCCTCGAGCCGCCGGGTATCAACGCGACCGTGACGCTGACGCCGCGAGGCGGCCTGCTCTTCCGCGTCCAGGAGCTCAGCTGATCTACGCCGTCAGAAATCCTGATCATACAAAAACGGGCCCCAGCGGGGCCCGTTTGCTTTCGTGGTGTGACCGTGCGCAGCCTCAGCCGACGATCTCCTTGGCCGTGAAGTTGAGCTTGATCTCGCGGGCAGCCGACTTCGAGCTGTCCGAGCCGTGCACCGAGTTCTCGCCCTTGGAGAGCGCGAACCTCTTGCGGATGGTCCCGCGCTTGGCTTCCGACGGGTCCGTCGCGCCCATGATCTCGCGATACTTGATCACCGCGTCCTCGCCCTCGAGCACCTGCAGCACGATCGGCTCCGACGTCATGAAGGAGACCAGCTCCTTGAAGAACGGCCGCTCCTTGTGCTCGGCGTAGAACTCCTGAGCCTGCGCTTTGGTCCATTTGACGCGCTTCTGCGCGACGATGCGCAGCCCAGCCTTCTCGATCACGGCGTTGATCTCGCCCGTGAGATTGCGCTTCGTCGCATCCGGTTTGATGATTGAGAATGTGCGCTCTATGGCCATCATATTGCTCTCTTGGTTCCCCGTTTCCTTGGAATTTGCCGGCGGCGGAGCGCCTTATAGGCCGCTCACGGGCACGCCAGAAGGCGGCGCCTTAACGCAGCCCTCGGGTCTGGCCCGCAAACTGCAAGAAATGCCCTGTAAAAGCCCGGATTCAATGTTGATCAGACCTCGAAGTGCGCAAATTGCATGGCACCCTGCCCGGTGTCCATGACCAACGAAGCATTTTCACCGGGCCGCAAAGGCATTCTGTGGATGGGGATCCGCGACGAGCGCGGACCGGGGAATGGGGACACGACCAAGGGGGATCGTCTTGCGACAAGCGGTTCAAGGCAAAGTGAAGACTTGGACCGGCTTTCTCACTTCATGGTATGAGCGGGTATGAGCGGTTCAGAGACAGACATTCAGTGGTTCATCGCCCGGGACGGTAAACAGCACGGCCCCGTGTCGGACCTCGAGCTCAAGAAGATCGTCGAGCTCGCCCATCTGAAACCGACCGACCTCGTTTGGCGCCAGGGCTTCACCGACTGGCGCGTCGCCGCCTCCGTTGTCCCGGAGATCGCGCCGGCGCCGGCACCCTCTCCTGCACAGGAGCCGTCGCCGCCAGCCGCCACGGCACCCGCATCTGCAGCCCCGAAGCCAGCCGCCGCGCCGCAGGCGACCGCCTCCAACGCGCCCGCGCCCCAGTCGCATGCTCCGTATACGCCGGGACCGTCGCGGCAGGAGAGCTGGCGACCCCAGGGCGAGACGACGCGTCCCGATCAGATGGCTACGCGCCCGCTCGGCAACCCGCCGCTGCGCACGGCCGGCCCTTTTCCCGCTGGCGGAGCTAGGCCCGGACCAGGACCCGGACCGGGACCAGGTCCGACAGCCGGCCCCTCGCCTGCGCTGCGCGCCACCACCGACAGCCGCAAGCCCTCCGAGATGACCGCGCCGCTGCGCGACCCCGCGCCGCCGGCTCCCTCGCGCGGCCGCAGGCTTGCCCTCGTGGCAACCGGCCTCGTTGCGATGGCCGGCGCCGGCTTCTGGCTCAGCAGCCAGTACACCGACCAGATCCTGAGCTTCATCCAGACGCAGAGCGGCGCTCCGGTGCAGACGGGAACCACGACGGCCAACCTCGTGCCGTCCGGAGAGCCATCCCCCGCGGCTCCGGCCGCGGCCGCCCCAGCCGTGCCGACGACCGATGAGATCGACCGCAAGCTGCAGAACCGGACCATGTGGGTGGCCGTCAAGCAGGAGTTCCCCGACTGGTATCAGGCGCGGGTTGCCGAGGTTGCGCGCCTCTCCGCCGCGCGCAAGGAGCAGCCGGAGATCACGCGTTATCTCATCGAGGAGCTTGTCGCCCTGCGTCGCGAGAATGCCAAGCACGCGCTCGCCGCCTCGACCGTCCGCCACAAGGAGCTGGCGGCCGCCTTTCTCGCCAACTTGAACCAGCTGTCCCAGGAAAGCGGCGACGGCTGCTACGATTTCATCTCCAAGGGCGAGAGTAGCCCGACCATCGTCGCGCGCCTCGACGACCCGGCCAAGAGCGCGGAGATCGAGGCCCAGGTGGTGGCCATCGTCAGCGCCATCGTCGAGGGCCGTAAGCAGCCCTCCGAGCACGCCGCACCGGTGAAGACAGACTACGACGTCCTCGCCGGCGAGCTGGGCCGCCTCGGCTGGACCCAGGCGGACATGCAGCTCTTCGCCAACCCCAAGGCGCTGGCCCAGGCGCCTCGCGCGCGCGTCTGCAACATGCTGAAGGACTGGTTCACGGCCCACCTCGCCATCCAGGACCCCAACACGCAGGAGCGCCTGCTGTTCGAGACCCTGAAGCCCGTCATCTCCGGCTAACGCACCCGTATCGCCCCTGGGTCCGGCTCTCCCGCAGGCTACGCCTGCGCTCGGCCGGGATGACAACGGCGCACAGCTCTCAGCGTGTCATCCCAGCCAAGCGGCGAAGCCGCGCAGAGCCGGGACCCAGGGCCACTTGCTTCACCGCCCGCGTGACAAGCTGAGCCCGAGCGGCTATTCGCCTGCGAGCCATGTTGCACATCAACGACCTCACCTACCGCATCGAAGGCAGGCCGATCCTCGAGGACGCGACCGCCGCCATCCCCGAAGGGCACAAGGTCGGCCTCGTCGGCCGCAACGGCGCCGGCAAGTCGACGCTTCTGAAGCTGATCGCCGGCGACCTCCACGCCGACCAGGGGAGCATCACGGTGCCGCGCGGCGCCCGCATCGGCCGCATCGCGCAGGAGGCACCCGGTGGCGAGGAAAGCCTGATCGAATGGGTGCTCTCGACCGACACCGAGCGCGCGGACCTGCTCGCCGAGGCCGAGACGGCGACCGACCCGCACCGCATCGCCGAGATCCAGATCCGCCTCGCCGACATGCGTGCCCACGCCGCTCCGGCGCGCGCCGCAAGCATCCTCGCGGGCCTCGGCTTCGACGAGGAGGCCCAGCAGCGCCCCTGCCGCGCCTTCTCGGGCGGCTGGCGCATGCGCGTCGCGCTCGGCGCCGTGCTCTTTCTCGAGCCCGATATCCTGCTCCTCGACGAGCCGACCAACTACCTCGACCTCGAGGGCACGCTCTGGCTCGAAAGCTACCTCAAGAGCTATCCTCACACGGTCCTGATCGTGAGCCACGACCGCGACCTCCTGAACCGCGCGGCGGGCGCCATCCTGCACCTCGACCGCGGCAAGCTCACGCTCTACACGGGCGGCTACGACGACTTCGAGGAGACACGCCGCGCCAGGCAGCGCCTTGAGCTCAAGCTCAAGAAGAAGCAGGACGACGAGCGCCGGCGCATCCAGGCCTTCATCGACCGCTTCAAGGCCAAGGCAACCAAGGCCAAGCAGGCGCAGAGCCGCGTCAAGTACCTGGCCAAGATGCAGCCCATCGCCGACCAGGTGGAGGACCGCGTGGCCCCCTTCGCGCTGCCAAGCCCCGATAAGCCGCTCGCGAGCCCGCTGATCCGCATCGAGAAGGCTGCCTCCGGATATGACCCAACGCATCCCATCCTGACCGGCCTCGACCTGCGCATAGATCAGGACGACCGCATCGCGCTGCTCGGCGCCAACGGCAACGGCAAGTC